>JBARMQ010000677.1:0-30057 GCA_049802535.1 Bryobacteraceae bacterium | reverse complement strand
GTAATACAGTCGAGGGAAACTTCCGGTTCTGAGGGTCCTATTCTCAGAGGGAGAAGAGTTTGGCCTCTGTGTGAGTAAACTCGTGCGTTATCAACGTTTAAGTATTTCTGCCAAGTACTATTCCCACGTTTTCCACAAGGACTAGAAAACGAAGGTACTGGGGGTCCGAGTACTTCGCCTCACCCGGCTAATCTGCGGATAATCGCGTGGCCTTGACACTCTTGGCGCCATATAGCCCGTGAATGTCAATATATTTCCTCACTGCGGACGATAGCTCTGGCGTGAGACCTCGTACAGAAAGCCTGCTCCGTATCCCCGAGCTTGATACAGGGAGAGCCAGTTCGTCAAGTCTGAGAACCCGGCCCCCTCTGGGAATCCGATACTCATGTCCCGGTCGGGCAACGACGATAAATTCTGTTAGCCGCACTAATTCTGGCCAATTGTGCCAAGTCTCGATTTCATCGAAAGCGTCGGATCCGATCAGGAAGAACAACCGGTCGCCGGTTCCGAGACAGCGGGCGAAGCGGGCAACGGTGTCCACCGTGTAACTGAGATCTGAACTCGCTTCCACGCGCGACACTTCAAGTCCATGGCGCCCTTCACAGGCTAGCCGGACCATTTGATACCGATCCTCAAACGGAGCGAGGGTGGCAGCATCCTTGTGTGGCGGGTTTCCAGCCGGAACGAAGACCACTCGGTCCAGCTGGAATGTCCTGAGAGCTTCTTGTCCGATTCGCACGTGCGCCCTGTGGATGGGGTCGAAGGTACCGCCAAACAGACAAATCCGCTCTGGCATGGAGTTCAGGCGAGTTTGGCGGGAAGACGGCGATGGGTGGGGTCGCTCTGCAGCTGTTCCCTCGCCGCCTGGTTGGCTAGTTCGTCGCAGCGGTTATTGTCGGCATGTTCGGCGTGTCCTTTGGTCCACTTCCATTCAGTCTTATGGGCCGCCACCAACTCGTCAAGCTGGACCCATAAGTCCTGGTTCATAACGGGCTTTTTCTCAGCAGTTTTCCACCCGCGATTCTTCCAGCCTTGGATCCACTTCGTTATACCGTTTTTAACGTACTCGGAATCGGTTATGATCTCGACAGAACACGTTTCCTTCAGTCGCAACAAACCTTCTATTGCCGCCGTCAATTCCATCCGATTGTTGGTGGTGTGCGGTTCGGAGCCATAAATTTCTTTTGTGCGCTCTCCGAAGCGCAGAATGCACGCCCAACCGCCCTTGCCGGGATTTCCGATACATGAGCCGTCCGTGATGAGCTGCACGTGTTTCATGCGACGAGCACCGGCTCGGCGCCTTCCAACTCGCCTAACTCGCCGTCAAAGAACAAGTCCACCATTTCGAGTATTTCAGTGACGCTTTGAGCACGATAAATATTAGTTCGCAGCTTGGAACCATTTCGGACGCCGTGCGTGAAGTAAGTGGCGAATTGCTTCATCTTACCGACGGCATCGGATTCGCCATGTTGCTCCAGCATTAAATAATAAGTCTTCATCATTTCGTACCGTTCACGATCACTAGGCACCGTGTAACGGCCGAGACATAAATACTCGTTAATCTGCCGAAAGATCCAGGGATTATAAGAGGCTGCGCGGCCGATCATGACAGCATCGCAACCGGTCTCGCGATGCATTCGGATAACGTCCTCGGGGCAAATGACGTCTCCGTTTCCGATGACGGGAATGCGCACGGCGGCCTTAACCTCGGCAATTTGCGTCCAGTCGGCCTTTCCGCTATAGCCTTGTTCGCGCGTTCGGGGATGCAGAGCGACGGCGGCAAGACCGCAGTCCTCTGCCAGCTGCGCCATACGTACGGCGACTAAGTCGCGGTCGCTCCAACCGGAGCGGAATTTGCAAGTTAACGGAATTGAAATCGCCGAGCGCACTTTGCGCAAGATTGCCTCAACGAGAGGAAGGTCTCGCAGCAGCCCGGAGCCTCCGTTACACTTCACAACCTTGTTTACCGGACAACCGAAGTTGATATCGACCGTGTCAAACCCCCGTTCCTCACAGACCTTGGCGGCCTCGGCCATTACTTCCGGATCGGATCCGAAGAGCTGGCAGGCAATAGGGCGCTCCTCCGGCTCAAAATACAAATAGCGGAAATTGCGATTGGGTTTTTTCGTCTTGCGGGTGCTGACCACGCCATGCGAGCTCGTGAATTCGGTCATCAGCAGACCGCAGCCGCCTTGATTTCGGATCAGACGCCGGAACACCGTATCCGTCACTCCTGCCATGGGCGCGAGAACCGTAGCCGGACGCACACTGATCGTTCCTACCGGGTAGGATGCTGGAAAATCAAAGATATAGCTCTCGGACATGCGGGACTAAGGGATCTCTTTCATTCTAGCCTTCAACGAAACGTGCATCTGTGCTGATGCGTTCCTTCTAGTAAGGTGCGCGTCACCCGCTTTGCCCTCCCGGGCCGAACGGTAGCACGATAGTAATTGGAGGCGGCATTCCAAAGACCATGAAACTTGTGTCGGCATTTCTGGCGGGCCTGATCGTGGCATGCTTCGCTGCGCTTATTTACGTCAAAGAAACTCGTTTTGCGACGCCACCGGCACAGGAAGCGGCAGCGAGCCCAAGCACTCCGCCGCAACTGCCCGAAAAGGCGGAGTCAACTCCCGAGACGCCCGCTCCAGTCAACGACACGCAGCCAGATCAGCCGGCGTCTGTTCCCGCTCCGAAGCCCATCCATCGGGAAGCAAGCCAAGTACGTCAAAAAGTCCGCCCGAAGCCGCTGGCCGCCCCGAAACAGGTGGCCAGGAACGAGCCGCCGCCGAATCCAAATGTGAACCCGGCTCCCGCAGCGGATACTCCCCCATCGCCAGCACCCATTCCGCCGCAAGTCCAGCAACCCGAACCGGCCCCGGTTGTTCCGGCCCCAGCGGTTCCACCGGAGCAGCCGCCTGCTCGGCAGCCGATGACGGTCACGCTGGCCTCCGGCACCACCATTGCCATCCGAACGGCGGAGACACTCTCAACTGACCACAACTACTCAGGCGATACGTTCCGTGCCACGCTCGATCAGCCAATCATTAAGAATGGCTTTATCATCGCAGACAAAAATTCCAAGGTTCTCGGGCACATCATCGAGCTCGATAAGCCTGGGCGGGTCAAAGGAACCGGCGAACTTGTCCTCACGTTATCTGAAATTAATACGACCGACGGACAACGGGTCGCTATTAATACGGAGAATTGGACTAAACAGACTCCGAACAATCATTCCCGCGATGCGGAGGAAATCGGCGGGGGAGCGGCCCTGGGCGCAATTATCGGAGCCTTGGCGGGCGGTGGCAAAGGCGCGGCGGTCGGTGCGGGCGCAGGCGGAGCGGCGGGAACGGCGGTAGACGTTAGCACGCGCGGCAAACAGGCCATCGTGCCTGTCGAGACTCACTTGACCTTCCACCTTCAGAGCCCGGTGACGATTACCGAGAAACTGAATTAGCGGAGCTAGCCCTGCACTCAGGCGCGTAAACAAGTCTAATCAGCTGGCCATGCCCCACTTGGCGGCATCGAGCTTTCTTCGGACGTTTTCGACAGGTTCGGGCTCCTCGAGGTCCGGGGCCGACGCCGGCCCCAACTCACGTAGCCTTCGCGCGGACGTCAGCACGTTCTTTTCGAGTGAGCCAACGGTTGCGTTATACGCCTCAGTGGTCCGTTCAATTGCATCGCCAAGTTTAGTGAAATGCTCGCTCATTGTCAGCACACGGCGATACAAATCCAGGCCAGTGTCGCGGATCTTCTCTACGTTTTCTGCTAGTTCCTGACGCCGCCAGCCATGCGCCACGACCAGCAGCAGGCTGATAAGAGTAACCGGAGTCGCCAGCATCACCCGCTGCTGTACTCCAAAATCAAGCAGTTCCGGATCGTGTTCCAAAGCCGCGCTAAACAGCGATTCCAATGGCAGGAAGGCCACGACGAAATCGGGCGAACACTCCAAGTTCTGCCAATACGCTTTTTCACCCAACGACTTGACATGCGTCCGCACTTGTCTTGCGTGTTCTTTTAAAAGCCTGCGGCGGTCTTCATCCTGTTCCGCTTCCACGGCGCGAAGATAGGCTTCAATCGATACCTTGGCATCCACGACAACCTTGCAATTGTTTGGGAGTTGGACGATTAAATCGGGCCGCTGCACAGTCTCGCCAAACAAGGTCTTCTGCTCGGCGAAGTCGCAATATTCCACCATGCCCGCCAGTTCCACCACACGCCGTAACTGGATTTCGCCCCAACGTCCACGCTGGCTCGGGGAACGCAGGGCCGTCTTCAGTTGTTCTGTCGAGAGCCGCACACGTTCCTGCAATTCCGTCAACGCCTGCACTTGCGACGTGATACTCGAATAGGCGCCGGCGCGTGTTCTTTCCATGGCCTGCACTTGCTCTTCGAAGCGCTGCAGCGACTGGCTCACCGGCTGAACCAGGTGGGATATTTGTTCACGGCTACGGTCGAGAAAGAGCTGGCTGTTGCTCTGCAAGGCATCCGTTGCCAGCGAACGGAATTTCTCTTCCAGCTGCTGCTGCGTTTTCGTCAGCAGTTGCAATTGTACGGCGGCGACTTCGGTGCCCTTGGTAATCTCTACTTGCTGGCGAACATTTGCGAGGCGCGCTTCTTCCAACTCCCGGCGTTGTGCTTCCCGTTGCAGCTGCGCCTCACTGGCCGTCTGAAACCAGCGTTTCGCTTCGGCCCATTGATAAGCGGCAAATGCCACGGCCGCGATCAGCGCGAGAACAAGAATGGCCAGTAATGCACTCATTTCTTAAAGCCAGTCTCGTGCTTGAACTGCTCCAGCGTGTTGTACACAATAGGGCAATAGACCGCGCGATCGGGCATATGCCACATGCGGCTTAGTAAGGAACCGTTACCTTTCAGCAGGTGCGGAAATGTGGCGCAGGTTCCCGGCCGCGCTTCATAAACCGAACACAAATTTCCGCTAAGGAAGACGCAGCCGTTCTCATCGCGCTTCAGGATTAGGCCTTCCTCTAAAGATTCAAGGGTGTAATCCCGAAGAAACTCCGCCAGCCGCATTCCGAGATACTTCGCCAAATGTTCCGCATCACGCTCGTTAATCTGCGTTGTGGCCACCTTGCAACAATTCGCGCACGCGGTACAATCGACCGCTTCCTCAACGTCCTGCGCAATGGCCTTAAAGCGCCGTTCCACAAAGTTGTGCCGCTTCATCCATGCGCGAAATCGTAAATTCTCGTCGCGTTGCTTCTCGCCTAGCCGCTGTATCTGTACCAGGTCTGTAAGCACTCTTTCATTCTAGTGCGTGCCGAAACGCGAGCGCTTTAATTTGTTTGAATGCCCAAAGAGGCCGGAGAGACTTACTTGCTAGCGCGGCTGGCAAGCACGGACTCGGCGTAATAATTCCGGACTTTCGCCTCACTACGCGCCACTTCATAGAATGCATCGCGCAGCATTTGGTCTTTGCGCTGGAACAGCATCTGGCGGATGTTTTCCTGCACGCGGGGATCGCTTAACTCTCGTTGGCCGGCTGGCTCCCTCGATAGCAGCTTGATGATTTGAAATCCCTCGGCCGTGCGAACCATAGGCGAGATCTGCCCTGGAGTCATGCTTTCTATCATCTTCTTCAGCGCGGGATCGGCCTTATCGAGCGATGATTGCGGCACAAACCCGATGTCTCCACCGTTCGCCGCATTGTCCGGATCTTCGGAATAGTTCTGGGCCAGCGCGCCAAAGTCCTCTCCCTGCCCTAGCCGCATCTGTAGCATCTGCATCTTCGTGATGGCCTGCTGGTCATTCTGGGCCTTATCGTTCTTTAAATTGCGAACGTTTGGGTCGGGCTTGGGGGTAACAAGTATGCGCGCCAGATGCACACGATTCTCGGGCAGATTGAAGCTGGCCTTGTTGGCGTTAAAGAAAGCCGTCACATCGGCATCCGCAATCGAAATTTGCGATCCAATCTCCTTGTTAAAGAGCTTTTGCACACTAAGGTCGCGCCGAATTTGCGACTTCAATTCATTGGCGTTCATCTTGCGCTGGGCCAATAGGCGTTGAAAGTCTTCCTGTGTATAGGGCGCCTTCAGCTCGTTGAATTTCGCATCCACTTCGGAATCAGAGGCAAGCAGACCCTGCTTCTCCGCCCGCTGCAGCAGAATTTCACTATCGATCAGCGTCCGTAGGACTGCCAGACGCAACTGTATCGTTTGGTCGTCGTTCGTCTTCAACGGCGCATTGGGGTATTGGGCGGCAATGGCCCGGTCCAGTTCCTGATAGGTAATGGGTCGGCCATTCACAGTAGCGGCAACATCCGGCGACACGGCCCGGTTGCAACTTGCTGTCAGGAACATTGCCGCCGCAAAGGCCAAGCCACAGACCGGCGTCACCGATTCACGCCACCCGAAGCGGCTCTTGGTGGTCATGGCTTGCTTATACTTTCGCCTTTTTCAGCTCGTCGACCAGCGCTGGAACCACTTCGAATAAATCGCCGACTATCCCGTAATCAGCCACTTCGAAAATCGGCGCGGATTCATCCTTGTTGATTGCCACTACGGTCTTCGATCCTTTCATTCCTACGAGATGCTGAATAGCGCCAGAAATACCCACAGCAAAATAGACCTTCGGGGAGACGGTCTGTCCAGAACTTCCTACTTGGCGCTCCATCGGTAGCCACCCGTTATCGCAGATCGGGCGGGATGCGGCAAGTTCGGCGCCTAACACCTGGGCCAGCGCCTCCACCACCTGCAACGAATCTTTATCCTTGATACCCCGGCCGACGGACACAATCTTTTCAGCAGCACTCAGGTCAACCGCGCGCTGTGCTTCGCGGAAAGGCGGCTCAGGCTTGCTCAGAATTTGAGTAGCGTCCAGCTGGGGTGTAAAGGTCTCGATCGGATGTGGAGCGACCCTCGGCTCCGCCGCTCGAAATGCGCCGGCTTGCACCGAACCGAAGCATGGCTTTCCCGGCGCCTGCACTTCCGCATTCAATTTGCCCTGGAATAGTTGGCGGATGAACCGAACCTCGCCATCGGCGATATTGATCCCGATGACGTCGCTTGCCAGAGCCCTTCCCAATCGCGTTGCCAATTGTGGCGCGTAATCGCGCACCTGGTAGGAATGAGGAAACAGAACAACTTGCGGCGCGACAGCCGAGATCAACTGTTCAAGCGCCGCCGTCATACCTTCCGGCGTGTATTGTTCTAACAGCGGATGCGATACGGCGTATATCTTGCGGACCTCGTAATTTGCAGCTTCCTCGGCTAACGCTTTCACGTCCGCGCCCACAATCGCGGCGTCCACTTCCGTGGCTAATTGGGTCGCAATGTCGCGGGCCGCGCTCAGCGTCTCAAAGGACATGCGGTTCCACTTCGACCCGCGCTGCTCCAGAATGACCAGTACGCTCATATAACTCTTGCTTCAAACCTCAGTTTCTCGACAAGCTGCTTGGCTACGTCACGCGGCTCGCCGGTCAACAGTTGCGTCTGTTTCGCGCGAAGCGGCGCCTGCATGTTTACCGTCACCAGGCTGCCGGTTTGGTCGATGGCAAAGTGGGCCGCGGCGACGACCTTTAATTCTTTAGTCTTCGCCTTCTTAATTCCCATCAATGTGGCGTACCGCAGCTTTTTGATTCCGGATTGAATGGTTAGAACGGCCGGAAGCGGCATGGTGACGTTTTGAAACCATCCGTCTTCCAACTCCCGCTTGACCCGTACGGAACCGTTTTCGATGGATACTTCCATCACGATGGTAGCGTGACAAAATCCAAGGCATTCGGCTAACACAACACCCGTTTGTCCATATCCCGCGTCATCCGACTGGAGGCCGGTCAAAACTAAATCCGGCGATTCGTCCTTCATCGCAGCCGCAATGAGCCGCCCAGTACCCAGAGCATCAAGTGCAGTAACTGATCCCGTATCAATATGGATGGCTCTGTCGGCGCCTTTAGCCAGCGCTTCGCGTATCGTGCTGGCGACACGCGGAGGCCCCACCGACAACACCGCTACTTCGCCTCCCGCCTTCTCGCGGAGTTGCAGCGCTTCCTCCAGCGCATAAGCGTCGGGTTCGTTCATTTCGAAGGTCAGCCCGGAATCTTCCAGGCTCCTACCATCTTTTGCAAGCCGGAGTGCCGAGTCCCGTGACGGCACTTGCTTTACGCATACGATCGTTTTCATCCTCTGCTTCCAGTTCCAGTATCACCTCTACCTCTCGATGAGGTCGTGGGACGGTCTGCCATGCGAAGCTTGAAAAGTTGAAAAAGATTGTCGGCTTCCTGGCTTCAAAGGCTTTTCAGATTCCAGTCGTGTTACTTGCAACGATTGGTTTCCTGATCGTGGCCTTATACAGCACGCTGTATCCGGGGTTTATCGATCACGTTGAGCCCAATATTGCGTCGGTGGCGTGGGTCATCGGAAAAGGCTCGCCGCTCTACAACAGCCTTGATTCTGTTCAACGCTATTCACTGCTATATGGGCCGTTGGCTTATCTGCCGTTCACGTGGGGAATGACAATTCTCGGCGGCAGCATATTGTCGTTGAAGATTGTGGTGCTTTTGGCGGTCATTGGGATCGCAGTTTGTTTGTGGCTTGCGTATCGCCGACTGCTGGATCGGCCAAAATCGGCGATCGTCGCGCTGATCGTCATTGGATTTCTGATGGGGGGGAATCTTCCTTACCTGCTCGAAGTGCGTGGCGACGTGTTCATCATTCTGTGCGCGGCGTGGGCGCTTGCCGCGGCGCTCTCACCGAACGCGATATTAGCAGCTACTCTGACTGCCTTAGCTTGCGCGGCTGGCGCCGACGTTAAGCTCACCGGCGTACTCTACTTCTTTCCGATCTATGTTCTGCTGGGCGACCGCCAGGGTTGGAAAATCGCGGTTGCTTCATTGTTCGCCGCGGGCGTCCTAAGCTTCGCGCCCTTCCTGATCCCCGGCATCTCGTTGCCGGGTTATCTGATATGGCTGCATGCTGCTTCAAGGCAGCCGTTGGGCGTCGGCATTCAGAACATGCTGGAATACGCAGTAAAGTTTTCGCTGCCAATTCTTCTCTTGATGTGGAGATTTTCAACGATCAATCACGCGGGGTTTCGCACCTATCTTGGTCAAAGGCGGCTCTTCATCGTCACGCTGATCGCGTGCTTTTTCGTAATGGCTGTGTTGTGTTCGAAGGCCGGAGCGGGAGTTCATCATCTACTTCCTTTCTGCCCACTGCTCGGCTACTTCTGCGCGGACCTCTACTCTGCTGCCAATGCGCAACGTACTTCCGGAGTGATCATCCATCGCTCCATCCCGCAGTTTACCTGCTGGCTGCTGGTCGGCCTGTTTTTCGGTGCACGTCTGGCCGGCAAAATCCGCGGAGATTTAACGGTCGTCGCCGGACAGCGGCCATATGCGGTGGCGCTGCTAAAGGATGTCGATGGCATTATGCGCACCCATCCGCAGGACCGCATTGGTATGGGCTATGGAGAAACCAGCCTTGTTCCGCCCATGCCCGCATATGCATCGACGTACGTCAGACCGGCTCTCGTGATGGCGGGCAATCCGTTGACTTTCGACGCGGCCGCGCTGTGCGATATGCAATTGTCCGGCGTCGAGATGCCTCAAGCAGACACCAATTACATGGGATCCTGCGGAACAACCATCTGGCTAATCCCTAAAGGTGAACCGCCATTTTCGCAGGTGAATCTGTACTCGCTCTATGGACCGCGCGTAATGCCGCAACGCAATCTGTTCAACGCCGCGTTCCGGCAGGCATTCTTTGACCATTACCACAAAGCCGGGTCAAGCCGCTTCTTTGATATCTGGTCCTGCGTCAACAAGCCAAACGGCAGCAACGGTCACTAATCACGGTTTCGGCGAATTGCCACGTTACTTCGTTCCGCCTGAGGTGTCACTCACCAGAGTGGAGGTGGCGCCGTAGCGGCGGTAATTGCGAAACTCCATGTCGTCCTTGTATAAGAGTCGCCTGCCGACGCGGGTCGTCAATGCCGCGCTCTTCGGCAAAAGAAATTTTTGTCCGCTTACCGTAACCTCTGCGTAATTCACAGCGATGTTCGCTTCCCGGTAGAGGCACTCCTTGGGAACGCTTTCGGCTTCTATCGAGACAAATCGCGTGGCCAAAGTATTCTTATCGATGTGAATGAGGCCCTGAAAAGCGGAGTTCACGCGCGAGCGGCCGTCAATAGTGGACAAACTATAAATCGAATCTGAACGCTTCACTTTAAAGGCGAAAACATACGACTGCCGCCCGTCAACCAACGTAATACCTTGCCAGGCGAACTCCGCGTGTGCATCGGGAGAATAGATGGCGTCTAAAAATTCGCCGAATTCGCCCTTCGTAATTAGGCCTTTGATTTCCTTCGGGTCCAGATCCCTTGTGTTTCCGTTGATTTCCAGAACTTCGTGCTGTTCCTTGCCGGAGTTGTAGCGCACCAGTTCGGTGATGGTGTCCTTAGCCTTCCAATTTTTGGGCCCGGATTTACTGGTGAACCGTTTCGTCGTCTGGAGGCAACTGAAATTGGGCAGCCCTCTCTTATAATCGAGCGCTCGCTCGCGAGCCGCTTTTAAAATGACGTCGATTTCGCTGTCGGAGGGGCGCTTTGCTCCAGCAATCAGGTCGGGAGCCGGCGAAAGCAGTTGCTTCGCACTCACATCGGGCTCGTTATCCGCAATTGATAATGCGCCAGTCTTACCGGGTTCAACGATATCCAACTCTCTTCGCCGCTCGACCGTTGCTTCTGCCTGCGAGGCGTGAGCAACAAAGGTGTAATGCCCCGGCTGTAGCGATGATTCGGGCAACCAAACCAATGCCTGATACTCGCCGTCTTTGCCGCCGCTCAACATAAGCGGAAGATTTGCCATCGACTGTTTGTCATGAAGAATTTCGAGCCGCACGTCCGGCGGCGATGGGACAGAGGGGTCCTGATACACCTTCAAGAGAACCGGTAGTTCACTGCCATGCGACAGAGGCAGCTCGTCGCCGGCCCACGGAATGATCGCTTGCGAGGCGAAACGCAGCGGATTATCGACATCTGTGGTCGCGGCATCCACACCCCGAATCAACACCAGATCGCCGAGTGCAATGGGAGATTTCGGTTCGCTGATGGAGAACTTCATCTCGTGGCGGCCGATGTTGGACGCCAATTGATCGGCCAGCGCAACCTCCGCGCTGTACTCACCGGGCGCCAGCAAGAACGAACGTTGAAAGGTGAAAAGGCTCTTGGGTGACGCGTGGGCATTCTCGATCGCTGTCTCATAGGGGACGTCTTCCGTGAACCGTTGGATGACCTTCCCATCCGCCGACTTGATCTGCGCGTAGACCGAGAAATGAATCTTCAGCAGCTTCTCCTCGTCATCGTTCGCGTTATAAAGCGTGCTACGGGGAACTTCCACCACTACGGCAGCCGTCGTCTTGCCATCGTGCTCGCCAAAACGAAGCACTTGGCTGTCAAAATTTAATTCATCGCCTGAAGCGCCGGAATGCATGGCTTCCAGCAGCGGAATTTCATAGGCGGCCAAATCAAAGGCACAAACGTTGGGAACCGAGTAATAGCCCGTGGCATACTGCGTCGCCGTGCGCGGCCTCGTTGTCTTGACCGCGATGGGGCGAAAGTGTCCATCTCCCGTTTGGGGGGGGCCTACAAAGGTTACGGCGTAATACGAACTCAGGTCTTCCTCCGCGCGGCGCAGGGCATCGCGAACGTTGTTTTTCGGAGCGGCCAGATAAAAGCCGCCCGTCTTTTGCGCCAATTCACGCCATTCGTTCTGGCCGGCCTCGGCGTTATTTTTATGCCCGGTCAACAAAGCCGAGGCCTTTGCTTCCGCCTGGGCATTCGCATCGCCGGTCTCAACAATGTAGACACTTACGCCGGCGCGCATTGCGTTTGAACCCAACGCCGCGATTTGTTTTTCGGTAGTGGACCCTTCTTCGCCCTTAGGCGCAAAGAAGACCACCTCTTTGCGTCCTTCGATCGAACCCTGTTCGGCAATCAGTGCGGATAGGACCGCGAACCATGGTTCCGAATGCTGCTCCCTGATCCTGGCGCGCGCGCTTTCGGCCACAGCCTCAAGTGTGGGCGAGACAGTCCTTGACCCAACGGCATCCTGAGCAAGACTTTGCAGAGCTTCAGTAAGTGCCTTTCGATCGGAAGACCAATTCAGCAGCAACGATCCCTGTTTCGTATCCCAAAGCGACCCTCGAAGATCCTTGCCGCTATCCCCCGTGAACAATTCCGGCGCATCCTCTCGAGCCAGCGCCACGCTTTCGCTTGAACCAGAGTTCATCAGGATGGAAAGCAACTCGGGTTTCTCGGTCCGCACCCGGTGAAAGCTCTGAACAGTGACCGGTTTGCCATCTTCGCTGATCTGAACTTCTTCCGGCTTCAAATCCTCGACTGACCGCCGGTGCTCGTCGCGAACCACCACTTGCAGCGTCAATGTTTCCTGAGCCTCGAGCGTTGCAGCGAGACACCAAGCCAGTACGAGCAGACCACGGAGGACGTGGCCGCGAGATCGGGTTCGAGCCATTTAGCTATCTTTTGAATCTAGAGCGAGGACTTCACTCTATCAAGAACGAACAGAACAGGCTCCTCGGAAAACTGGTAGACTCGTGTCGGAAGTTTGCGTCCGAATGCCTTTAAGGGCTCCCCCAGTTTTGGTACTGACGCTGTGGTTTGTGGCTGTGGCTCAGGCGCAGGTCCTCGGCAATTCCACCAATCCAAGTCAGAGCGCAGTGTTCTTCTCCGGCGAGGTGATGCTGGAAGACGGATCTGTACCTCCAACGACGGCCGTCGTCCAACAAATCTGCGACGGACGCCTGCGCCGGAGTGTAGCAACCGATACGCAGGGCCGTTTTAGCTTCAAGGTTGACGGATCTGGTGATAAGTACGGTTCCGATGCCACGCAGGCCCCACCCCAACCCGCCGATCTGAACAAACCATTGGGAAGCGCCAGCCAGTACTCACAGCCGGTCACAAGTTCGCTTCGGGATTGCGAGTTGCAGGCAGTCTTGGCCGGTTTCAGCTCTACCCGGGTAGCGATCGATGTGAAGGACACCCTCGATAACGCTCGCGTGGGAACCATTATCCTTCACCCCATCACCCGGGCAGGCGAATTCACGATCAGTGCGACCACGCTGGCGGCGCCTTCCCATGCCAAGAAGTCATTTGACAAAGGTCTTGTGGCCATGAAAGCTCAGAAGTGGGCTGACGCTGTTAACCAATTCAACGCCGCCGTTAAGGTTTATCCCAAGTTCGCGGCGGCGTGGTACGAACTTGGTCTTGCATACGAGGCGCTCAACCAATTGCGGGAGGCCGACACCGCTTGGCTTAAGTCGCTGGACAGCGACCCCAAGTACGGTAAGCCCTACCAAAACCTGACCGCCCTGGCTTACCGCCAAGGCAATTGGCAGGGTCTCGAGGACTATTCCTCCCGCTGGCTCAAGTTGGATCCCGACGACTTTCCCGCCGCCTACCTTTTTGATGCTTTCGCTAAGGCCAAGTTGAATCGCATGGACGACGCCGAAGTCGCCGCCCGCCATGGCCTATTAATCGATAAGGAGCACACTGCGCCAAAGCTCGATTTTGTCTTAGGGATCATCCTGATGCAGCGGCACGAGTATGCCGAATCGGCCAAGTGCCTGAGAAGCTACCTGGAACTCGTCCCAGACGCGAGCGATGCCCCCGCTATTCGCGAACAAGTAGCCACGTTAGACGCCGCGGCCGCCCGGAAGCAATAGGCCCCAGTCAGTCCGTAAGATGGCGCGCGGGACGAAATACCAAAGGATGCGGCTCTGCAACTATTTAACGAAAGTTCAATATTACTACGAATCTTAGAGCGTATTTCCGCGTCTATCCCTGTGGATAGCTGTAGACGAGGCCGCCAAGTATTCCATTCCTGGAATACCGACTTTCGCACAAAAGGCGTTACGAATCATTCCCATCGGGAAGATGTAACGGTTACATCAGCCACTCTGCTCCCACCCTAAAGCCCCTCTTTTCTTGGATGTACAAACTCGGCGTTTGACGAAACATAATTAATTGCACATTAACCTGCCGCGCCCATACAAGATCCTCTTATACTTCACAAAGCTGACTGGCGGCAATTCCAACTACCCGCCACAACAACATTATTGAATTCAGCAAGGGGGTCCCATGTCGAGTCTTTCCCTGCCACGGATGAGGCGTGCCTCATTCAAGCGGCAGTTTTTTGCGCTGAGCACATCCCTGATCGGGCTGTTCCTAGCGGTCTGTCTTTCCTCCGTATCCTTCGCCCAAAATGCAACCGGTTCGTTAAGCGGTACGGTCACCGATTCCACCGGCGCCGTCGTTCCGAACGCCAAGGTTGTTCTTTTGAACGAGCACAATCACGAAACGCGTGATACGGTGGCCAATTCCTCTGGTTTCTTCAACTTCGCTGCGGTCCAGCCGTCAACATATACCGTGACCATCACTGCGCCCGGATTCCAGTCCTGGGAAGAAACGAGTATTCCGTTCAGCCAGGCAGCCAATATCACGCTGCCCAATATTGTTATGCAGATCGGGTCGGCGAAGCAGGAAATCGAAGTGATTTCCGCTGCTGATCTGCCTGTCCCGACCGATACAGGTCAAATCAGCGAGACCCTAAATGAACACATGATCACGGAGCTGGCGATTCAGGGCCGCGATGCCGCCGAGTTGATCAAGATCATGCCTGGTATGGGCATGAACACCGGCCTGAGCCAAAGCATGTGGAGTAGCTTGACTACCCAAAGCAACAGCGGTCCAATCGGCGCATTCAGCGCCGGTGGAACGCAGCCCAACGGCGGCATGACCATGACCTTGGATGGCGCGAACCTGCTCGATCCCGGCAATCAGGGAACCCAAACCTCAAACGTGAATCAGAATCAAACCGCCGAGGTCACGATTCTGACCTCCGCCTATGGCGCCGAATTCGCCAAAGGTCCTGTCACGTTCCAGGCCATTGGCAAGAGCGGCGGCGATCACTTCCACGGACAGGCTTATTTCTATGCCCGTAATGGCGTTTTCAGTTCGGAAGATTCATATCTCCGCAACCAGGGAATTGCCAAACCGGACGATAGCTATTACTACCCCGGCGGCGATATTGGCGGTCCGGTCATTCTCCCTAAACTTCGCTTTAACAGAAACCACGACAAGCTGTTTTTCTATGGGGCCTTTGAAGACATGCGTCAGAATCCCGAGGGAAGCTTGCTCAGCCGTTTTATCCCTACCCAGCAAATGATGCAAGGTAATTTTAGTCAGTCTTACCTGGACAGCCTGGGATCCTCCTTTGCCAATACATTCGGTTCCGCGGCAACCGCTCCTTGCGCGACGGCAAACTCTTGCACGGCGGTTCAGGGGGGCGACAAGACTCTGCAACTACCCGGAGGCATCATCCCGGCTTCGATGCTCGATCCCAATTCGCTGGCGCTGTATAAGCTGATGCCGGCGCCAAACGTCAATCCTGTGACCCAGGGTGGCTACAACTTTCAGGACCTCATCCAGCAGCCGGTCGACCGTTGGGAGCTTCGTGTTAGGGGTGATTACAACATCAATCAGAACAACAAAGCTTTCTTTTCCTGGAGCCGCCAGGATGAGACAGACTTGAATCCGATCAGCGTCTGGTGGTATGCGGGTAATTCCATTCCTTATCCTTCCTCCATGCCCGCCAAACAGGTCTCGCAAGTTTACAGCGCCAATCTGACCACTTCGTTCTCTCCCACCCTAACCAACGAGTTCGTCTTCGCCGACGCCACATTCATCAATCCGATCAGTCTGAGCAACGCGGCGGCAGTCAATCCGTCGAAGGTCGGCTACAGTCAATCGGGACTGTTCAGCGACAAGTTCACTCCGCAAGTTCCCAACACCACTAATTGGGCGGGCGTGGTCCCGGGCTATCTCGCTCCCACGTTTGGCCAAGCCTGGCAGGGTGGCGACTTCGGAAAACTTTCACAAGCGCCGAACGTTTCCGACAACATTACTAAGGTTGTGGGTACGCACACTTTGAAGGCCGGTTTCTACTGGGACTTCGCGCGTAACCAGCAAACGGGCAGCAACTATCTCGGCGCCCCCCAAGGTGTCTTGGACTTCGAAAACTACGGCTTCAACACCACCGGGAACTCTCTGGCGGATTTCGCTACCGGCCGTATCACCGGATTCACTCAATCGAATGACTCTCCGGTCCAGGACTTCAAATACCACCAATACTCGTTTTTCTTTAACGATCAATGGAAAACAACACGCCGCCTGACATTGACCCTTGGCGTACGCTTCGACCACATGGGCCAATGGACTGGCGGTCCCAATGGACTGGCAGTCTGGGATCCATACACCTATAACGCCACCTGCACGACCTGTGCTTACACCGGCTTAGAATGGCACGCGATCGACCCGAACATTCCCATATCGGGTTTCCCGTCGAAGCCGTTCTTTATTGAACCCCGCTTCGGCATGGCGTACGACATCTTTGGCACCGGAAAAACGGTCATACGCGGCGGATTTGGCGTCTACCGCTATCAGCTTTCGTACAACACGGCGAGCGAGGGTTTCGGTGCTCCCAACCAGGTCGTACAAGAATCCACGACTAACGGTTGCTGCATCGGCTACAACTCGTTCCCACTCTTTTCGCCCAGCTTAGGTGCTGCCGGACTGGGCTCAAGCGTCAACGCTCTACAAATGGGCGATAACAAGACACCCTATACGGAGAGTTACAATTTCACCATTTCGCAGCGTACACCTTGGAACTCGGTGGCGGAATTCCAATATTCCGGTAACCAAAGCCACGATCTATTAGGCGACAGCGCTTTGACCAATCAGGATTTGATCCCACTCGGCGCGTTCTTCCGGCCCGATCCGCTTACCGGCCAGATCGTCAATCCCACCGCCAGCGGCTTCAACGCCAACGATTATTATCCGTACCACCAATACACGGGTATTCAGGTGGTTGAGCATGACAACTATCAGTACTACAACGCTTTTGTCGCCACCTGGCAGAAACAAACCGGTAAGGCAACCTTCACGACCAATTACACCTTCAGCAAGGTATTAGGTATTCGCGATGGTAATAGTGGTAACGGCGGCGGTAACGGCTCGCTCCTCGATCCTTACAGCAATGCGGCTAACTACGGCGTGTTGGCCTATGACCATACCCACATCTTCAATGCGGCGTACGTCATCAACCTGCCCAGTCCCATGCACAGCAATATCATTGCAAAGGGCTTTGTCAACGGATGGGAGCTGTCGGGCATTACCCAGCTCCAAAGCGGCGCGCCCATTCAACCCAACGAGGCTGGTACTTTGAACGTTCAATTGCCAGGCGGTTCGCAGTACAGCAATTCCTCGCAACTCGGTACTAGCTCTATGAGCATCATCCCGTTGCTTACGTGCGATCCCCGGAGCGGTTTACAATCCGGACAATATTTCAACCCGAGTTGCTTCACCCTTCCCACGGGTGGCGCAAACGGCAATATCATCTGGCCGTATATCCACGGGCCGGCGTTCTTTAACAGCGATCTCTCGCTCTATAAGAACTTCGCCATTGGTGAACACCAGAAAATTCAGTTCCGGTTTGAGGCATTCAACTTCCTCAATCACCCACTGGAACAGTTCGGCTTACAAGGTCTCAACGACGTGACCTTGAACTTCAACGGACCGAACAATACCGCCAGCACCACAAACACGAATGCCAAAACCAACGGTTATCCGGCCTTCACGACTGGCAGACGCGTCATAGAATTCGCGCTGAAGTATAACTTCTAGCTCAGGCCGTTAGGCCTGGGTGATACTGAAAAGAGGGGGCGCACGTTGCCCCCTCTTTTCTTTTTTAGGCAGTCCCTGTTTTGATGCTCTTCAAAGTTCTTCCGCTCGTGGCCATTTCTGCGCTGCTGGTTTCGCAGACACCGTCATCACCGATTACCTTCACACTGAAACCGATCCCTTTCCAATTAGAAAACGGCGAGACCCTGCGCCGGCATGCACCCGCGACTATGGCCGGCGGCCTAGCCATTTTCGATTTCAACAATGACGGCCGGCCCGATATCTTCTTCACCAACGGCGCAAACATCGCAACCCTCCGCAAAGACGATCCAAAATATTCGAATCGCTTGTTCCGTAACGACGGCAATGGAGTGTTTACCGAGGTAACCGCGCAGGCAGGCTTAGCCGGGACTGGCTTTGATATCGGCGTGGCCGTTGGCGACTATGACAACGACGGGTTTCAAGATTTATTTGTGGCCGGTGTCCATCGCAACACGCTCTATCACAACAATGGAGATGGAACCTTTACCGACGTTACGGAAAAGGCCGGCCTCGCTCAACCTGATCCAAAGTACGGCCCTCTTTGGTCGGTCGCGGCAGCCTTCGTCGATGTGAACAACGACGGTCTGCTCGATCTGTTCGTCGTCAACTATGTGCAGTGGGACTATGCAACAGATCCGGCCTGCTCCTATAACGGCCAGTCCGAATACTGTAATCCGAGCTTTTACAAAGGATTGCCAAATCAGCTCTTCCTGAACAAGGGCAACGGCAAGTTCGAGGATGTTTCCGAAAAATGGGGCATCCGGCAGCATGTCGGCAAAGGAATGGGCGTGGGAGTAGCTGACTTTGACGCCGATGGGCTCTCGGACCTGTTCGTCACCAACGATACCTATTACAATTTCTTCTTCCATAACCTGGGCAGCAAATTTGAAGAAGTGGCGATGGACAAGGGAGTCGCCTTGGTCGAGGACGGCAATTTTGTTTCCGGCATGGGCCTTGATTTCCGCGATATCGACAACGACGGGTATCCCGACATTTCATTTGTCGCGCTCGCCAAGCAGACATTTCCGCTGTTCAAGAACAATGCCGGCCACGATTTTACTGAGGTCACTGCGGCGCGCGGCATGCGTATGGCCAGTATGCCTATGTCTGCTTTCGGCGTCGGCATTTTCGATTTCGACAACGACGGCTGGAAGGACATGTTTGTCACGCGCGGCGACGTTTTGTCCCTGCCGGTCTATCACACGGAAATCGATCAGCACAATTCCGTTTTCCGCAATCCGGGAGCCAAAGGAAACTGGAAGGTAGTCGATGCCGGCCTGGACGTTGGTCCGGCCGCCCGTTTTCGCGGCTGCGCATTTGGTGATCTAAACGGCGATGGCAAAGTCGACGTGGTAGTAACGGCTCTTGGCAAGCCAGCCGAAATCTGGATGAACGCCAGTCAAGGCAGCGGCCATTGGCTCGATATTGCGCTCCAAGGCGTAAAAAGTAATCGCGACGGCATGGGAGCGCGCATTAAAGTGACATCCGCAAATGGCATTCAATTCAATCACAAGACGAACAGCGTGGGCTATGCGTCCTCCAGCGCCGGGCCGGTTCACTTCGGATTGGGCCCTGACGCCATAGCCACGTCAGTGGAAATCAAGTGGCCTTCCGGCATTGTCCAGACGCTCAAGAATGTCGCCGCCGACCAGGTGATTACTGTGAAGGAGGCTGCGAAGTGAGACCGGCTGGAGTGCTTCGGTGCTGTTCCTGTTCCGCGGTCAGCTTATCAACGAGCGCACGTTCGCGCCTACCATCCGCCGGGCGCTTCATCTTGAAATAAAGCGCTGCCAATTCCACGTGCGGTTGAAGCCAGTTCGGGTCCGTTCGCGTCACCGCTTCAAAATCGGCAGCAGCCTTGTCTAATTCATCTTGCGAGCGCTCCACGCGTGCGAGTTCAAATCGCGCCAATGCCGACGTGGGATTCAACTCCACCGCTTTGTCCAGGTTTTCTCGCGCGCCCGGAAGATCGCGCTGAGTATTGAGGATGGCCCCCAGCGTCAAGTGAGCGTCGAAATCGTCAGGATTCGCTTGTATGGCGTCACGCAACGCCGTAACTGCACCTGCGTCATCGCCGAGGTACTCGAGCGTTCGACCACGCAGCGTTGCCAGGCCCGGCAGTTTCGGGTTCAAACGCGACGCCGCGTCGGCATCGGCCCGGGCCTTTTCAAATTCGTTCATCTGCAGCTCAGTGTTGCCGGCAAGCAGGTATGCTTCGGCACTGTTGCCTTCTCGCGCGACGTTATCGACCAGCGCCAAGCCTTCCTTCAGACGTCCCGCTCGAATCAGCGCGGAGCCGTAGGCCCACGCAACGTCCATATTCTGGGGTTGCGCGGCAGCAAGCGGTGCCAGAACACCGATCGCGTCCGCATTGCGGTTCAAATGCGAGTAGCAATCTCCCAGCAGCGTCGCGATGCGAACGTCCCCATGGGCCGACGCATAGGCCGCGGCAAACTGGTCGGCCGCGTCCTTCCAATCGGCTTTCTTGTAATACGCTAACCCCAGATTCAGCCGCAGCGCGGGGTTTTGCGGCGCTTTCGCTAATGCGGCTTGGTACTCGGCAATCGCCTCATCCAGTCGTCCGACATGGGCCAGCGCAGCCCCCAGGTTCGCTCGAGCCTCCAAAACATCAGGCCTCAGCTTGACGACTTCCCGATAATCCTGAATGGCCACCGCATAGTCGCCGCGCTTCTGCGCCGCTACGGCCTCGTGAAAAAGTTGCTCGGCGTTAGGGGCTTGCTGAGCGCTACAGCAGACGGCCAAAAATAACGCCAGAATGCCTGGTCGCACAGCTCTAGCATAGCGATGATGCGTTAAGGTAAAAGGAGCTATTCCGCTTTGCTTTCGATGAAGTCCCCGTTGGATCTTGTGGCCGTATTTTGTGGCCTGTCGCTGTTTCTACCCAACGCGGTTCACGCTCAGACGCCTTCCTTCGACCAACTTGCCGCCGAAGCTCAGGCAAACGTCGATAGCAATCCGGCTTTGGCCGCGGATTCCTTTCAGAAGGCTTTGCAATTACGCCCTTCCTGGGGCATCGGTTGGCTCTATTTCGGAGGCGCTCTCTATCAGCTGCAACGCTACGACTCGGCGCTCGAAGCGTTCGATAAAGGCATCGCGTTAACGCCGCCGATGGGGCGATCCTGGGCCTTTCGCGGACTCTGCGAATTTGAACTGAAGCACTTCGATCAAGCGCTCGAAAACTTCGAAAAAGGCGAAGGGCTTGGCTTGGGTCCAAACCATGGCTTCGAAGCAGCCGTGCGGGAACACGCCGCGCTGATTTTCATTCGATCTTCTATGTTTGACGCGGCTATGAGACAGCTGGAGCCGCTTTCACAATTCGGCGAGAACAGCCCGCAAGTGGTCCAGATCGCGGGGCTCTGCGCTCTCACGTTGCCTCTATGGCCGGATGAATTAAGCGGCGCGCAACGGCCGGTAGTGGAGTTGGCGGGCAGGGCGCTTTGGGCCGCCAACAGCCGCCGGGCCTCAGAGGCAGTTGCCGCATATCAAGAACTTTTAGCGGCTTACCCCCATCAGGCCGGCGTGCATTACGCGTACGGGTTGTACCTGCTCGAGTCCGATCAAGGTACCGCGCTTCGAGAGTTCAAAGAAGAGCTGCTTGCAAATCCGTCGCACTGGCCTTCCTTGCTGGCCGCCGCCGGGCTTGAAAACGAAAACGGCGATGCGCAACTGGCTCTGGAATCCGCACGCTCCGCTTTAAAATTTGCGCCCCCGAGTTATCTTTGGCTGTGCCACTCGGAAGAGGGCCGCGCCTTTCTGGCCATGCATGAGCCCGCTAAGGCTATCCCGGAGTTTGAGGCCGCGCTACAAACGGCGCCTTCCAATCCGCAGATGCATTTCTACTTGGAGCAGGCCTATCGATTGTCGGGCAGGAAGGAAGACGCGCTCAAGCAAAAGGCCGAGTTTATTCGTTTAAAGTCGCAACAGGATCCGGCAGTTCTGGCCTCCAGAAGCGCGAATTGATGCGGTCATGAGCAAGCTTTCTGCCCTCGCGATGCTCGTAACAATTGCATTTTGCGCTTATGGTCAAGACAGCTTTGATGTTCTGGCCCAGAAGGCCGCTGCCGCACGAGAGGCCAACGATATTCCGGGCGCCGCTCGTTTTTACGGAGCAGCCGTGGCACTCAAGCCTGATTGGGCAGAGGGTTGGTGGTATCTCGGATCGCTTGCCTATGACGCTGATCAATATGCGGCCGGCCAGGATGCATTGACACATCTGGTTCACCTACAGGACAAAGCGCCCGCGTGGTCTCTTCTGGGCCTCTGTGAATTTGAAACCGGCGCATATGCGCTATCGCTCCAACACATTCAGCATGCCTTGGCTATGGGCGATGCGGTGCCACCGGAGATGGCGCCTGCTCTGCGCTTTCATGAGGCGGAGTTGCTCGTGAAATCCGGGTTGTTTGATCAGGCGATGCAGAAGTATATGTGGTTCGCGCATCGCGGCAATCCGAATGCGGCGATTTATCCGGCGATCGGCCTCGCCGCTCTCCGCACTCCCATCCTCTCAAAGGAAATACCGGCCGATAAGCAGGATTTGTATTCAACCGCGGGGGCGACTGCCTTCTATTGGATGGCGACGGATTTTAGTCAGGCCGATGCCGGCTTTCAAACGCTTCTGAGCCGTTATCCGTCGGCGCCGAACGTCCACTATTTCTATGGAAGTTATTTGCTGCCGTCGCGCCCCGACCAGGCAATGGCAGAGTTTATGCGGGAGTTGCAATTAAATCCCGCAAGCGCGGATGCGCTGGCGATGGTCGCGCTCGAATATCTACAACACGATGACGAGTACGAGGCCCTCACCTACGCCACTAAATCAGTCGATGGCCCATCACCCCCGCCGCTAGCGCATTACATATACGGATTGCTCCTCACCCGCACGGGCCGAGTCCATCAAGGCGTCGAACATCTGGAGCAAGCCGAGAAGCTGGATCCGGCGAATCTCGAATATCACATTGCTCTGGCGGGTGGGTATTCCAAACTGGGCCGGAGCGAAGACTCCCGGCGCGAGCGGCAATTGACCATTGCCATGGAACGGGAGGGTGAACCCGCTGCCTCGCGCTAAGTTCGTTTTGCTCTTGCTGGCCGCTTGTCCCATCTGGGCCGCGCAATCCGGCAAGTCTCTATCCTGTGTCACCTGTCATCGTCAACAAGCGCTGTATCAAGCGCAAACACCCATGGGTATTGGCATGGAACTGCCTCCGAATCTGACCGTCTTGAAGGCTCATCCTAAGATGACGTTCGAAAAAGGCGGCTACAGTTATACGGTGGAGACCACCGATGGGCACGCCACATACACCGTAACGGATGGCAAGGATACCGTGACGCTCCCCATCCATTACGCGTTTGGGGCGCATATTCAAACCTACGTCTTGGAGAAGGATGGCCACTTTTTTGAAAGCCTCGTCAGTTACTATCCCGCGGTCGGCGGCCTGGCCATAACGATGGGAGACGAACGCCTTCAGCCCCACAGCTTGACGGAGGCGATGGGCCGTGAAACCGATCATCAGGAAATTACCGCCTGCTTCGGATGTCACAGCAGCGGCGCAGTCAAAAATGGACAGCTCAATCTTGAATCTCTCACCCCGGGACTTACCTGCGAACACTGCCACCCGGGTGCGCAAGCCCACTTGGATGCTCTCTCACATGGACAGGGCGGCGTTCTACCCAAGAGCTTGAAGTCCTTGTCTGCGGAAGATACGTCAACCTTTTGCGGCGGCTGTCATCGTACGTGGGAATCGGTCGTCCGGACGCGGACTTGGGGCGAATTGAACGTCCGTTTTCAACCCTATCGCCTGGCGAATAGCAAATGCTTCAATGGCGCCGATTCGCGTATCAGTTGTACTGCATGTCATGATCCGCATCGCAACCTGGTTCGCAATGATGCCTCTTATTACGACGCTAAGTGCCTGGCATGTCATGGCACGGCGCCTGTCGCGAGCACGGCCGCGGTTGCAACCATGGTAGCCAAGCATTGCCCCGTGTCGAAAAACAATTGCGTCAGCTGCCACATGCCGAAAATTGAATTGCCTGGCAGCCACGCCATCTTCACCGATCACCAAATCCGCATCGTTCACGCCAATGAGCCGTATCCCAATTAGGTTATCCTCCTGCGACAAAAAGGCTCTGGGATCCACTACTTTTCTGTACATCTTTTTCTCTGATATCGTACGATTGGATTCCAACTACGTTGCCCGATTCACGTGAAATCCTAATGGTGGAAGACAATCCCGGCGACGTGCGTCTGGTGCGCGAAGCCCTGCGTGATATGCGTCCGGAAATTTCCATTCGTTCGGCGTCCGATGGCGCAGAGGCGCTACGGATTCTGCGCCGCGAGGACGAACATGCCGATGCTCGGCGGCCCCTCTTGATCCTGCTGGATTTCAATTTACCCAAGGCTGACTCGCGTGAGATTCTACGCGAGATGAAAAGCGATCCGGCGTTACGCGCTATCCCAGTGGCGGTCTTGACCACATCAGATGCCGAAAGGGACATCCGGGACGCCTACGACCTTCATGCCAACTGCTACTTGCGAAAGCCCGTCGATCTCGACGATTTCCTTCACACCATACGCTCCGCGGCTGATTTTTGGTTAAACGTCGTGCAGCAGGCTTCCGATTAGCCCGCTTTTGTTATCATTCTGGCGCATGCACGCATACTCCATCGGTGTGGACTTGGGTGGCACGAACTTGCGAGCCGCGGCCATTGATCACGAAGGCCATCTGCTGGAGCGCATAGCGGTACCAGTCGAGAACCAGGGCGGCCGCGAAATCATTATCAACAACATTGCGGCCGCCGTTCATGGCGTGCGCGAACGCGTTGGCGCCGGCGGCTTGCGAGGTGTGGGCATCGGCGTTCCGGGCTTTATCGATATCGAAACCGGCATCGTACTAAAAGCCTCCAACTTTAGAGACCTGGACGGATTTCCGGTGCGCGATGCCATCCAGCAAATACTGGGAACGCCCGTCATTCTCGAGAACGATGCGAACGCCGCTGCTTTGGGCGAACATTGGATTGGCGCAGGCAAAGACGTCAAGAATCTGGTTCTCATCACGTTGGGCACGGGCATCGGCGGCGGGGTCATCATTGACGGCAAAATACTGCACGGATTTGTGGGCATGGCGGGCGAATTGGGTCATATGACGGTCATTCCCGATGGCAATCCATGCGGCTGCGGCAACTATGGTTGTCTTGAAAAGCACGCGTCCGCTACCGCAATTGCCGCCATGGGACGTTTGCTACACCTCGGCGACAACAATCTGACATCCGCCCACGTCTACGAAATGGCGGTAGCCGGCGATTCGCGAGCGATCTCTGTTTTTCAATCCGTCGGACGCGCTCTCGGCATCGGCATTGCGAACCTGGTCAACATTTTCAACTTCCCGCTCTATCTACTGAGCGGCGGCCCTACGCCCGCTTGGGATTTATTCGCACCGACGATGATTGCCGAGATTCGCAAACGGTCCTTCATCTTTGGACCAACGAATACAAGAGTGGAGCGCGGTACCTTAGGCGCCGACGCTGGACTTTTTGGCGCTGCCTATCTGCCGTTACAACAAGAATTGATGCTCGCGGAGGCGGCGCGATAAGTCATGTTCTGGCTCGGAATTGATGTAGGTACCAGCGGTTCTCGCGCTTTGCTAGTCGATGGCGGCGGACGTTTCCGCTACTCCTTCATTGCGCCCCACGCGGACATGCGAATGGAAAGGCCGCTGTGGGCGGAGCAGGATCCTGACGACTGGTGGCGCGCCTCACAAGTAGCGATTCGCGGCGTTCTTGCCGAGGCGGGCGTTACCGGCGCCGATATTCGCGGCATCGGTCTCTCCGGCCAAATGCATGGGTTGGTGTTGCTCGATGCCGCCGATCATGTCATTCGACCATCATTAATTTGGTGCGATCAGCGAAGCCAGCCGCAAGTCGACGCGATCAATGCGCAACTGGGCCGCGAGACCGTCTTGGCCTACATCGCCAATCCCGTCCTGACCGGCTTTACTCTGCCGAAGTTGCTATGGGTTCGCGATCATGAGCCGCGGCATTTTGAGGCTGCGCGTAAGATGCTTCTGCCCAAAGATTACTTGCGCTTTAAATTGACAGGAGAATATGCGACGGACGTGTCCGATGCCAGCGGCACTGCGCTCTTTGACGTCGTCCATCGCAAGTGGTCGCTCGACATGGCAAGCTCGCTCGGCATCGACTCCTCCCTTTTGCCCACCTCCTATGAATCGAGCGATGTCACCGGTCGCATTTCGGCTTCCGCCGCACAGGTAACCGGCCTGCGCGAGGGTACTCCCGTAGTCGGCGGCGGCGGAGATCAAGCTGCCAGCGCCATCGGCAACGGAATCGTATCTGCCGGAAACGTCTCCTGCACCGTCGGTACCTCGGGTGTTGTCTTCGCCTATCTCGATCAACCTGCTTACGATCCAGCGGGGCGCGTCCACACCTTCTGTCACGCCATCCCAAACGCCTGGCATGTCATGGGGGTCACCCAGGGCGCTGGATTAAGCCTGCAGTGGTTCCGCAATCGCTTCGCCGCAGGCACGGAGTACGACGACTTAACGGCCGAAGGCACACTTTCCCCAGAAGGCGCTCAAGGATTGTTTTGGCTTCCGTATTTGATGGGCGAACGTACTCCTCATCTCGACGCACTCGCTAGAGGCGCGTGGGTTGGCTTAACGGCCAAGCATCAACGGGCTGATTTAGTTCGTTCGGTGCTCGAAGGCGTCTGCTATAGCCAGAAGGATTGTCTGGAAATTGTGTCGTCACTCGGGGCGCGTCCTGAATTGGTCCGTCTCTCGGGAGGCGGGGCCAAGAGTCCCTTCTGGCATCAACTCTTTGCGGATATTTTCAACCGGCGCGTGGTCACGCTGGAGACGCAGGAAGGTTCTGCGTACGGCGCCGCATTGCTTGCGCTGACAGGGACTGGCGAATATTCAAGCGCAGCCGAAATCTGTCGGACAGCAATTCGGGAAGTCTCCTCAAAGGAACCCCGTCCGGAGGCCGTAGAATTTTACCAGCGCCGCTATCGTGTCTATACCTCTTTATATCCGGCCTTACGTGAGACTTACCAGGCCATTGCTCAACTTGACTCGTGACCTACAATGAATCCCATCTGTTCTGCGATGTTAGCCTGCCGGTTCCCGTAGATCGCCCCTTTACCTATTCGCTCCCGTTCTCCTTGCGTCACCGTGTACAGCCCGGCTGCCGCGTAACCGTGCCGTTTGGCAGCCGCAAGTTGACCGGGGTCATACTCGAACTCCACTCAGATCCTCCGGAGCAGCAGGCGCGCGATGTGCTGCGCCTTCTCGATGCCGAACCGGTCATCGATGTAGAGTTGATGCGCCTTGCCCGCTGGATCGCTGAGTACTATTGCTCCCCACTCGGCGAAGTCTTGAAAAGCATGCTGCCATTGAGTGGCGAGATACGCCGCGGCACGGAATACACTCTGACAGACGCCGGCCGCGATGTCGCGCGCCAACTCGTCGTCAAGCCCGAAAGCGATGCGGCCCTGCATGTGCTCGCATTGCTCGAGCGGCGTTCGCAGTCGGCCATCTATCTTGCCAGTAAGGTGAGAAATGCGCGCACAACATTACGTGGATTAATCAAGCGCGGTTGGGTTGCAGCCGAAGAAAAGCAGGAAGAGCGCGATCCCTTGCGCGCATCGGCTTCGCGTCTCACGATTGAATTCCGTTCGCGTGGCCTTCCCGCTTTGCGTTTGAACAAGAGCGAACGCGAACTGCTGGCCTTCCTCGAACTTCATCCAGGCCTGCACAACGTTGCCTCCTTAACCGGCAAATTGAAGAACTCAGGCACGGCCGCGCGCTCCCTTGCACGGAAGGAATTGGTCAATATAGAAGCCGAGGGCCTCCAGTCGATCAGCGGTTACGAGCGGCCCAAGCCAATTTTGAACAACGCCCAGCAGGAGGCCGTCAACGCGATCGTCGCCGCTCTCACCGGATCGCCGGACAGCCCCGTTTTTCAAGCTTTCCTTCTGCAAGGCGTCACCGGTTCCGGCAAGACCGAGGTGTATCTCAGCGCGATTGAGTCGGCGCTGGCCTTAGGCAAGAACTCTCTCCTGCTGGTTCCTGAGATCGCTTTGACACCCGCGGTAGCCGGTCAGTTTTTGCATCGTTTTGGGAAGCAAGTTGCTCTCTTGCATTCGGGCATTGGAGATTCGGAACGCGCCGAGCAATGGCGTCGCATCCGCAATGGCGTGGCACGTGTCGTCGTCGGCACTCGTTCGGGCATTTTCGCGCCCGTCCAAAATCTGGGCTTGGTGATTGTTGATGAAGAGCACGACGGCAGCTACAAACAGCAGGAGACGCCGCGTTATCACGCCCGCGACGTCGCACTCATGCGCGCCAAAGAAGGCAATGCGGTAGCGGTCTTGGGTTCGGCCACGCCGAGTATCGAGAGCCGGTTCAATGCCGACAACGGCAAGTACACGTTGCTCCGGCTACCCGGACGAATCGCCAGCCGCCCCATGCCGCAGGTCGAGCTCATCGACATGCGGACAGAGTTCCTCGAAACGGGCAAGCAAGCAACCTTCTCCCGCAAGCTGATCGAAGAGATGCGCCTGCGTCTCGAACAAGGCGAGCAGACCATGCTGCTGCTCAATCGGCGCGGCTTTTCGAGCTTTGCCGTCTGCCGCGCCTGTGGCGAGCGTGTGCAATGTGCCAACTGTGCCGTCGTTCTGACGCACCATCGCCGCGACCGCCGCATGCTGTGTCACTACTGCGGCTACGCCGAGAAGATTCCGTCGGAATGCCCCAAGTGCGGGAGCGATCATGTTCAGTTCCTCGGCACTGGCTCCGAACGTGTCGAGGACGAGCTGCATCTTTTGCTACCCACCGCCCGCATTGCCCGTCTCGATCGCGATAGCGCCGCCGGCAAAGGCGCGTTCGAACAGATCCTCCACAGCTTCCGCGCGAGTGACATCGACATTCTCGTCGGCACCCAGATGATCGCCAAAGGTCACGACATACCCAACGTGACATTAGTCGGTGTCGTATTGGCCGATATCGGTTTGAGCATGCCTGACTTTCGCGCCGCCGAGCGAACGTTTCAACTCTTGACCCAAGCCGCTGGGCGCTCCGGCCGTGGCGACACGCCGGGCCGTGTAATTGTCCAAACCTTGAGTCCCGAACACTACGCCGTCCGTTTCGCTGCCGATCAGGATTACGAAGGCTTCTACAAAAAGGAGATGGAGTTCCGCAAGTGGCTCCGTTATCCGCCCTTCGCGGCCGTCGCCAATGTGCTCCTGCGCGCCGAAAAGCAGCAGGACGCCTTGGACATGGCGACGCAGCTTGGTTATTTGTTGAATCCTCCGCCGGAAGGCATCCGCGTCATGGGTCCCGCCGAAGCACCCGTACCGCGGCTTAAGAATGAGTATCGGTATCAGATTCTGCTCAAGGCTGTCAAGCGAGCCGTACTGCGCGACACGCTGAACCAGTTGCGCGCGCATGCGCAAAAAGACCACTGGCCCGTAACGGCCCTGATGGTCGACGTCGACCCAATCAGCCTCATGTGAGGCGCCTTTCTGGATGTTAAACAGGCGAGCGGCAAGCGCCTTCACTACGGGTCGAATATCAACGTCAAGGTGCCATTAATTGTGGGATCGAGCGAGGCCTGCCGATTGGCAACGCAGATGTCGATCTTCGTGTATCCCTGGCCCGTGAAATCGCCGCCTGTATCGACGACGCGGAATTCGATCGCGCGCTTGCGAACCGCCTCAATCTCGGGGATCTTTACGACGGTCCCATATTGAATATTCAACTTTCCGTCCATCGCCACAGAGACATAGTCAGCGCGCTTCGCGATGTAATCTTCCAGTGTGTTTAGCTTTTTTCCGAGTCTGTCTTTAAAGCCGCCCTCCCGGGCGCTCCGCGACGGAAAGTATCCCGATCCTTTGGCATGATAGGTACGAGCCATTTCATTCTCCTTCAGAAGCTATGAGGCAGAAACATCCTACTAGTTTGTTTTTACTTCTTGTAATGTCCTACCGAGTCTCGCCCAATTGAAAATGCATATGGTCCCTGTGGTCAACGCGCTGTTTGTTTGGATAATCGGGATGAAGCGTGTAACCCGGCTTAATCGCCACGCCAGCCCGGAATGCGGCGGATGAAATACTAGCCCCGACTCTGCACTCCTCGGAAATGAACTCGTACACGTCGAGGAAGAATTCCCTTGCCTGTGGATTGTAGTAACTTGGGTCGCTCGGATCTTTCGCTTTGGGCTCCTGGGCGGGAGCTAATAACCGGTAATAGGTTAACGTGTCGTTGCCCCAAC
>JBARMQ010000676.1:0-4556 GCA_049802535.1 Bryobacteraceae bacterium | reverse complement strand
CGGGAAACACCGCTCCAGCCACGCAACCCCTAAATGTGACGCCGGCGGTGCCGGGAGTGCCGCAATGAGCGGGCTTCGCGATTTAGTGCGTCAAGTGCTGGCGCTCACGCTATGCTGCGTTTTGGGTGTGCCAATGCTGTTCGCACAGACGCCAAGCGCACAGCCGATACCGCCAACGGCCCCGGGCCAGAACACTACTGGCGGACAGATGGCAGCGGGCCAGGCGTCGGCAAATGCCTTGGCGCCGATCGAACCGCACAAACCCAAGGTTCCGTGGATCATTCGTCCGTATACGCCCACCGTGGTGCCACCAACCAGGCTTTATAACAGCGGACGTCTTGGCAATCTGGTACAGGGAGGCAATCTCTATCTGACCGTTCAGGACGCCATTGCCTTGGCGCTTGAGAACAACGTGGATATTGAGATCGCACGGTATAACCCGATCGTCTCGGCGTGGAATTTGGAGCGATCGGAAGCGGGTGGAGCGCTACCTGGCGTACCAACAGGCTCGTCACAAGCAAGTACGGTTACAAGTGGTCAGGGTGTTGCCGGAAGCGAAGCGTCGGCGGGCGTCAACGTTGGAGGGACGGGCGGTGTGTCTTCCAATTCAACCACCACCGTGAGTCAAATCGGGCCGGTCACACAAACTTTGGACCCGACCATTCAGCAGACCGGAGTATGGCAGCATTCTACAGCGCCGCAGCCAAGCATAGTCGTAAGCCAAACGGCCTCGTTGATTTCGAACGCGAAAATCTACGGCACATCCTTTACGGAAGGAACGCTGACGGGCGGCACCTTCACGTTGAGTTACACCGAATCGTACCTCAATCAAAACACTCCGACGGACGTATTGAATCCATCGGATTTGCCGAACCTGACCTTGTCGTTCCAGCACAACTTACTGAGCGGATTCGGCGAGGCGGTGAACGCGCGGACGATCAACATAAATAAGGTGAACATCAAGATCTCCGACTTGAACTTTAAGACCACGGTCATTTCGACTGTTGTCAGTGTCCTGAACCTTTATTACGGCCTGGCTGCCGATTTTGAAGATCTGCGTGCCAAGAAGGGTGCCACCGACGTGGCGCAGAAGTTCTACGAGGACAACCAGAAGCAGGTGCAAATCGGGACTTTGGCGCCATTGGACGTGACGACGGCGGAGTCACAACTCGCGGCGAGCCAATTAGACCTGGTGAACTCGCAAGCAGCGTTGGATCAGCAGGAAATCAGTTTGAAGAATGCCCTCAGCAGGACGGGCGTAAATGACCGCACGCTCGCCAACGTGACCATCATTCCGATTGATCACATTGTTGTACCGCAAAACGACGATTTGCCGCCGTTGCGGGACTTGGTTGCCACCGCGCTAGCGATGCGGCCCGATCTGGAGGCGGCAAAAGAAAATGTCGAGACTTTGACATTGTCGGCTTTGGGTACCAGGAGCGGAATTCTGCCGTCCCTGGAAGGGTTCGGCAGCCTGTACAACAGCGGACTGGCGGGCACTGCCAGGACGGTACAACGAGGGTCCTTTATCGAAACGGCAAATCCATACGTGGTGGGGCCTATCGGGACGGCGTTGGGTCAGATTTTTCGGCGTGACTACCCGAGCGAAAGGATTGGCCTTTTTCTGGGCCTGACGATCTTCAATCGGCAGGCGTTGGCCGACCAGGCTATCGACGAATTGACCATCCGGCAGACCCAATTGACCAATAACAAAGCCGTGAGCCAGGTACAGGTGGACGTTTCCAATCAGGTCGTGGCGCTGCAGCAAGCGCGGTCGCGCTATGAGGCCGCTATCCGGAATCGCGTTCTGGAGCAGCAGCTGTTTGAGGCCGAACAGAAGAAGTTCGCGCTGGGAGCTTCTACTCCATACAATGTAGTCATTCAACAACGAGACCTGACGACGGCGCAATCGAGTGAAGTTGCGGCGTTGGTGGCTTACAGTACGGCACGGGTTGCACTGGACCAGGTGCTTGGAACGACATTGACCAAATACAACGTGAATCTGGACGACGCTGTGAGCGGAAGGGTGCCCCGGGCCTCGCTCTTGCCTAATCCTTTGCCACAACAACCGTAGTGGTTCTTTTCGGGTACCGTTCTGATACTAATTTGGCCGTTTTGAAACTCCTCGGTTGGGCAGCAATTTCACATCGGTAAAAAATGCTCTTGTTCAAGGCGCCGGCGTGGCTCTAAGTGCTTGAAAAACGAGTGGAGATGGTTTGGCACAAGACATGCTTAAGAGAGTGTGTCATGAGATTAGCTCAGGGAATGATGGTTGCTCCGCAACTTAAACCCACTGAACCAAAACCACCCAACACTTACCCCCTTTAGCCCAACGATAAAAGCCCACCCGACCAATTTCCCTGAGCATCCAATTGTGCATGAAAACGCCGGCCCCAGCCGGCTTTTTCGTTATTATAAGGTCGTTTGAGTTATCGTCACCACACACGCGGGCGGCGTCGTGTGGATCCTTCTATTTTGTGTTCATTATCCATATCGTTTGATGTAAGGTTTTTCTTAATTGGTTTTGTGGATTCTTCGCCGCCACTCCAGATCATCCTGTCACAGTAATGAGAGTGGACCTCCGAATCCTTTCCCTGCTCTCAAGCGGGACCGAAATTGTGCACGCTCTCAACTTAGGATCGTTTCAAGTTGGCCGATCTCATGAGTGCGATTTTCCCGAAGAAGTTTGGCGGTTGCCGATTTGCAGTCGGCCATCCTTTCCTGTCTCGGGCTCAAGCGCGGAAATCGATCGCCTGGTGAAGGACCGGCTCCGCTCGGCGTTGAGTATTTATGAGCTTGATTCTACGCTGATACGGGGGCTTCGGCCAACCCATGTAGTGACACAAACACAATGCAAAGTCTGCGCGGTCAGTCTTGAAGATGTTGAGCGGGACCTACAGGCCGAGTTGGATGTCGAGTGCCGGATTGTTGCGCTTGAACCACATAACCTTAGCGACGTCTGGCGGGACGTCGAGCGGGTGGCATCGGCCTGCGGATGCGAGGAGAAGGCGGCGGCCGTCATAGAAGATCTCCAACAGCGGATGAACGCTATTGGCGCCGTCGCCTCCCAGGCGAGTTGGCGGCCCCGGGTTGCTGCGATCGAATGGCTAGAACCCTTGATGGCGGCAGGAAATTGGGTACCGGAACTCATCAAAATGGCTGGTGGTGAGAATCTGTTCGGGGAGGCGGCCCAGCATTCCCCGTGGATGACTTGGGAACAGCTCGCCGCCGCCGATCCTGACATAATTGTGGCCCTACCGTGCGGATTTGACATGCTGCGGACGAAGGGAGAGATGCATTGGATTACAGAACGGCCCGATTGGCAGCGGCTGAAGGCGGTACGAGAGAAGCGCGTTTTTGTATGCGATGGAAATCAATACATGAACCGCCCGGGTCCGCGATTGGTCGAATCGCTACAGATCTTTGCGGAGATTTTTCATCCGGATCGATTTGAGCCGGCGCTGGAAGCAAAGGGGTGGCAGCGGTTGTATTAGGTATTGTGGACAGCAAACCTGCCGGCAAGAAGATCCTCAACGATATTCTTAGCCAGGCTGCTGGCGTCAGCCTGATCGTCCGACACCAAATATTGGGGACAATCGTCGAAGAGCGCATAAAATTCTCGATAGCTCGTGTAGTCGCTGATTCTTCCTTCGGAGCGCTGTGCCGCGCGCGCCTCACACACGGCTAGACTTGGCCGGAGAACAATGTAGTGCAGCGGTATATCTTTGAGGATTTTGCCCATCGTTTCTAAAAACTGGGGTGGAACGGAGAAATCCAAGATCACTTGGTATCCCGACCGGGCGAAAGGCAACGCTGCAGCGGTCATCGATCGCATGATAATGCGGAATACTTCTCTACGGTCGCGGCTGTGAGGTTTCGCTACGAACGACCAGAACTCGTCGCCCTCAATATAGGAGACGGGTGCGGGCAGCACGGCAAGAAGCTCTCGCCCGACGGTTGTCTTGCCTGCTCCCACCGGACCTGATAAGACAATGACGCTCATATCGAGTAGCCTTGCGCCCGCAACGCACGTTCTTCTTCCATCATCGAAGCTCCTTTACGATGAGCGCCACAAGGTAGCGGCAATCTTTCGCGCTTGAGGAATTTTTGAAGACGCAATCCTGAGCTCCCTTCAGTTGCAAACAATCGCCTTGACTGAGTTCGTACTGCTCGGCACCCTCAAGAAAAGTGAGCTGTCCCTGGAACACCAAGATTTGCTGATGTAGGTGAACGTAAGCAACGGCGGGAAAACTCACACGTGCCTTCGGTGGAAGAGTGACTTCGATGAGTTGAAGCGGCATTCCCGCCGCCGGGGAGACGGCCCGTCGAGTGTATCCGGTTTCCGGATCTTGCCAAACCTGCTGGTCCTTTCGCTTGGCAAGCCGTGCTTTGGGATTTGTATTGTCCGAGAGGAGCTCCGATAGGGAGACACCGAACGCACTGCCGAGCCGGCTGAGCGTAGCCGCGGTCGGGCTTGCCTCCAAACGCTCGACCTTGCTGATCATGGCTCGCGAGACCCCGGAGTAGCCGGCGAGGTCTTGCAGGCTCCAACTTCT
>JBARMQ010000675.1:0-3876 GCA_049802535.1 Bryobacteraceae bacterium | reverse complement strand
GCATCTGCAAGGCGCGCGGCCGGATCTTAGCGAGTCAGACGATCAGGGACAGCGCTCTCAAAATGAACAAAGTGGTATCGAAGCACAACGATTTGAAGAACAGTCACATCTGCACCAGAGCCACAGGAACATGGTGGAAGCAATTGATTTCCAACCCAAGACCTCTGTGGAACAGGGGTCGCTCGTGAGAGTGAACGGTCGCTACTTCGTCATTGCCGTACCCACCAGACCTTTCCGGGTCGGGGACATACAAATACTAGGTATGTCAGTCGATGCCCCGCTATTTGCCGTTATGCAAGGACTACGCGCCGGAGATCCATTCGAATTCAAAGGAAGGAAGTTTGTAGTAGAAGACGTACAGTGACAATCATGATGATGGGAGGACTCAAACGAAAGACAGACCAGCTAGGGCACCCGCGAAGGGCGTCTGTCCGCGGACCAAATCCCGCGTACGGCACCGATCAGCCCTCTGCGCCGGCCGACATACGCGATACCACCAGGCACAATCAGCTCAATCTCCGTTCCCGACTCTGCCGAGCTGAACAGGTTTAGTTTGCCGCCTATTTGCCCGGCGCGCTCCTTCATTCCCAACAATCCGAAGTGACTCTGTTTTCCTTCTTCCGCAAGCTCAGGGCTGATTCCCTTTCCGTCGTCCCGCACTCGAAGAGTGAGGTTCTTCGAATAGCTGATTTCCAACTCGATTTGATTTCCGTTTGAATGCAGGCAAGCATTTCTGAGCGCCTCATGACCGATACGAAAGATTTCGTCTTGAACGATCGGGCGTAATTCGATGACGGTTCCCTCTACAGACAAGTTGATTCTCATCGAACCTGGCCGGCGCATGCATTCGGCAGCGGCCCGCTGAAAAGCTTGCACCAGATCGTCTTGTTGGGACACGGGGTTTCGGAGCGAACTTAGTGCAGCACGAGCTTCCTTGGTGGCGTCTCCAAGCCAGGTCGATACTTTCTCGAGCGCTACCAGCAGGCGGTGTGCATCTACCTCGTTGCTTTCTGTATCCAAAGCATCATCCGCCACTAACTTACTTCCTTCAATGGTCTGTAGCAGCGTATCGTGCAACTCCCGCGCAAGCCGAGTGCGCTCTGCCAGACGCTCGTCGAATCGTAGATTCACGCGCCCAGTCAGTTCGTGAATTCTCCACCGATAGGCGGCTACTGTCGCAGCCGAAAGTAGGAGGAAAGCGCCGAGTCGAAACCACCAGGTCTGCCACAGCGCGGGATCAACTGTGAATAGCATCACTGCTTCAGAGCCATTCCAGACTCCGTCTGTATTACTAGCCACGACATGAAAACGATAGGAGCCAGGGCCCAGGTTCGTGAAGAAAATGTCTCTCTTCTCGATCGGCATACTCCAGGCGCGATCGAATCCATCCAATCTGAATCGAAATCGGATCCGCTCGGGAGCGGAGAGGTTCAATCCTGTGTAGTCTATTTCGATTCTCCTTGGGCGTGGCGCAATGAATACCGATTGGTGTAGGTCGATCAAAGCGCCATCGACTTTAAGGTGATCGATGCGCGTGATCGTTGATACAGCAATCGGGGATCTCACAGGATCTACCATCGCGAGTCCATGTTTCCTCGATATCCAGATTCGACCGGCTTTGTCTATGGCGATCGAGCGGTCGCGAGGCACGCCGTCGATGTTTCGCAGACCATCTGCCATTCCGTATTCACGAACGTCCCCATCCCTGAGCGGTCCGTGCAGCATCCTGTCGCAAGCAACCCGCTGAACAGCTTTTGCCGTCACGATCCACAGTGATCCCAATTTATCTTCCGCAACTCCAAAAATTGGCTGGCGCAGCGAGCTTGGCAATCCCGAGGTGGTCTCAAGGTGGCCGGAACGAAAGAAGCAAAGGCCTCGCTGGGTTCCCACCCAGAGCACACCGGAAGACACAAAGAGGGAGTACACATTCTCTGACGGAAGTCCCTGATCAACGCTGTATGTCTTCCATTGATTCCCTCGGAAGCTGCCCAATCCGCGTGGTGTAGCGAACCACATAGTCCCGTCTAGGCCTTCAGCAATTGATCGGATCATACCTGCTGGCAGCCCATTCTCTTGCGTATACCGATCCACCCGGTCGTCATGGAAATGGCTGACGCCGGAAGTCAGTGTCCCTGCCCAAACAGTTCCATCACGATTTTGATGAACGGCAAAGACACTGTTCTCGCCTAATCCATCAACTTCCGTATAGGTTTTGGCGTGAAGAACTTTATGTTGCGAGTACAGGTGAGTCAACCCTCCTCGTTGCCGCGCGAGCCACAGATCTTGGTTGCCTCCGGAGATGGAGTAAACGACGTCTCGCGCCAAACCAGCTTCGGTCACGCGCCCGACTCTTGCGCCGTTCCCCCAGTAAAGGCCACCGCTTGCCGGAGCCCACCAGATCCTGCCAACGGCGCCTTCCTTATCAGCATCGCTGAATATCGGTCCGTTGTTCTCTGCGCTTGTGTCTCCACGTGAATAGTAAGTAGTGAAGGCGCTTTCCCGGAGCTGTTCCATTCCATTTGCACTGCCCACCCAAACGTCACCTTCCCGATCCTCAAACAGCGCAGTCACCGCCGGAGTGCGAACGGACTCGCTGATTGAAGAAAGACCAAAATGGTTCAGGCGAGAAAGCCCACGACCACTCGTTCCTATCCAGACATTGGAATCCCTATCTTGAATCATGGTTAAGATTTGTGCGTGTCTCAGCATGTCCGGTATATCGGCTCCCGTGAACTCACGTCCGTTCCAGCGAACCATGCCTTGATCTGTGGCCACCAGCAGCGCGCCGTCCTGCTCAGCAAGTAGGCAATTAATTTTCAGGCTCGGCAGACCTTTCCTGATGTTGTATATCTGGTGGCCGCTGATGCGAATGACGCCGGCATCCTGGGTACCGAGCCATATATCGCCGATCGCACTTTCCGCGATCGAAATCACCGGCGAGGGTGAAGATAGCGATGGCTCGCGAATCATATGAAATTCGGAACCATCTCTAAATCCCACACCATCCCTCCTGCTTGCGAGTAGCAGCCGGCCATCAGGCGTACGAGAGATCGCAGTGACACGGGAATCTTCATTGCTTGGACCGGGCGTCGATGCCGCGAACTGTCCATTTCGATAGAGAAGGAGTGTGGGACCACGTAACTGGATCCAAAGGTCTCCGTTGTTCTCTGAAACTAAGCCATAAATGTGGTCGAGAGAAAAGGCATTCGCGCTTTCATCATGTACCTGTACGAAACTGAAACCATCAAAACGAAATAGTCCAACGTCCGTACCAATCCACAGTTCGCCATCGTGTGTCTGCGTGATCGCGCAGATATGCTGCGCTGAAAATCCGTTATCAGGTCCCCAGTGCCTACGCAGGTACTGCCCGAGGGCTCTGGACGGATCGAGCGCCCATGCGTAACCTGAAACGGAAATGATCACAATGACAAACGCAACAAGACGCCTAAGGTAAGTATTTGAATTGTTCAATGACGACCTCAGCCCCTTGTTGCATTTGAACTTTCGCGTTTCCGAAAGCGTAGAGGTTCATGTGTACTGACGCGCCTTCTGGGACAGGAACGCCAGACGTAAAATCTTGCTCGGCTACGGTAGACAATTTCAGGTCTTTCCCATGGCGATGAACAGTCAAAAAGTGAACTGTTTCCGGTTCCCAATGGAATGAAAAAGTCAGTTTGCCCGGCGGCGCCTCGAAACGGTGCACATTGGCAGGTTCGTAATAAGGCTGAACAACGTACTGAGCATTCTTTTCGACAGCACGCCCCCAACGGCTGACCTCCACATCGACCTCTCCGTGGAACCGTTGAATCGGATCCCAGGTATAGAGAGTCATCACTGCTGCCGGATCCAGATGGGCCACGTCGCGAACCGTGAAGT
>JBARMQ010000674.1:0-9472 GCA_049802535.1 Bryobacteraceae bacterium | reverse complement strand
GGTCTATACCGATGGCATTGTTGAAGCCGTCGGACTCGATGGCCAGGAGTTTGGCCGCGAACGGCTCGGGCGCCTTCTGCATAGCGCGCGAGACCTGGAACCGAACGAGTTCGTCCAACAGCTGTTCCGCACAATTTCGACTCCTGCGCCGCAGGACGATTTGACGGCCGTGTTGGTGCAGTTCGATTAGGGCTCCGTCGTTGACCGCCCCTTCACTATTCGTTGCGTAACGCCGCCATCGGTTCAATGTGAGTCGCTTTGCGGGCGGGAACGCAAGCCGCAAAGAGGGCGGCAGCACTTAGAAGTATGGCGGCGGCGGCGAAGGTAATTGGGTCGCTTGGCTGCACACCGTAAAGCATCTTACCCATAATTTGCGCGAGGAGGAAGGCGCTGATGAGACCAACCGTGGCGCCCACGAGAGCTTGCATCATCCCTTGCTTCACCAGCATTCGGAGCACTTCGCCCCGATCCGCCCCGAGCGAGAGACGGATGCCAATCTCACGTGTGCGCCATGACACCGAGTAGCTCATTACGCCGTAAATTCCGATTGCGGCGAGTACGAGGGCAACGCCGGCAAAGATGCCGAGCAGTAACATCTCAAAGCGGGGTAGCGCGGTGGCGTTCGCTACCACTTGATCCATGGCTTCTACCTCGGAAATTGGCAGATCGCGATCGAACGACCAGATGGTGTTCTTTACTGAAGAGGCGATACCGGCTGCGCCGATGGTCGCGCGTACCACAAGCGTCATATACCTCATGTGCAATCCGATGGACGAGCCCGAGTCGCCCAGGAAGTCGTGATTTTGGAGCGCAGCAAGATAAATTTCAGGGAACGGATTCGCGGCCCAGTCTGCCTGTTTTGCGTCTGCAACAACGCCTATGACGTTGAGCCATCCAGGCGAACCGGTCTCATTGGCCCCAAGCGTGATGTATTTGCCGATGGGGTTTTCGTTTGGCCAATATTTTCGCGCTGCCTGCTCGTTAATCATGACAACACCAGGCGCCCGCTCATCATCCTGACGTGTAAACCCGCGCCCGCGCCGCACAGGCAGTCGCATGGTTTCGAAATACCCCGGCGTGGCGATCCGGTAGACGGCCTGCGGCGTTGCATCGGGCTGGGGCTGAGGGCGGCCTTTGATGAGAAAAGTACGATCCCAAAGGTCGCCAGCAAGCGGAAGATGATTGATTCCGCCCACGGAAGCTACGCCCGGCAGAGCGGCGACCTTTTGAAGCAACTGCCGATAGAATATGGCCCGCTGATTGCCCGGTTCTTCTTTTGACCCTGCAACAGACACTTGCATTGAAAGCACATGGTGCGGGTTGAAGCCGGGGTCAAGCGACTGGAGCGCGAGAAAGCTGCGAATCATCAGGCCTGCGCCGATGAGCAAGATGAACGCTAGAGCAAACTCGGACGCGACGAGAAAACTGCGGAGGCGGCTTCGCCGAACACCATCGGAATCGCCACGGCCGCCGTCTTTGAGCGCAACACTGAGATTCCCGGCGGTTGCCGTCAGGGCCGGAGCCAAACCAAAGATGACTGCCGTCGCGAGGGTGACACTAAACAAAAAGAGGATGACGCGTTCGTCAATGCCAGCCATTTCGACGCGCGGAAGATACGAGGGAGCGAGCGTCGCTAAAGCCTTCGTCGCCCACAGCGCGAGAAGCAGCCCCATGCTTGCGCCGACAGCTGAGAGCAGCAGACTTTCAGTGAGAAATTGGCCGACGATGCGACTGCGGCCGGCTCCGAGCGCCGTGCGAACCGCAATTTCCTTCTGCCGGTCCGAAGTTCGCGCCAGCAGCATGTGGGCCACATTCGCACAGGCAATCAGCAAAACGAACCCAACTGCGCCCAATAACATCAGTAGCGGCGTCTCAATCTTTCCGACGACGTTTTCTTTCAGCGGCCGAACGACTACGTCGCGATTGGTCTGCGGAAACTGTTTTTCAAGGCGGGCAGTGACAGTCGCCATATCGACCCGGGCTTGTTGTAACGTGACATTCGGCTTAAGCCGCGCAAAAACGCGCAAGTGATTGCCTCCGCGGTCGTGAATGCCGTCGCCAAATGCGTCCGGAACCCAAAGCTCAGCGTGCGTGGCCCAGAACGGCGCGAACTGAAACGTTGCGGGCATTACACCAACCACGGTGTAGGCGTCGCCGTTGAGATTGATTGGTTTTCCAAGGACGTTGGCATCGCCGTGAAAACGCCGCTGCCACAGGCGATAACTCAGCACCGCTTCGTGTTCTGCGCCGACCTGGTCTTCGCCGCGAACGAAGACGCGGCCCAACAAAGGATTTACTCCTAAAAGAGGGAATAGATTCTGAGTTACCTTGAGACCAAGGAGATGTTCCGCGGGGCTGCTATCCGAAGGATCATTATTCAAAAGATTTGCGGTCCAATAATCCGCCGCGCCCATCGCATCGAACGTGTGACTTTGATCGCGCCAATCGATATAGTTGGCCGTTGCAACCGGACCGGTGCCATCGTGCAAGACAGTAACCAGGCGGTCTGCATTCTTGTATGCCAGTGGCCGCAATAACACAGCGTTCACAACGCTAAAGATGGCCGTATTCGCCCCGATGCCCAAAGCAAGGGCCACTACGGCGACCGCGGTAAAGCCCGGGGTATGGATCAAATTGCGGGCGCCATACCGCAGGTCTTTCGACAAATGTTCAATCCAGACAAAGGACCGAGCTTCTCGATGCAATTCTTTGACGCCTTCGATACCACCGTAATATCGTCGTGCGGCACTTCGCGCTTCGGCGGGGGACAGGCCGCGACGCTCGAAATCTTCTTGAAGTAGCGCGAGATGCGAGTTGATTTCTCGTGTCATTTCGGTCTCCGCGTGTTGTCGGCGGAAAAGGTTCAAACATCGAGCCAGGAACCGGCGCATGGCTTATGCCCCCTCAGCTAGCAATTTCTCGACAAGCCCTGACATCCGACGCCAACGCTGCAGCTCAACTGCCAGGGCCTTTTGCCCGCTCTTGGTGATGGCATAGAATTTCGCTTCTCGATTGCTTTCCGTTTTTCCCCACGATCCCTTGATGCGCCCCTGTTGTTCCAACCGCACCAGCGCGGGATACAAAGTGCCCTGGTTAAGGTGAAGCAGATTTTCGGAGAGTTGCTCCAATCGTGTTGTGATCGCATAGGCGTGCTGCGCGCCCATCGTTTCTAGCGTTCGGAGCACAATCAGATCGAGCGTGCCCTGAAGTACATTCATGCGATCCGCGCCTTCACTTGGCATCCAAGTAGTCCATTTGCGTCTACTATGGGTCAGTCTCACTTGGTTGTCAAGTGGAGCCATCGTGCACCTTGAATACCGAGGTTCCAGCAAGTCACCCAAGAGGTGTATGCTTCGGTTAGCGGGGGCTCTACTAAATGCGCTATATTCCCACGAAAATGGCAGGAGTATTTCTAATTCTGGCCGCCTGTGGCGTAAAAGCCCAGAATATTGTCACCTTTCACAACGACAATGCCCGAACAGGTCAGAATTTAAATGAGACTTTACTGACAACATCGAACGTTAATGCCTCGCAATTTGGGAAATTGTTTACCCAGCCGGTTGACGGGCAAGTTTATGCCCAACCGCTCTATCTACAAAATGTGCGGATACCTGGACAAGGTCTACACAACGTTGTTTACGTTGCCACCGAGCACGATGGGCTTTACGCTTTCGATGCCGATACAAACCAAGGGCAGAATTCGTCGCCACTGTGGTATCGCAGCTTTTTGGACCCGGCTGCGGGCGTCACATCTTACCCGTCGTCGGATGCCTTTGGCTGCGGGCAAATCACGCCGGAACTGGGGATCAGCGGAACTCCGGTAATCGACACCGCGACTAATTCCCTATACGTGGTGGTCACCACAAAGGAAGTGTCAGGGAGCACAACCAACTATGTACATAGGCTTCACGCCGTCGACGCGTCAACCGGAAATGAACGGCCGAACAGCCCTGTCGTGGTGAACGCCTCCGTCACCTATTCCGTTGGCGGGGCGAGCAAAACGGTCACATGGCTTCCGCACGACTACAAACAAAGAGTAGGTTTGTTGCTCTTAAATGGCACCGTGTATGCCGGATTCGGCTCCCACTGTGACGAGAGCACCGCGGGCACGCCGTACCACGGTTGGCTCATTGGCTTCGATGAAACGACACTCGCTCAGGTTTCGGTCTGGAATGCGACACCCAACGGCAGCGAGGGCGCGCTTTGGAACAGCGGTGTGGGTCCGACGGCCGACCAGTCAGGCAACATCTACTTAATGACGGGCAACGGGACTTTCGATGCCAGCCAGGGGAGCGTGACATCGGGTTATGGCGATTATGGCGATAGCTTCGTCAAGCTGAGTACTCAAAGTGGCCTAACCGTGCCGGCAAATGGTTCTTACACGGTTTCCGATGCGGTGAATGAGGCTGCGCACGACCTGGACCTTGGTTCGGGCGGATTGATGCTGCTGCCCTCAAGCGTTGGCAGCACCCAGCACCCCTCCTTAATAACAGGAGCCGGTAAAGAAGGGCGCCTCTACTTGCTGGACACATCTAATTTGGGCGGCTACAACTCGACTAACAACGATGCCAACGCCGTACAGGTTCTGACGGGTCTTGGCGCGGTGTTCAGCATGCCGGCTTATTTCAACGGCAACGTCTACATCTCCGCGTCGGCGGATTACCTGCGGCAATACCCGATTTCAGCAGGAGCGTACGGTTCGTTGGGGCATGAAAACAGCACCACGTTCGCCTACCCCGGTGCCACCCCTTCGATTTCTGCGAATGGGAACAGCCAAGGTATCGTTTGGCTACTCGAATCCGGCAACAACCTGCGCGCATTCGACGCCACTTCCCTGACACAGCTCTACTCCTCTGGAACAATGGCGAGCCGCGACAGCCTGGGGACATATATCAAATATTCGGTACCGGCTATTGCAAATGGAAAGGTGTATGCGGGCACTTCGAACGCGCTGGTGACTTACGGCCTGCTAACTACAAATTGCACCTATACGGTGACGCCTGGTACAACATCGTTCACGTCCGCCACGACTACAGGGTCGATTTCCGTCCAGGCTTCTTCAGCCGATTGCCCGTGGACTGGCAGCAGTAACTCAAGTTGGCTGCAGGTCACGTCGGGTTCTTCCGGATCGGGGTCCGGATCGGTTTCGTTCACGGTGGAGGGCAATGCAGGGACCGCCCGCTCGGCGAACATCACCGTTGGCGGCCAGACGGTCGCGATCATGCAAGGCAGTTCCCCTGACACGGTTTCCCCAGGAGGCGGATCGGGGTCATCACAAATCTTCGTATTCACCTTTGCTGACAGCAGCGGCGCCGGCAACATCGCTGTTGCTGACGTCTTGATCAACACCTACTTGAATGGGCGCAATGCGTGCTATGTGGCATATAGCCAAACCGCCAACGAACTTTATCTGGTCAACGATGCGGGCAGCGGCCTATTGCCAGGCATCACTCTGGCCGGAAGCAGTTCCACTAGTAATGGTCAATGTACAGTTTCCAGCAGCGGGTCGTCGGCCCAAGCCAGCGGAAATATTCTGACACTCACATTGAATATTGCTTTTACCGCTAGTTTTGAGGGAAATCACGTGTTCTATCTGGCACAACAGGACACTGGCATGGCGAACACGGGATGGCACGCAATGGGAGACTGGACTGTTCCAGGCGCCTCTACGCCATCGCTTGGCCCGGTTTCGCTGAGCCCCAACAACGGCGCCGGCTTGAACCAAGTATTTACACTAACGTTCACGGATACGAATGGATTCGCAGATCTGACCGTAATGAATATGCTGATCAATGGGGCATTGAATGGGGCGCACGCTTGCTATATGGCATTCAGCCAACAAAGCAACGTCCTCTACTTGGTGAACGACTCAGGCTCCGCACTTACGGCGCCTCTGACGCTTGGCGGCCAAGGCTTCATATCGAACAGTCAATGCTCGGTGAATGGCCCGACGTCGTCCGTCCTAAGAAGCGGCAACACTCTGACCCTGACTCTAGATATGACGTTTACTGCCGGATTCGCTGGAACGCGCGTCATGTATTTAGCAGCGGGTAATGCAGAAGGGGCAAACTCGGGTTGGCAGCCGCTTGGCACGTGGCTAGTCCAATAGCTTTGCGGGCAGGCCGCCCGCGAATGACATACTTAAGTTAGGATGATTCAGAATCGCCCGGTGGACGCACAGCGCCTCTCGCTTGCTGACGTTCACGACAGCGTTCTTACCGCCCATCCCATTTTCTGGAAACGTCTGCTTGCCTTTGCCGGCCCGGCCTATCTCATTAGCGTGGGCTACATGGATCCTGGCAATTGGGCCACCGACCTGGAAGGTGGAGCCCGCTTCGGATATCGCCTTCTATGGGTGGTGGTGATGTCCAATTTCATGGCCATCCTGCTGCAGACGCTCAGCGCAAGGCTGGGTATTGTCACCGGGCGCGACCTTGCTCAGGCCTGCCGCGATGAGTATTCCAAGAGTGTCTCAATCGTATTATGGCTGCTGTGCGAGCTGGCAATCGTCGGCTGTGATCTTGCCGAAGTTCTTGGCGCGGCTATCGGTTTAAATCTTTTATTTCATGTGCCGCTGTTGATCGGCGTTCTTGTCACGGCGCTCGATACGCTGCTGCTGCTGTGGTTCACGCGCCTGGGCATCCGTGTCATCGAAGCCTTTGTATTAGTTTTAATCGCCACCATCGCGGGATGTTTCGCTTTCGAAATTTTCTTCGCGCAGCCTCACCTGATCGAAGTCGCCGGCGGCTTGATTCCACGCTTGAATTCCCAAAGCCTCTATGTAGCCGTCGCCATCATCGGCGCAACGGTGATGCCCCACAATCTCTACCTGCATTCGGCGCTAGTGCAGACTCGCCGCATTGGGGCAACAGTGGCCGAGAAGCGCACCGCTTGCAACTTCAACTTTCTCGATTCCACTATCGCACTGAATGGCGCGCTCTTCGTCAACGCGGCCATCCTCATACTCGCCGCGTCAGTCTTCTTCAAACGCGGGATCGTTGTGACCGAGATTCAGCAGGCGCATCAATTGCTGACGCCACTGTTGGGTACCACTGCTGCCAGTGTGCTTTTCGGCGCGGCTTTGCTGGCTTCGGGCCAATCGTCGACACTCACCGGAACCATGGCCGGTCAGGTCGTGATGGAAGGTTTTCTCCATTTCAAGATGCAGCCTTGGCTCCGGCGATTGGTGACGCGATGCCTAGCCATAACACCAGCCGCGTTAACCATTTATTTTGCCGGCGATTCCGGCGGTTACCAACTGTTGATCCTCAGCCAGGTGGTTTTGAATCTGCAATTGCCGTTCGCGGTGATCCCGCTGATCGAATTTACGAACGATCGCAAGCGCATGGGCGAATTCGCAAGCGGTCTGGCGCTCCGAATCGCCGCCTGGACGTGCGCCACGGTCATTCTTACTCTGGACCTATGGCTTATCTGGACGGAGATGCGAGCGTGGATCGGAGCGAGCGGCGCATATAGGCCGTTAGCTCTTGGCGGTTGCATCCTCATAGGGATTGGATTCTGCGCCCTCTTGGTCACCACCGTCTATGGGCCGCGGGCACGCCGGAAAAAGGCTGCGGCGCGCCGGATCGTTGTCGATTTGCCCAGCGAACCCGCCCCAGTTGTGGCATCCAGCAATTACTCGACGATCCTGGTTCCGCTGGACCATAGCATGGCGGACCGTGAAGCCATCGCAAACGCGCTGGGACTGGCGCGATTGCATAATGCCCGTATGGTCCTTCTTCACGTTGAAGAGGGGGTCACCAGCCAGCTCTTCGGTTCACTCGCCTCGACCGCGGAGGTAACGGAAGGCGTTGACTACCTGAACGATGTGGTCTCCTCCTTGCGGCAACAACATGTGAACGTCGACGTGGTCGTCCGGCACGGGTCCAGCCCAGCGAAGGAAATCATAGGCGCAGTAAAAGACATCGAGCCCGACCTGCTGGTGATGGCATCACACGGCCACCGCGGCATTAAGGACCTGGTCTTTGGCACGACTATCAACAACGTGCGGCATCACGTCAAAATTCCGATGCTGATCGTCAGTTCATCGTAATGTTTCTCACCGAGATACTAACTTTTGTATGACCGATCTAAGCCAGGGAAGAATTCTAGTTACTGGCGGCGCGGGCTTCATTGGCAGCGCGCTGGTGTGGGAACTCAATCGGCGCGGCATTGAAAATATTTTGATCGCCGACTTCCTTGGTGATGACGGCAAGTGGAAGAACTTAGTCCCGCTTCGCTTCGTCGATTACGTGGAAGCGGATTCGCTGTTGGCGTTGGTGCAAGAATCGTCTTACCTGCTCACCGACATCCGCACCATGTTTCATCTCGGCGCATGCTCCTCCACGACTGAGACCGATGCGGCCTATCTGATTCACAACAATTACGAATATTCGAAGACGCTGGCGCATTTCGCGCTTGAGAGCGGCCGGCGTTTTGTCTACGCATCTTCAGCGGCGACATATGGCAGCCGCGAAACAGGTCTTTCGGAGAACTTACCGCTTTCCGGGTTGCTTCCTCTCAACATGTACGGTTATTCCAAGCACAGGTTTGATTGCTATGCCGATCATCTGGGTATGCTAGGCCGCATCACAGGCCTCAAATACTTCAACATCTTCGGCCCGAACGAAAACCACAAGGGCGATATGCGGAGTGTCGTCAACAAAGCTTTTCATCAGATAGCGGAAAGCGGTGCGCTATCGCTGTTTAAGAGTTACCGTCCGGAATATGCCGATGGCGCGCAATGCCGCGACTTCCTGTACGTCAAAGATGCGGTTGCAGCAACAGTCTTCCTGGCCGAGCACGTGGACGGTGGCGGCCTGTTCAATGTAGGCTCTGGCGAAGCGCACACCTGGTTGGAATTGGCTAACGCTATTTTTGCGGCGATCGGTCGCGAGCCGCGCGTCGACTTCATCGATATGCCAGACGAGCTTCGCGGAAAATATCAATACTTCACGCAGGCCGACATCTCGAAACTGCGGGCGGCCGGCTTCACCCAAGCGATAACTCCACTGCGCGAGGCTGTCTGCGATTACGTTCAAAACTACCTGCAGCCTGGCCTCTACTTAGGTAACTAATTTTCGCCGCCCTTACTGGCCCGACGCCGACTTCGTCTGCTGCATGTACGCATCGATGCTGCCTTTGTCGATTACGAATGTGCCGGTGTCGACGAACGCGGGTAGCGGAGCTGTGGGACTTTGCGCCCAAGTGTTGGCAAGCGGTGAGGGCGGATGTAGGTGGATGTCCGCAACCAACTTCGCCCCGAAGTACGCCATCGTATACGGCCGTTGCGCAATGGTTGCAGAGATGACGCCTTTCTGAATCCACTCCATCGTGCGTGGGTCAGTGTCCATTGCGACGATTACTGTTTGGCCGCCCAGGTGTTTGCGATTTACCATTTCGCCGACTTCGGGGCAGGCGATGGCTTCGAGACAAACGAATCCGTCCACCTTAGTCTTGCCATCCAATATTT
>JBARMQ010000673.1:0-8167 GCA_049802535.1 Bryobacteraceae bacterium | reverse complement strand
TTAGTACAGTCGTTAAAGGGGTGGGTACGGCAATTTTCGTCGAATGGATCTTGGGATCACCGAAGCGCTTTTCAGGAACTCGCGCAAAACAGGCACGGAATCGAGCATGCCGCCCAAAGAAGTAGCGAGTTCCTCTCTTGTGTGGTGGCACGCAGCGGTGCCCTTTTGCGCTCCTGAAGGACTGAATCGGTGACGATATGACAGACGTGTTTACCGCCGAACAGCGTAGCGCAGTCATGCGCCGCGTGCATTCAAAGGATACTGCGCCTGAGCTCTGTGTGCGGCGCGCGGCGCATCGCTTGGGCTTACGCTATCGCCTGCATGTTGAGACGTTGCCCGGTACGCCGGATTTAGTATTTCCGAAGAGCAAGAGCGTTGTATTTGTACATGGATGCTATTGGCATCAACACGGATGCCCCGCTTCGGTGCGACCCACTTCTCATCAAACGTACTGGAATGCAAAGCTCGACCGTAACGTAGTCCGCGACCGGACTAACATCCGCTTACTTACTGAACAAGGGTGGAGGGTTCTGATCGTCTGGGAATGCGAAACCCGCTGCGAACAGAGCCTTGAAGATAGACTCAGTAGCTTCCTTCGAGGAGACATGCGATGAGACATCCCTGGTACGAATTTTTCGCTGGAGGCGGGATGGCGAGACTCGGCCTAGGGGAGCGGAACTGGAAGTGTGTTTTCGCAAATGACAATTCCTCGAAGAAGGCGGCGGCATACCGGACTGCATTTGGCGGGGGCGATGAATTGAAGAGGTGCGATATTGCCCATCTCACAAGTGGGGATCTCCCCGGGCAGGCAGTCTTAGCTTGGGCTTCCTTTCCTTGCCAGGATCTCTCTCTTGCGGGCAATGGTGCTGGTCTCAATGGCAAACGCAGCGGAACTTTCCACGCTTTTTGGAACCTCATAGAGCGTCTCAAGGGGGAGGAAAGAATGCCTCGGATCGTGGTGCTTGAGAACGTCACTGGAGCTTTATCGTCACACTTAGGGATCGACTTTCGCGCAATCCTGGAGCGTATGACAGCGAGCGGCTATCGGACCGGTGCACTGGTCATAGATGCTGTTCTTTTTTTGCCGCAGTCGCGTCCTCGCTTGTTCATCATTGGCGTCCGCCGAAGTTGTGTGATTCCGCCAGAAATCGAATCGCAAATCCCTCTGCGTCCTTGGCACACGACGCGTATGCAGAAGAGCCTTGAATCGATGCCTGCCGAGTTTAGGAAACAATGGATCTGGTGGAACCTGCCGCAACCCAACACTCGGGTTGAAGGTCTGTGTAATCTTCTCTTGGACCGTGACAACGTGATTTGGCATTCGCCGAAAGAGACCGAGCGGCTATTGAGTCTCATGTCCCAATTGCACCGGAAGAAGGTCGAAGATGCAATGGTTTTCGGTACGACACGAGTTGGGACGGTTTACAAGCGCACGCGGCCGTTGGACACCGGCGGCAAGGAGCAGCGGGCCGAGGTGCGGTTTGACAATATCTCGGGTTGCCTCCGCACGCCGGCAGGTGGTTCCAGCCGTCAAATTGTGCTGGCGATTGAAGGCAATAAAATTCAATCTCGACTTCTCGCTCCACGAGAGGCGGCCCGATTAATGGGGGTTCCAGACACATATGTCCTACCTGCCAGTTATAATGACGCCTATCATCTTTTTGGCGATGGGCTCGCAGTCCCGGTCGTTCAGTGGCTGAACCGGCATCTGCTGCTGCCTCTGGCAGACGCGCCAAACCGTAATGAAATCGCCGCATAGATGCAGTCGACCGATCTCGAAACAAGACTCACGAATTTTCAAAAAACTTATAAGCTGAATAGCAAGGGAAAGCTTTCCGCCATTCTCTATCTTTCACGGCTTGCAAGAAGACAGGGTTTGCCCCTGGACTCTTCTGTGCTAGTGACGGGCAGCAAAGGCCAAGTACAGGGCCTTGGAAAAGCCGCTGTGCAAACCATTTTGAGCGAGTACGGCATAACGCGTGTATTGGCGGAGGAGGCGGGGCGCACTAGTCGCGGAAGTCTCGGATATATGCGGGATTACGTCGCCTTTCTGAATGATCTACACGCAGAGGGCGTAGCAGACGTGGATGAAATTGAGCGCTGGTGGGTCGATCGGATATCAGATTACTTCAATGCTCAACCCTTCATTCTTCGTTACGACACTGGCAAGTCTCTGCGCTCCATGGTGCGCGACTTGCTAGCGCAGGCCTTCAGGCGCCAAAGAGAGAATCCCGGAACCATGTATGCAGGTGCAGTACTGCAACATTTGATCGGTGCAAAGCTGCAGCTCATTCTTCCAGAAGGATCGTTCGATATACACGGCTTTTCGGTTGCCGATGCTGCTGGGTCGCGAAGTGGCGACTTCCTCCTGGACGACGTTGTAATTCACGCGACAACTGCGCCCGGCGAAGCACTTATGCGTAAGTGTCAGCGGAATTTGGAGCAGGGTCATCGGCCGATCATTGTCACTACCAGCGAGAGTATGGCCGGTGCGGAATCACTGGCTGCAATACAAGGAATAGCGGGACGAGTAGACATCCTTGAAGCGGAGCAGTTTTTGGCGGCGAATGTCTACGAGTTGAGCCGATTCCAGGCCAGTGGCCGGAAGGTAACGATTGAACTTCTTGTGGCCGCCTATAACCAGATTGTGGAACACTGCGAGACAGATCCAAGCCTAAGTGTGACAGTCGGATAGGTTTCATCAAACGCTCCGACGGTGCATAACAACTAAAGCCTTTCCAACCCATTCTGTAGGTTGCAGACTCTTTGCTGGCTTACTCCGAGACGATGCATCTTGCATTGCTCCTGCGTCGAGTCTACTCTTCCCGCAATGCGTCCATGGGTTCGACGCGTGCGGCGCGGATAGCCGGAAAGAGGGACGAGAATATCGCCATAGCAACGATCAGCAGTGCGACCGAGAATAACGTCTCGGAGTCCGCGGTCGAGACGCCGTAGAGCATGCCCGATAGGACGTGAGCAAATCCGATCGCGAGACACAAACCCGCCACACAGCCACACAACGAGATCACAAGACGGTCCAAAGAAATTGCCAGACAATTTGCCCCCGCAGAGCGCCGAGGGCGAGTCGCAGACCCACCTCGCGGCGGCGGAGCGCCACAAAGTAACTCAATGTGCCGTACAGTCCGATACAAGCGAGAGAGACTGCTGTCGCAGCGAACAGGGTCAACAGGATCGCTCGTAAGCGATTTTCCGAAAAGCTGTCCGAGAGATGGTCCTGAAGCGGCGAGATGGCATAAACGGAACGTCCCGGCTCCATCTCATGAATTTTCCGCCGTAGTATTTGCGCCATCGCCATGGGATCGCTTTGGGTTCGAATGAGAAAATTCGGACTTGGATCGGGAGCGCTGACACACCAATAGACAGTGGGGACCGGCTCGCGATTCAGGCCTTGCTCGCGGGCATCGCCGACAACGCCAAGAATCCTCGCCGGCGAAGGAAGAAATTGGCTTGAGACCAGGTGCACATGATGCTCGATAGCTTGGACTCCGGCGAGGTAGGTATTGGCGAAGCTGCGATTGACGACCACGTTGCCGTAGTAGGTCGCGGATTGACGGCAGTCTTCGCCGGCAAGGACGGGAATTCTCATAGTTTCGAAGTAGCCATTAGACACGTACCGGCTGTCGGCAAAGATTTTGTCTTCCATGTTGGAACGCTCAGTGACTTTCAGCTCGGTGCGGGAGTCGCTCAAAATACCCGGTAACGATGCCGAGGTGGCGGCCCCGAGAACGCCTGGTACGGCACGCAACTCTTCAAGAGTATTGTCAATGCGCTGCGTGAGCGCCTTCATGTCGGCCGTTTCACCCCAGTTGCCACTGATCTGAAGCGTTAGGACGTGGCTGGGATCGAATCCTGGCGATACCCGGCCAAGCTCTTCAAAACTGCGTAACAACAAGCCGGCGCCCACCAGCAGAACCACTGCGAGAGCGACCTGCACGGCAACCAGCAGCCATTGCAAAGGATGACGCGTTGAAACTTGAGTACGGCTGGAATTCGCCAAATCCCCAGCGATTGCAGGCCGGGTGCCCCGCAGGGCAGGGTAGAGGCCGCAAAGAAAAGTTGCCACCACGGCGGTGCCAAGCGTGTAGAGCACAATGCGCCAATCGAGCGTGATTTCATTAGCGCGTGGGAGACTCTTGGCCAATAACCGCAGTGCATGTGAACCGGCGGCGGCGACAAAAACACCCAGCACGGAACCCGTAAATGCAAGCACGAAGCACTCCGTCAATAGTTGGCCAACGACGGATGAGCGCGATGCGCCGAGCGAGAATCGAACCGACATTTCACGTTCGCGTTCGGTGGTGCGGGCCAGCAATAACGCGGCAATGTTCGTACAGGCAATCAGCAGGAGCAAGGAGACTGAGCCGAATAGAACCCATAAGGAACGCCTTACCCCGCCGACTGTTCCTTCTTTGAGCGCTTGCATGTCAACGGCGAGATGGGAGTCGGTCTTCGGAAACTGTCGCGCCAATTGGGCTTGGACAGCGGCGAGATTTGCGCGCCCCTGCGCCGCGGTTACACCCGGCTTGAGCCGGCCAATAACAGTGAACCAGGTGCTTCGGCGGTCTTGCGCATACGGTGCGTCCGGCGGACTGGAGAGCCAGACATCGACGTCATGATCGGGAAAAAGAAAGGACGCCGGCATGACGCCGATGATTGAGTAGGAGTTCTTCTCCAGATGAAGTTTGTTGCCGATTACATTCGTATCGGCGTTGAACTTGCGGCGCCAGAGTCGATCGCTAATGAGGGCGGCATTAGGTCCGCCGAAATGTTCCTCATTCGGCGCAAAGTCCCGGCCTAGAACGGGCGATACGCCCCAAACTTGAAGAAAACGAGGGGCAACCAACGCCTCCGTCACTTTCTCGGGCAGAGGTCCGGAAACGTCGGAGACATCGCTGGTATACCAGCCGGAGACCGCCTGAAACGCGGAGTTCAGCCGATTCCAATCTTCAAGCCTGGCCGGCGCAACAAAAAGGCTCGGAGCTTTAGAAGTGCGGTCGAACTGCCGCAGCAGCATCAATTCATCACTGTGCGGAAACGGTAGCGGCCGCAAAAGAATCGCATCGATGGCGGAAAACACTGCGCTGTTCGCGCCGATCCCGATAGCCAGTGTCAGGATGACGGTGATGGAAAACGACGGGGATCGGCGCATAAGCCGCATGCCCGATTTGAGGTTCGCGGCGAGCGTCTCAAGAATTGGTATGCGGTGAACGTCTCGGAGCTCTTCTTTCGTTTGTTCACGGGTGCCAAATCCGAGGAGCGCTTGGCGCCGTGCTTCGTTAGGATGCATGCCGGCGGCAATCTTCTCCTGTGACACTTGGTCGATGTGGAAACAGATTTCGGCATCCAGTTGGTCGTTCAGTGCGCGCTTCTTGAAGTAAAAGGGCCAACGTGCCATCGTGCCTATCCTATTTCGCGGTTTGCAAGATCAGGCCGATGGCCTCCGCCAGGCGATGCCAATTCGATTCCTCTTCAGCAAGCTGTTTTCTGCCTTTTGCGGAGAGCCTATAGAACTTAGCTTGGCGGCCGTTTTCCGACTCGCCCGCGAGGAGCGGCATGCTGAGAAATGGAATAACCGAGGAGCGGCGGAGCGTTACCGACCAGCCTGTTGGCGCAGGCGGCTCTCGCTGAGAGGAGAACTAGATGGAGTTTGAGACAAGCGGCTCGAGGCGGCACTTTCTCTCCACCGGTGCTCTGATGGCAGGTGCTGCGATTCTGCCGAGACGCGGCCCGTCATCGTCTCCCACTCCGGACTTGATACGCAATTGGGAAGCAATCCATCCCTGTCGCAGATGATGCGCCGGAGACTAATCAGCGAAGAGCACGCCGAAATGGTTGCCGCAGCCGGGGGCGTGGTCGGAGTTTGGACGCATCTGTCAGATACGCCGTTGGACTATGCCCGGAACGTTCGAGCGCTGGTCGATGTCATCGGGGTCGATCATGTATGCATCGGCACGGATACCAAGCTCACCGAGCCCAGCAGGCGCCCCGGCGGCCCTCGCCTTGGTCAGCAGCAGCGTGCGCACACCGGGGAACGCACCAATGAGGCATGGGCGGGTCAAAATGCCGGATTCTACTATGTCGTTGTCGATGCGATGTTGAAGACGGGCTTTACCCCGGATGAGATAGGAAAGATCGGCGGCGGGAACTTCCTGCGTATCTTCGGCGCGGCCGTTAGAAGGTAGACGCTCGGGCTTTACTCGAAACGGGCACTGGTTCTGCGGGTAGATTCCGGCCTTGCCTTCGCGATACTGACTTTTAACGTTGCTTCGTTTTATCCAATGCTGTACCGCATGGAGCAGCGCGGTCTAATTGCGGGACGTTGGGTGGAGAAAGCAGGCCAGCGGCGGCGGCGCTATTACAAACTAACTGCAACCGGCAAGCAAATGCTAACGGCCCAGCGCTCGACGTGGCTCGATTTTGTCGATGCGATTCGCCGTATTACGGAGGCCGAGAATGCCTGACTGGAGAAAAGAGATACGTTCGCTGATTGCGCCGCTGAATCTTGACGTAACGCGGGAATCCGAGGTGGTGGAAGAGTTGAATCAGCACCTCGCCGATCGCCACGCAGAAATGCTGGCGTCCGGATTAAGTGCTGAGCAAGTGGACGAAGCTCTAAGAAAAGAACTGCACGATCCGGCGCTGACATCCAGACTCAAAGCCACGGTGAACCACGAAAAATCACGGCTGGCGATTGGCAGGGATACTGAATGAACTGGGTGATAGGTTACAAATTAGACCGGGAACATAGGTAACACTTCAGCAATCCTCTTTAGATTATCGTTGTTTTCGACCATCTCCACAAGCACGGGAACGGATCGCTGAATTGCGGCTGCTAGGTCATCGTCGTGGTTGTTGTTTGACCTTTGTATGAGTGTGTAGTTGTCGGAGCTGTGGGAATGTGGAAATCGCGAGGCGATTTCCAAGGGAGGTGGGAAGGATGGAAAACCTGCATTTGGTTTTCCAGGCTTTCCACCGGCTGTCATTTCCACAGCTCCATTGCTTGGCGTCGCGGCGATTAGTAGAGCCTACGCCGTTAGGGCTGTCTAGGAAGGCGTTGTCTAATTTCCGGATTGCGCGTGATCCACCGCAACGTTATGCCTATGGACCAGGCCGAACGGGTCCCGCCAGCCGCCGGACCTTCATCTTTGCTTCCTTATCAACAGTGCCGTCACATCGACGGCATGTTGCCATTGGTTGGCTTGTGCAATCGCTGTCGCTTCCGATTGAGCTTCGCGCAACAGGCGTTTGGCCTCTCGCGCATGCTTTTGCCGGGTCAAGAGCTTCGCATAGTCAATCAATAATCCAATATGGGATAAAGACGGCTGCTTGTGCTCTGAGATCTCGAGATGTGCAATAGCGCTCGCAAAGTCTTGCGCCGAGCCTGTGAGATCACCGTTTGCCTCTCTTGCCAGCGCAACGGTATCTTGATAGGTCGCCATCGTACTTGCGGTTGAGTTCTGATTCGTCCGGTATTGTGCCACTGCTGCTAGCGCGTGCGCAAGAGCCGACGGGAAATCTCCACTTTTCAGCTCAATCGAAGCAAGCGTGTGATACGCCAGATCAGACCGGTTGCGCTCAGAGTCCGACGTCGACCAAATCGCGAGCGCTTTATGACACAGCTCCACCGATTCGCGATATTGCCCCTGGCGAAACAAATCCACCGCCAAGTTTGAATAGGATAGAGCAACCTCCAGAGAATCTGGCCCCAGAAGGTCTAGGCGCAGCGCGAGACTTTCGCGGCGCAATGTTTCAGCCTCTCTCGGCCGTCCGGTAACCGAGTAGAGCGAGCTGAGATTATTGAGTTCTGTTGCGAAAGCGGCCGAGGCGCTCTTATGCAAATTCTTCCAAAGGCCGATCGCCTTTACATAGTCTTGCTCAGCCTCTCTGTATCGCCCCATATCGGCTTCTATCGAGCCCTTTCGGTCGAAAGCCTCCGGCAGGCGTTCGTTGGCAGGATCTCTTTGCTGGAGGTCTGCTACGAGATGCGAAAGGACGGCCAAGGCTTGCGGCAATTGGCCTTCCTTTTCTAAAGCGCTAATTCGGTTTGCTTGATCGGCTAAATCGTCGGCCGTCCCAAAACCGCAAATCAAGAGGACTCCGACGATAACGGACATAACTCTCGAATCTATTCTCAAGACTTTGCCTC
>JBARMQ010000672.1:0-3887 GCA_049802535.1 Bryobacteraceae bacterium | reverse complement strand
TCTCGTCAATCCAATGGTTCTCAAAGTAGTTACTCCGGTTGCATAAGGCGTCGCGGACAAAGGCTTCCATGCGGTCCGTTGACTTCCATCGGCTCTCTTTTGCGCTTGTCGCTGTCGCCATATCGATGATCGATGTAACTCGCTCCTCGAAGACTTACGCTTGCGCGTTAGTCTTTATTCCCACTGATTCAGCCGCAATGTACGGGGCTGGCTTAATTCCAGTCCTTCGTGCGTTTGTGCCGCTCGAGCACTCACAGTCTCTAGTGACGTAAACATCCGGATCGTTTCAAGCAGGGCTAATACCCCAAACAACCAACGGAGGAGAATTTCAGTTCGACTTTTCGGCCACATTTGTGGCTGGGGGAAATTGCCGTTCATAAAGCTGGAACGGAGCCCAATAGTAGGGCTTTCGAAATTGCGTTTCGAGCATTGCCAGTTTGGCTTGCCGTAAGGCCGCGGAATACCATTCGCCGCTATCGACGGCTTTATAGAAATCGCCCATCAGATCGGCAGTGGAACGGTCGTTGACATCCCACAGGCTTCCGATAACGTTCTCGGCGCCTGCTTGAAAGAAGGCCCAAGCAAAACCCACCGGCCCTTCTCCAGATAACGTACGTGCACCCGCGCTCCGGCAGGCTGACAGCGTAACCAAGTCGGCATTCAGCGGCACCCGCATAATCTCGCGCGCATAGAGGCGGAACCCGTCCTGTTGCGGTGAAAGAATAATGGCCGAATCCAGCGGGCTACGCTCGTTCATTTCCGCATGAGCCACGATGTGAATGATCGAATATCTGCTTGGTTGGGCTGCACGATAGGCCGAAGGGACCGCCGCGCCACCTCGGATCACCGTGCTGGTGATGTTCGGAAACTCATCTTGCACCTGCTCAATTTCCGCATTGGCATTTGTCAATCGCGGAAAATCTGCACTCGCCGTCGCCGGGTCGCCTATGATCAGATGGCCTTCGTTGGGCCTGTTCTTAACGTCGCGAGCGGGCGTCAGGATGTTTAACGACGGTGCAACGGACAGCGTAACGTCCTCGATCCAATAATGTGGCGCCGGCGTCTCCACCACCAGCGTTTCGAAATTGAGTGCATGAATTGCCCCATCGGGAACGATCATCACAGAGCTTCCGGGTCTGATGAGAGGAACCGCCGGCCCTACCAGCGTTTGGAACAGCCGCGCGGCGAGTCCGCTATGCGAGCGAAGTGGATCGATCTTTTCTATTTCGAGTAAGTGGCGATACGAACGGATCTGCTCGTCAATTTCTTGCTCATCGGGTAATGTAAATGCCTTGATCTCACGTTCGGTAATGACCCACAGATAGGATTGCCTGGGCGCTAGCAAGTAGAACAGAAATGTTGTTCGATTCCGGCGCGCGGCGGCCTGGACGCGCTCAATCAGCCCGCGGCTTTCCTCCGCATGTAACCCCGACACATCGTTCGTTAGAACACTCGCCCGGCTTGAATCAGCCACCAGAAGTGCATCCTCCGTATCGCCTTGACTCATCAGGTATCGCACGTAATCTTGATAGAAGTGAATGAGTGCGGACAGGAACGTAATTTCGTAGTCGCTCTGCAACTGGTTGGCACGGCTGGCTTCGATCGTGCTCAAGGCCGATGCGAAATAACGGCGAGCCGCGCGATTGCTTTCGGGGTCGTTCCTTTGGGCGTAGATCGCCGCAAGGGCTGCGTCGGCCGACCACTCCACAGCCGGATATCCTTTGCTACCTTCAACTGTTTTCACATACGTCGTGATCGCTCCATCGTGTAATCCGCGAGCCTCCATAAGTGCGGCTTCGTCGAGTTGGAGATTCAGCGTCGTCTCGGTATCGGAGCCTTTATTGACAGCCGACGCCTTTTGGATGAGCTGTTCGGCCTCGTTCAACTCTCCAGCGCTCTCGAGCGCCGAGGCCAGGTTACAGGCTATGGCCGAATAGATTTCTGGCGTGTCTTTGTCGTTGGTAAGGGTTAGTGCGCGACGCATGCTCTCAATTCCGTCACGTGTCTGTCCTTGCAACAACTGGCTCGACCCAAGTTCACGATAGCTGTCTCGCAGATAGGTGGTAAGCCCCGCCTTCTGCTGAATGGCGATCGCCTGCTTCCGCAAATCGAGCGCCTTGTCAAAGTCACCCAAGCTGTAATAACAGGTCGCCAGATTCCCAAGGCTGCCTGAGTAGAGGATCGCCGCATCCAGCTCCTTCGCGATTTGGGCAGCGCGCTCGAATCGCGGAACAGCCGCGGCGAATTGTGACTGCTGCATGCGCAGGAAGCCGAGATTCAGATATGCGGCCACTGTCTGGTATTTCAGATTGTGCGCGTTGCCCAGTTCGAGTATCTTGTTGAGGGTTTTTTCAGTCGCCGCCGCATCTTCGACTCGCGCGTATGCGGTCAACACCAACAGGCTGTCCGCTTCCAGCTCATAATCGGAAATTGCATCTGCGTCGGCTGCGGCCTTGAGCAGGAGCAACCGGGCTTCCGCATCATTCTGTTCCCGAAATGCGACGTATCCTTCAAGCCTCTTCAGGCGCGCCTGCAGGCCGGCGAAATGCTTAGGTGGCGCGGGCGTAAGCAGTGCTTTTGCCTTCCGAGTCTCCCCGTTCAGCAGCAGCACGTCGGCATCCAGTAGCTTGAACTTCCAATACCACTCGTCTTGGGGATGCTTTTGCCAGGCTGCGTAACTCTGTTGCGCTTCAGTCAGTGCCGCGGAGAAATCGCCGCGATGGCTCTCGTTCCGGATCCTGTCGAAGGCGGCTTGCGGGTTGCTTAGCGCGACCATCTTCGGTGTGCAACTGGATGTTAGTAATACGAGCGCAAAGGCCGCGAGCCCGCGCCGCCAAACGAAAGCAGATACTTCAGCGGACTTAGGCGCGCCGAATACGGAAGGCTCAGTTTTAACCGCCGTCCTTCTTTGGAGGCCAAGTGGAGCCGTTCGCTTGTACTTCGGCTGCCGATCCGCTTCCTGACGTGTCCGATCCAAGCTGAAAGCGTAGCAGCGTTAGCCGTCGAAAATCTTCTTCGATGACGATCTCGCCAAGATAAATTGCCCCGAAGTTTGTAATGGTCACGCTGTTCCCTTTGATGACAGCGTCAAACGGACCTTCGCCTCCCCACTTCAGACCCGTGACCACGGTGCCGTAAATGAGCCCGTCCATCTCAGGAATTTTGTGCTCTTTTGGATTCGTCGGTTTGATTCCAAAAAAGCAGTGTCCATAGCGCTCACGGAACGCTGGATCGCGCGCGTACGCCTCGCTCAGTCTCTCCTTGGTGGAGAACTCTTCAAGAACGTTCGTGTGGGTTTCAATCGTCAGCGCTACGCCATCGACGCGTACGCTTTCGAACTTGGCCGATAGCGAACGAAACTCTGGTTTGCCGTCGTCGTTCGTGAGGGCAACCATGGTCGCTTCAAGTGATCCAATTTCAAGAACACGTGGGCCGTTGACGATTCGCAAACCCTTAATCCGGCTTTCCGAAATCGTTGAGGTGGGCCGAAAGTGGACGTTCCCGCTCCGTTTTTCCGTTGATCCGCCGTCTTCTTCGTCGATGAAAACGCCGCGGACGTTTGTCGATGCACTGTCACAGGAAAGTACGTTGCCAAACTTCAGATTGGTCTCAGTTGTACGGCCCTCGCCTCCAGTCACCGGAAGACAGGAACTGGCAACTGCCGGGATAAAGTAATTGTTTGGCGTCAACATCCGCGCCGCGAAACCGACCGCATTGGCGTGAAAGAAAAATCGCTTCTCAATCGGGGGATTGTCCATTGGTTCCTCCGCTGCGGACTTCGAAAGTATATCGTTGTACCGAAATGGATCCCGGCTCCGCCTCCATCGTCATTTCATAGCGTCCGTCGGGAAATTCCTTCGTTGCCAACAGGACCGATAGAGTGAAGG
>JBARMQ010000671.1:0-7071 GCA_049802535.1 Bryobacteraceae bacterium | reverse complement strand
TAGTTATTCGGCGCAAGCTGCGCTTCGATGTCCGGCAGCGAGATGTAACGGCCGATTCTTACATCCATTCCTTGCGCAACGCCCGGAAAATACAAATCTACATACGCCATAACCGGGTCATAACCGTATTTATTACCGATGGTGCCGTTAGCCTTCGGATTATTCAACAACTGCTGGCTAACGTAACCCTCGGCGGTAGTAAAGCGATAGTCAGATCCATAAAGATTAGTAAGGCGAAACCCCCAATCGAAGTGATCGGTCTGGATGGTATCGGGCGTGCGTTCGAAATAAAGCGTAACCTGGTCCACCTGAAATGCGTTGGGCATCTGGTCGTAAGCTGCTGGCGCATTTGCGTACTCGCCTTTATTAGAAGTGCTGATGTTCATGCCTAGATCGAACCAGCCGTAGACTTGCACGTTTGCCCTTTTCCACCAATCTCCATGCGGCCCGTTCTGCAGGGCCGTCGTCAGGGGGTACGCGGTGGCATTGTTGTAGCCGATTGCAACTGTTCCTCCCATCGGCCAGGTGCTGAAGGGATAAGGAGGATCCGTTTCCGACGGCGGGTATCCACGATATTGCGGTTCGGCGGGTGGCGACGCCGGAGTCGACGATTTCGCAGCGGCGGCCGGATGCCAGTCTGCCCAATACGCCGCTGCGAATCGCTTCCAAAAACCCTCGCGCGCCGTAGGGCTTGCTACATTGCTGATTTCTTTGGGTGCAGTCGGATTGTCATCCGTAGCGCTGCTTACCCTCGCATGAGCGGACTGTAATAAGGCGCCGTTAAGGACAATTGCAAATGTCAACGAGACGCGTCTAAGTAGAACGCCAGGAATTGGGTGGCTCATAACTCTGCCAACCCGAGTCTAGGAAGTTTTCAATAAATTACGACTCAAGGAAGCGTAAGGACCACCTTTACGTTGCATTAGGAATCTATCAAGGTTCGGGGCAATGCGGACGAGGGCGTTTTGCGGATATACTCTTATAGGTTGATTTCACTTTCGATTGTTGTACCGGCTTGCAATGAAGAGCGCCGGCTGCCGGGAACGCTTACAAAACTTGCTAAGTTTTTGGACGGGCTCGAGCATGATTTTGCCGAAGTTCTTGTGGTGGACGACGGATCTACTGACACGACGCCGTCGGTGGTGCAAGACTGGGCCCAGGGCGATCCACGATTTCGCTTGATTAGTAACGCTGGAAATCGGGGGAAAGGATATGCCGTACGGCACGGAATGAGGGAAGCCAAAGGCGACTGGCGCCTCATGACCGATGCCGATCTTTCGACGCCTATTGAAGAACTGAATAAGCTGTACCTGGCGGCGCAAGATCAAAATGCCGCCGTGGTCATTGGTTCGCGAGCATTGAACCGCGCTCTGGTGTCAAAGAGACAAGGAATGTTGCGCGATTTCGGAGGGCGATTTTTCAATCTGATGATGCGGCTGCTTACCGGCCTTCCCTTTGCTGACACCCAATGCGGATTTAAGCTGTATCGCGCAGACGCAGCTGCGGCCGTGTTCTCACGCCAGATACTGGACGGGTTCAGCTTTGACGTAGAGGCGCTCTTTATAGCCCGCAAGATGGGCTATAAGACCATTGAGATTCCAGTTCGTTGGGCGAACGTCGAGGGCACCAGAGTGACCATCGCAGCGACGATTCGCGCATTCACGGATTTGTGGCGCATCCGCAGATTCGCCTGGATTGGCCGGTACGAGCACTCTTCGCGAGTTGCCGCCTAGCGGGCGCGATCCGGAAAACCGGCAACGTACGATGCGACTTTCCGCGATCGTGTGTTGGCTTTACTGGAGCAACCGCCGCCAGCGCTCGACAAGCTCGAACAGGGGCGGTGGATGTGCAGCGGGTGAGAATCGTCACTGCGATTGTGAAAAACCAGCCGGTAGCGGCCTCCCTGCCGGAGCACGAATTGCTTTTCGTGCGGATATTCGTTGCCGTTTACGAGCCAGTGATTGATCCCGTAGGGGTCGGCGGGCACTTTTCAAAGACCATGTCGATGGTCTGGTCTGGGGCGGGATGCGGCGCGGTTTTGCCAAAGATCGTGTAGTCCCAGCGCGCCTTTTGAGGCGGAAGCCATTGCGCGTGCTGCTTCTGATCGGCGTACTCCACCACGATGCCCATGCCGGATCGCCGCGCGACATCGCCGACCTCCCCTAAGATCCAGACGCCCGGCCGATTCATCTCCACGATCGCATCCACGCGCTCGCCCGGGGCGATCTCAATGACCTCAACAGGCTGAGGCGCGGGCACGGTATTGCCGTCGAGTGCGATCACCCGAAAACTGTGGCCGGACAAAGCCACGCGATGCCTCATCCTGATCCATCGTGGTCAGATAAGGCTCCCATTCCCGCAGCGCCAGAAAGACCTCTTGGTCGTAGAGCCCAGGGTCATTCGCGGAATCGATCATGAGAGAACCGAACTGACCGGTGTAGGCGCCCCGATGCAGGTCCAGCATGGCCGCCGCGTGGGAGTGGTACCACCGCGAACCCGCAGGCTTGGCCACGAATTGATAGCGCCGGCGGCCATGGGGTGGGACCGGAGGCGTGCCTTCTTCCGTCTCATCCACCTCCGGGGGGAACGAACAGGCCATGCCAGTGCACGTATTCCGGGACGTCCGTGTCGTTCACGACCTCTACGGCGACGGGCTGACCCTCTCGCACCCGCAGCAAGGGACCGGGGACCTGGTTGCTGTAGCCGACAGTGCTGAGCACAACCTGAGGTGCCAGCTCAACCATCATCGGTGCGATCCGCAAGGTGAAATCCGCCGCGCGTTCGTGTGCCTTCGGCTCCAACGTCGCCACCTTCGGATCCTGTGGCGGCCCCAGAACCTGCCGGTGCGCCGGCGACTGCGCGAATGCGGGCCGCAGCTTACCTGCTCCCGTCGCGATCACGGTGGCCCATCCAAGCCATACAAAATCCCGTCGGTTCATGTGATCCTCATACCCGTTGCAAGCGCCAGCGCGAAGCGACCGCCCCCCTGATTTTGAAGCCAAGTTGCTGGATATTGTGGGCCTCTATCGAAATCCGCCCGAGAATAAAGTGGTCGCTCATGTCCGCGACCGGCGGACCACGGTAGACTTCCTGAGTTTCATGGCTGAAGTGATCAAAGTCTATCCAGTGGGCGAACTCGACGTTGTGCTGGATAACCTGAACATCCACAAAAATGATGCCGTTCACTTGGACTAAGGGACCGGAGCACTTTCAACACATCATCAAAGCCACCAAAGAGTATCAGACCGCTCAAGCCGAGAAACCGAGGCAGCCAAAGACATTGGCCAATACTATAAATGATTAACTGGACGATGTACTAGACTTGTCGAGCCGGACTGTTGCCGCTATCGGCGAACGATCACTTCGCGAAGATGATCGCGAGTCAGGAAGAATTTCAACGAACCGGCCTGATCGAACATGCGCTCCAAGGCCCGATTATTGAAATATTGGACACGCTGATACCCCCCGCGCGGAACCAGGAGTAGAGTCTTTTGATCCTGCACCCGGTAGTTATAGAGCGGTATCCTGGTCGCTTTTTCATCGGCGTGAAAAAAAGCCAGGATCAATCCCCCCGGACGCATTACGCGCAGCAATTGCGCGATGGCCTGATCGAGGACGTGCCCACTCAGAAACTGGAGCGTATCCCATACGAGTGCGCCATCAAAATGCGAATCAGGGAAGGTTAGGCATTGATCCAGGAAACGCTGGGCGTTGCTCGCGTGCTCCTGGCCTTCCATAAAATCGCCTTTACCGAAAAACTGTTCCATTGTTCCGACAAGATCGTCAGAAGAAATCCGATGTCCCAGGCCGGTGATGAAACTGATGTTCGCTTGGCTCGCGCCCGACATGTCAAGTATGGAGAGGCCCTCGGCGCCCTGCAACATCGCGCAAAACTGATCGAATCCGCTACTATGCCGTGTGAACGAAACGCCTGGCCCCTCGGTGGAGGGCTTCCCGGCTGCGGGCTTCACGGAAACACCAAATTTCATAGGACGCCGGATGAGTTTCCATCAGGGAGAAAACAAGGTCGGTCCTGATTTCTCCCCGCATTGGAGTAGATGTGTTGCGCCAATCCCTACTTCATCGGAACAGCGGCTGCGCTAGCTGCGGCGGCGGAGGCCGATTGTGGAGCGGAAGCAGCAGGCGCGGCATTGACCTTAGGCGCGGTTACCGCAGCCTTAGAGATATCAATGCTGCCCTTGAAGTAGGCGCCATCCTCAATCACAATGCGGCTGGTCTTAATATCGCCGACCAGTTTCGCCTCCTTCTTAATGTCGATCTTGTCAGCGGCTTCCACATTCCCCTGAATCGACCCGTGTATCACGATCTCGCGCGCTTTTAAGCCGGCTTGCACCCGCGCATTGGGCCCAATCGTTAGCCGGTGCTCGTGACACTCGACCGTGCCTTCGACCTCGCCGTCGATCGTCAAATCTTCGCGCGCAAAAATCTGTCCCTTTACGGTGACGTTCTTTCCTAGCGTGGCCGAGCCGGGACGGCTGGGAACTTCTGGTTCGAATGGTCTAGATGGCGCTGACATAGTATTTACCTCTCTTCTAGGGGGGTCGGGTGCGGGCACCGGCATTGGGGTGGGCGTGGCAACCGGTCTTTGTGGTATCTCATCTTCTTTGCGTTTGCTCCACATGAGAAGGGCGTCTCCTACAGATGCTGCATTAATCGTACTTCAATCCGGAACCTGGGCGCGGGCAAAACCCGCCGTTCGCGAATGACTTCGCAAACATTCTTCAAGAATTATGACACTGAGCATTTTCGGCCGCTGGTCTGGGATAATGGCGGACGGTGGCCAAGTCACGGGATCTTGAGCAACGGCTGGAGCGAGCTGAGCAGCAACTGCGGCTCTTTCAACGCGTCAGCCGATTGATGGCGCGTGAATTGGATCTTAACGACGCGCTGCAGGAGATTGTAGAACTGGTCTGCGATTTCTTGCGCTGCGAATCGTGTTTAGTCTACCTGGTCGAAGAGGGCGAGTTGGTGCTGGCCTGTTCGAACGATCCCGGAAGCCGTAGCATCGGCAAAGTGCGTCTGCGCCTGGACGAGGGGCTTACCGGGTGGGTCGCGCGCGAACGGCGGCTCTTGGCAATCTCGCGCGAGGCCTATAGCGATCCGCGGTTCAAATATTTCAAGGACCTTCCGCAGGACACGTTTGAGGCGTTTCTTTCGGTGCCTATCATTGCGCAAAACAAGGTCGTAGGCGTGATCAACGTTCAACACCGGGACGCTTATCTGCACACTGGCCACGACATGGAAATGCTAAGCACGCTGGGCGAACAAGTAGGCTGTCTGCTGCAGCTATCCAAACAAGGCAACGCAGCCGCTTTACTCTCGCCTCCTTAGCTATTCGCTTCGCAGCGCCGGGATGGGATCGACGCGCGGAACGTTCTGTGAAAGAACGCTCCTGCAAAATGGGTGGATAATGCTGGCCAAAAAGCAGCGCATAATTAAGAGAAGAACTCGTCATGTCGTTAGAACAAGCCATCTTGGAAGCTGTAAGGGCGCTACCCACCAACAAGCAACAGGAGATTCTTAGTCACGCGACTCGCCTACGGAATCAAACAGTCGGCAACAATCCTCTTCCGAGCGTAAAAGGACTTTGGGCTGACCTCGGTATCTCGCTTTCAGCTGTAGAGATCGAAGCGAATCGGCGGGAGATGTGGAAAGACTTCCCTCGGGAAAACATCTGATGCCTTCGGTCGCGGTAGATACTCACGCGATCGTTTGGTACCTATCGAATGATCAGCGGCTCTCCGCAAGAGAAATGGACACTCTTGACTCCGCTGCCTCCGCTGGTCACGTGATTTATGTTCCCTCCATCTGCCTGGTCGAACTCACGTACCTTGTGGAGAAGGGCCGCCTCCCGTCCATTGCGCGCGATCGACTCATCAACGTACTCGATAACGAGCTTGCCCCCTGCAGATTGGCTCCCCTTGATCGGATGGTCGCCGATGCCTTGGAATCCATCAACCGTGACGACGTTTCGGACCTTCCGGACCGAATTGTCTCAGCTACGGCCTTGGCGCTTCAAGTCCCGTTGGTCAGTCGTGACGGGAAGATTCGAGCTTCAGCCGTCCAAACTATTTGGTAGGGCCAGTGCAACTGGCCACGACATGGAAATGCTGAGCACACTGGGCGAACAAGTAGGCTGTCTGCTGCTGCTCTCGAAACAAGGCAACGCGGCAACGCTGGCATCCCAGCCGTAACGCTTGTCTATTTCGAACTGTAATTGGAAGGCAGCGTATCCGCTTCGTTCAGCAGCGCTCGTTCAGCCGCCGCCGCGTCCGCAACTGCCTCAGCCTTCGATATGCCGGATTTGCGCGGTCGGAAACTGACAAAGTTGCATCGGCAGGCCGGGCAACGGTACTTCTGGGCTCCAAATGTCACCAGAAAGCTCGCCCACAGACCGGCTCGATAGTATTTGCGGGACCAAGTCGACAATTCTGTTCGGAGACACTTCGGACACTTTGCGTACTGCAGCTTTGACAGCAACCAAATGCTGAGCAGGAAACGGGAGTTGCAATCGCGGCAGCGGAAGGGGTAGATGCCGGCAATCGTGCGTATTCGTTCCGGCCAGGACTGCGTGCGAGCGCGCCGAACGTCGCGGCCCCCGCAGCGTTGGCAAGTGAGAGCGGGGACTTTCATCGAGCAAGGACCTCCTTGGGTCGTACATGCGCAGAAACGTATTGGTCGCGATAGGATTGGAAAGCTTGCCGCAGCCGGGCAATCACTTCATGATCCTGTGGCATGGTGCGCCCGTCGATTTCTAAAACGGGCAGAAGGTCGCGAGTCGTACTGGTGATAAAAACCTGCGAACTTGCTTCCAGATCGGCTGGCATCAGGTCGCATTCCACAGCCGCATAATCCGGAATTTTTATCTCTTCGAGCAATAATGCGCGCGTTATTCCAGCAAGGCAGCCTGAAGATTTCAGCGGCGGCGTCATCAATTTCCCGTCGCGCACGGCAAATATATTGGCGGAAGTGCACTCGCTTACCTGCCGGTGTTCGTTCAGCAGGATCCATTCATCAAAGCCACGTTCGTGCGCCTCTTCGTACCAGGCG
>JBARMQ010000670.1:0-44714 GCA_049802535.1 Bryobacteraceae bacterium | reverse complement strand
TCGCCCACCTTGCAGATCCCCTTCTCAATTCGCCCCGTCACCACCGTGCCGCGGCCCTGAATCGAGAAAATGTCTTCAATCGGCATCAAAAACGGCTTGTCAATGGCGCGCTCCGGCATTGGGATGTATTCATCCACCTTCGCCATCAACTCGTCCACCGACTTTTCCCACTGCGCTTCGCCGTTCAAGGCGCCCAGCGCGCTCACCTTGCACACCGGAATGTCATCGCCCGGAAACTGATAGCTCGACAACAACTCGCGTACTTCGAGTTCCACCAGTTCCAGCAATTCCGGATCATCCACCATGTCGACTTTGTTCAGCGCGACCACGATGTACGGAACGCCCACCTGGCGAGCCAGCAGGATGTGCTCCCGCGTCTGCGGCATCGGGCCATCGGTGGCGGCGACAACGAGAATCGCGCCGTCCATCTGCGCCGCGCCCGTGATCATGTTCTTGATGTAGTCGGCGTGCCCCGGACAATCGACGTGCGCATAGTGCCGGTTGGCCGTCTCGTATTCCACGTGCGCCACTGCGATGGTGATCCCGCGCGCCTTCTCTTCCGGCGCGTTGTCGATCGAGTCAAAGCTCCGGAACTTGTTCTTCGGATTATGCTTCGACAATGTCTTGGTGATGGCCGCCGTCAACGTCGTCTTGCCGTGATCGATGTGCCCGATCGTCCCGATGTTCACGTGCGGTTTGCTGCGGTCAAATTTCTCTTTCGCCATGGTGTTCTCCTGGTTTAACGCGGTTGGTCCAACGCGGACTTAACGTGTTGCGATCCCGCCTTTGTTACGGTTGATAATTTCTTCGGCGAGGTTCCTTGGAATTTCTTCGTACTGCCCGAAGTGCATGCTGAAGCTGCCACGGCCCTGCGTGCGGGACCGCAACTCGGTTGCATACCCGAACATCTCTGACAGCGGCACCATCGCCTTGATAATGTGTGTCCCGCCGGCAATTTCGGTGCCTTCCAGGCGCCCGCGGCGCGAAATCAGGTCGCCGTTGACCGATCCCATATATTCTTCCGGAACGGTCACTTCGACTTTCATCACCGGTTCAAGCAATACCGGCTTAGCCTTCGCACACGCTTCCTTCACGCAGATCGAGCCGCAAATCTTAAAGGCCATTTCGGACGAATCAACGTCGTGGTAAGCGCCGTCGAAAACGGTGACCTTAATGTTGTTGACCGGATAGCCGGCCAGGATGCCGCCCTCGAGCGCCTCCACCACGCCTTTTTCGATGGCTGGGATAAATTCTTTCGGGATATTGCCACCGGTGACGTCGTTTTCAAATTCGAAGTCCTGCTCCGGATTCGGATCGACGCGCAGCTTCACGCGCGCATACTGACCACTGCCGCCGGTCTGTTTCTTATGCGTGTAATCGTATTCGGCGTGCTGGCGAATGGTCTCGCGATAAGCCACCTGCGGCTTGCCGACATTCGCGCCCACATTGAATTCGCGCTGCATGCGATCGACGATGATCTCGAGATGCAGTTCGCCCATGCCAGACAGAATGGTCTGACCGGTTTCCGGGTCGGTTGCCACATGCAGCGTCGGATCTTCCGTTGCTAGCTTGTGAATCGCGACGCCCAGCTTTTCCTGGTCCGCCTTGGTTTTTGGCTCGATCGCGAGCTGGATCACCGGGGCCGGGAAGATGATTGACTCGAGCAGAATCGGGTTCTTTTCGTCGCAAATGGTATCGCCGGTTACGACCTGCTTCAGCCCGACGGCGGCGCAAATGTCGCCAGCCAGCACTTCCTGGATTTCTTCCCGCTTGTTGGCGTGCATTTTGACCAAACGGCCAATGCGCTCCTTGCGGCCTTTGCTGACGTTGTAAATCGAGTCGCCGGTGTTCAACTTGCCGGAGTAGACCCGGATAAAGCAGAGCTGCCCGACATAGGGATCGGTCATGATCTTGAACACCAAGGCTGAAAACGGCGCCGAATCGCTTGGACCACGCTCCATCACCTCGTTAGGATCATCGATCGAATGGCCCTTGATTGGCGGAATATCAACCGGCGAAGGCAAGTATGCGCAAACCGCGTCAAGCAGGTTTTGCACGCCTTTGTTCTTAAAGGATGACCCGCAAATCACCGGGAAAATCTTCTGCGCGATGGTCGCCTTACGAATGCCTGCGACCAATTCAGCTTCACTGACCGCATGACCTTCGACGAACTTTTCAAACAATGCGTCATCGCTCTCGGCGACTGCCTCGATCAGCTTCTCCCGGTATTCCTGCGCTTTTTCGAGCAGGTCGGCCGGAATCTCGACGTCATCAAACTGCGCGCCCAAAGTCTCATCGCGCCAAATGCGCGCCTTCATGGTCACCAAATCGACAATGCCCAAAAATTTGTCTTCTGCGCCAACTGGCAATTGAATCGGCACGGGGCGCGCGTTCAACCGATCGACAATGGTCTGCACCGAATAGAAAAAATTCGCGCCGACGCGATCCATCTTATTGATAAAACAAATCCGCGGAACGCCATACTTGTCAGCCTGACGCCACACCGTTTCCGACTGCGGCTGCACACCGGCTACCGCATCGAATACCGCGCACGCACCGTCGAGGACGCGTAGGCTGCGCTCCACTTCCGCCGTGAAATCCACGTGGCCGGGAGTATCGATGATATTGATCGTGACGTCGTTCCACTGGCAAGTGGTGGCAGCGGAGGTAATCGTGATTCCCCGCTCTTGCTCCTGCGCCATCCAATCCATGGTGGCGGTTCCCTCATGCACTTCACCGATTTTGTGCGTACGGCCGGTGTAATACAGGATGCGTTCGGTCGTGGTTGTCTTACCGGCATCGATGTGAGCCATGATGCCGATATTCCGCATTTTTTCTAACGGTACGGTGCGAGCCATAAGTTTAATTCCAGTTACTTACGAAAGAATTCCTTTACCACCGATAATGCGCAAAGGCCTTATTCGCCTCGGCCATGCGATGCACATCGTCCTTCTTCTTGACTGCTCCGCCGCGCATATTGGCGGCATCGTTCAATTCGTTGGCCAACTTGTCAGCCATGCTCTTGTCGGGGCGCCCCCGCGCATTGCCAATCAACCAACGCAGCGCCAGGCTGACCCGGCGATTTTGCGGCACTTCGACAGGAACCTGATAGTTGGCTCCGCCAACCCGGCGAGTCTTCACCTCAAGCAAAGGCTTGACGTTCTCAACCGCTTTCTTAAACAGCTTCAGCGGATCGTCCTGCGAGCGGTCGCGCAACGTGTCCATAGCTTCATAGAAAATCTTTTGAGCGGTCTGCTTCTTTCCGTCCCACATCATCGAATTCACAAATTTCTCGACCAAGGTCGAGTTGTACATGGGATCCGGAATAACGTCTCGCGGCTCTGGTCGTCTACGGCGCGGCATACTGTATCCTTAATTACTTCTTTCCTTTAGCTGGGGCGGCGGCAGCTCCGCCTTTGGGCCGTTTTGCGCCATATTTGGAGCGGCTCTGCTTGCGATTGGCGACTCCAGCAGTATCGAGGGTTCCTCGCACGACGTGATAGCGAACGCCCGGCAGATCCTTGACGCGCCCTCCGCGGATCAACACAATCGAGTGTTCCTGCAGATTGTGTCCGACACCCGGGATATAGGTCGTGACTTCAATGCCATTGGTCAGCCGGACCCGAGCAACCTTCCGGAGAGCGGAATTCGGCTTCTTTGGAGTGGTGGTGTAGACCCTGGTGCAGACGCCCCGCCGCTGGGGGCACGCTTGCAGGGCAGGACTCGCCGTTTTATAACGCGTTGGCCGGCGTCCTTTGCGGACGAGTTGGTTGAATGTGGGCATGAAAACCTTTACTCAATCGAGAACCCCGGCGAATTCCGTGGCATCGGCCATAGAACTCCCAGGGAGCATAAATCAGTCTCTAAAGCCCTCACGGGCGAAAATCAGTAAAGCAGGCGCGGCAAAACCGGCTGCAAGGAACTACAGTAAGTAGGCCAAATCAATTAGTGTCTTGACCCAGAACCGCGAGGGTAACTGCTTCGGGTAGCGGCCCATGCCAGAAAACGGTGTAAACCCGGTCCGACAGCGGGGCCCGACTTCCAGCCCTATGCTCCTCTGAGCACGGTTGCGCGGAGGCCGAAGAATCAACTCGCCAAACCTTCCAAGTGTAGGGTGGAAGAGGCCTATATGTCAATGGGTGGTCTTATCGCCTTATTTCAACCCGAAATCGCTGGGGTATTTATCCAAACCACTAAATTTAAGATCATGTCGCTGGCGGCCGCCCCTGTCGTACACGCTTCTATTTGGCGTTGACACTATAAAGTTATCGGGCTAGATTTCCGATGCTTACTGTAGGCGCAGGCAAAAGGCGCGGCTTTGATGAGAAATTATTTCGTCCGGACACTTTCACTGGCTTCTTTCGTATTTGTTGTGGCGGCGGCTTTGAGCTTTGGGCAGGATGCATCGACAGGGCTGGGACGCCTTTACATCCAACCAGTAAACGGATCGTTTGAGAAGCTATTGAGTTTCGAGATCTTACGTCAGCACCTTCCGGTTCTTCTCGTTGAGTCATCAAAGTCGGCTGATTGTGTTTTCGGCTGGACCACTGTTCCAGGCGTCAAGGACCGCACAAATTTCGTGCTGGCGGATCGGCAGGCACGCGCCATCACGTGGGAATTCAGCGCCCGGTCCGAGACTTTGAATAGTCCTAAGCGGAACGTCGAGCGAAAGGCAACTGCACAAATTGTTCACAGCATGGCCAAGTCAGGCGCTTATTGTGGAGGAGCAGCGTTTAGCGCCCCGAGTCAAAGTGCCGATCAACGTGTGAAGGACTTCAAACCGCCGACCTTCAACTGGTGAGAAGGAGCGGAGGGCACTTCGTCGCGCTGATACCGTTAAGGGATGAAGGTCGTCTCCTCTAAAGAGGTACTCAAGAACAAGCTTTTTACGGTCACCGATGAGGTTGCCATTGATCCGGGCGGCTTCGAAATCCATCGAAACATCATTCGGCATCCGGGTTCAGCGGTGATGATGGCAGTCGACGATAAAGAACGAGTTCTTCTAGTAAAGCAGTTTCGATTACCAGCCAAACAGGAGCTTCTGGAATTACCCGCCGGCCGTTTAGACCCCGGCGAGACGCCACTTAAGGCAGCAAAGCGAGAACTTCAAGAAGAGACCGGCTATAAGGCGAAGAAATGGACGAAATTGGCATCGTTTTGGCCATCGCCGGGCTACTTGGACGAAAAGATGAATCTGTTCCTCGCCGAAGAACTGACCGAAGGTGAGCAGCACCTGATGGACGATGAGCGGATTCAGATCGAATGGTTCAGCCGAAAGCATCTCGGGAAATCGATTGCGGAAGGCCGCATCCTAGATGGGAAGACGCTGGTCGGGTATTTTCTGTGGCTTGAACATCGGCGGCGCGGTTAAGCGCGGTCGCTAGTTTTGGCGAATTTCCGATCGCATTTTGAGCCGAGCGTTATGCACGACGAGCCGTCTAGGGCCACTTCTGTGCACCACGCAGGATGCGTAGAACACGGATTGCATTTCCGCTGACGCGATAAACCACGATGTAGGGCATGGGCGAGAGCACGAGTTCGCGTGTCGTCTCTTTCTTACCTGGACGGCCACGGTGAGGAAACGTCTAATAGTGTGGCGGGAGCGGCGTAGAGGGATCGTACCAGCTCCGGCGCATGTTCCGGTGTTTTCTCAAACAGATAATCCGTGATGCGCTCCAGGTCTGCGGCGGCCTCCTGTGTCGAGCGCAGATGCATCTACTGGCGGGACTTTTGCGCGAGCTGCTTCTCCAGGCGTGCGCCGACTTCCTCATGGGAGAGCAATTCGTCTCGGTCTGCCGAGGCCAGGCCCTTTTCCACTTCGTTGACGAACCATTCGTCACAATCCACAAAACGCTCAATGGCTTCACGCGCCAGCATCTCTGCATTACTGCCGCGAGCGGCGGCGAGGCGGGTCAGTTTGGCTTGCAGGTCGGAGTTAAGGTAAATTTCCATTGCGCCCTCAACCGTAAGGATTGCATGAGTCTGTGTCTAGAACGGTGTGCCGCAGTCAGACAGAACTTCCCCGCCCAAAGACCGGCAGGACTATACGTGGCCCTTCACCAGAGAGACGGCACACTCAATGCGACGTGAGAAGGCCGAGCACCGGGAGTGCCATCGTGACGAAGAATGCAATTCCGAGCACCCAACTGAGCCACCTCGCCGGGTGCTTGACCCAGTACCAGAGCAATATGGAGAACAGAAGAGATTGCGGAATTACCTCCAGCCAGCCTCGAAGCTGAGGAAGGATCGGAGGCTGCCTATAGATCATCCCTTCGAGCGAGCCAGAAGCAGCGCGAAAGTCGAGAGGATGCCGAGCGCAACGAGTATCTTACTCATGAGTAACCAGCCGTTCCGGCGCTCGAAAAGGCAGGCGCGCAGCGGATAAAATACGAGCGCAAAAATCAACCCCCGGATCGGTTGCAATAACGGGCCGGCCATGACCCACCTATCTGTGATCGGACGCATCCCGGACTGGGGTGGAGGCCAACACAGCCGCATAGTTGAGAAAGTGAGCTGCTAGAGGGCCAGCGACAAAGTAAGTTACCGTGTGGCAGATCATTGCCTTAACGGCGAAGTTGGTGAATCCGGCCGGCCGGCCGCTTTTCGAAATCATCCCACCACTCTGCAGGCGATGGGATGCTCGCCATTCCTTTTACGCCGCTAAGTGTGCCAGTTGTGCGCGGAGACGTTCATAGGCACGAAATAAGAGGCTCTTCACAGCGGACTCGGAGCAGTTCAATACGCCAGCGATCTGGGAGTAATCCATTTCTTGATACTTGTGCATAATGACGGCTGTTTTTTGATTGGTCGAGAGCCGGCCGATTGCGTCACGTATCTCCTGGATGCGAACGCCGGCTAACAAGCTCTGCTCTGCCGTAGGATTTCGATCGGGCACTTGCCTGATCGAGCCTCCAAAGGTATCCCCGTCGAGACTCTCACGATTTCTCTCGAAACGACCGTCGCGCAACCAATTCAACGCTAAGTGGGTAGCGATTCGGAAGAGCCAAGTTGTGAACTTTGCCGACGGGGCGTATGTCATGCGAGAACGGTACACACGAAGGAAGACTTCTTGCGCTAATTCTTCGGCGACAGCTTGGTTTTGCACCATTCGATAGAGGAAGTGAACCACCGCCGTACGGTGCCGTTCGGTTAAAACCGCAAACGAATTCGCGTCTCCATCACGCACTCGACACATGAGCTGGACATCGAAATCGAAGGCGAAAGAAGCCATGGACACTGACGAGCGCCACCTTTCCCGGTTTGCCGAAGGGATCCTTACAATTCCGCTCTCGAGGGTAAAGGCGGGGTTCGCCCGGAAAGGTTGACAAAACCTAAGTACTGTTTTGGAGAGGGGCTTTGGTCGGGCGGCTCACTCATGCGTGAGGGGGCGTTCCATTAGCTCGCGAATAGCTTCTCCCACGTCTTTATGGTGATAAAGTATTTCATTCACCTGATTGACGATTGGCAGATCGACCCCAAAGCTCGCGCCGAGTGCATGTGCAGCCCGGCAAGTGGGTACACCTTCGGCGACCATCGTCATGGACTGGAGGATGTGGTTCAAGCTTTTGCCGAGTCCTAGTTCTTTACCGACGTAGCGATTGCGTGAAAGATCACCAGTTGCAGTCAGAACGAGGTCGCCCAAACCGGCGAGGCCCGCCATGGTTCTCGATTGACCTCCCATGGCAATGGCAAGACGGGTGATCTCGGCCAAGCCGCGCGTGACAAGCGCCGCTACACTATTGCCACCGAGGCCCATTCCGCTGCATATGCCCGCACCGATGGCAATCACATTTTTCAGCGCCGCGCCTACTTCTACGCCAATCACATCTGTGCTCGTATACAAACGGAAGGCGGAGGTAGAGAGGCGTTGCTGGGCTTGCTGCGCGACCGCGTGATCTTCGCAGGCGACGACAACCGCAGCCGGCTCGCCCATGGCTACTTCCTTCGCAAAGGTAGGCCCGGAGAGCACCGCGACTGGAAGGGTCAAGCGATTCTGAAGCGCATCCGTGAGTACTACGGACATGCGCGAGAGCGTGCCCTCTTCGATCCCTTTGGTTGCACTGATGAGAAGCGTATCGGGTTCAAGAAAGTTACGAAGCTCCAGGGCCACACTGCGAAGGTACTTTGATGGAACGACGGTCAATACCGTCTGTGCATCATGCAACACGCTCGAAAGGTTGTTTGACACGTCGACGTAACTGGGCAGCGATGCTCCCGGAAGATAACGCTTATTCTCGCGAGCGGCGGCGATCTGTGCGGCGCTCTCTTCGGTTCGCGCCCAGAGGCCAACCGACGAGAATCGAGGTGCGAGCGAGATGGCTAAGGTCGTGCCCCAGCTTCCTGCGCCGATTACGGCAAGACGGCTCACCGATTCGAGCCTTTGAACGAGAAGACGCTCTCCGTTCCCTGATGCAATCGCGCGATGTTGGACTTATGGCGATAGACGATGAGAACGGCTGCGATGACACTCGCCATCAGGATGGGGAGCGGAGGATTTTGAATGAGCCAAACGAAGAATGGAAAGAAAATGGCACCTATGATTGAGCCAAGCGAGATATGACGGCTCCACCAAACAGTTATGACAAACACGGGAATAACAGCGAGTAAGGGTAACGGAGCGATGTAAAGGAACGCGCCCACGAAGCACGCGACTGCTTTGCCACCTTTGAATTTCAGCAGCACCGGATAACAGTGCCCCAGCATAACGGCGACAACGGCGACGGCGAGGCCGAGTGGAAGACCGCCGGTTAGTAGAGAGCCGATCCAGACAGCCAACAATCCTTTGGCGATATCCAAGAGCAGAACGACGATGCCGGCCTTGGTTCCGGCGGAACGATGCACGTTGGTCGCACCGATGTTGCCGCTACCCATGGTGCGAATGTCCTTGCCGAGTGCGAGGCGCACGAACCAATAGCCAAACGGTAGGCCGCCAAGAAAATAGCTGATCGCCGCGACTGCAGTTAAGGAAGCTGTCACCTCCAGTCAGTGTACGGCTGTGATCGTCTACATCGAGTGGGCGGCGGCATTGCCGTGTGCGGGCAGCAGAAGCTCACGCAAGCCGTTCTTGAGGTCCGTGGCCACTTCGAAGTAGCCGATCATCATTTCGTCCCAGCTCTGGGCGCCGAATCGTACCGCTTTGGTGGGATCGGGATTGAGGGGATTGGCGGCTGAGTTATCAAAGTGGGCAGTGCATTCGATGGTGCTTCCCGGCGGGAGCGGCAGCGGATCGGCAAGATAATACGAAAGCTGCCAGTTGTAGCTGTAATGCGGCACCCGCAGCAGCGTCTCGCTATGGCCATCGGGAAAGACGACACGGAACTCGAACGATTTGCCTCGCAGGTGCATGTGCGGCAGCAAGGAGATGAGCGTCGATCGCGCATGCAAGGTTATGCGCGCCTCCACACGGTAATCGGGGTCGCCTGGGGGAACTTCGAAATGGATATTCGCCGCTGCCAGCATTAAGACGCGGCGGCGAGGCGGTTTGTGCGCGAGGATCAGGCCAATGCGGCTGCGATCGGAGCCTGCTTGACCGTTGGGCGTGTAGTGCAGTTGGAAGACGAGATCGCTTCCGGCTTTAATCAGCTTGGCCTGATCTGGCTTGAGCATTTCGGGTATGGCACCGGGACCATAGCCCGCTAGAAACTCGCCGGGAGCGCCAGTCATCGAGGCGCGGGGATTCAAGGAGAACGGAACGCCGATGGGTGCGTCCGCGAGCCAGCGCGAATCAGGTTCGCGAACACTGACAACGATGTGATGAGTATGGACGCGATCGCCTGCTCGCACTTCGGCAAGCCGGACCCAGGTGTCGTGTTGGAAGTGAGTCGGAACGATGACGTATTGGTACGGAATGACGCCGGCCGCAGGAACCTTGAAGGCTTTCGGCATTTCAAAGACGACCTCGGGTTGACCGATGGTCCATCCGTCGATCCATTGGAGTGGCTTCGGCGCATCTTTGGGATCTCCGGCAAGAGCTCCGGCATCCACCCAAGCCGCGATAGTTTGGATTTCAGCATCGGAAAGGCTGCGGTCGTTGGAGAATTGGCCTATCGAACGATCGGCGAACCAGGGCGGCATCTGCCGCGATTTAACGGTTTGCGCCATGGCGGCGACAAAAGGTTTGGTCTCGGCAAACTCAAGCAGCGGCATGGGGCCCGGTTCTCCAGGACGGTGACAAGCTTGGCATCGGCGTTGCAGAACTGGCAAGACATCCCGATAGAAAGTTGGGGTGGGCGTCGCCTCCGGCTGCGCGTGTGCGGCGGGAGTATAAAGGAAAAGACTAATTCCGAGCGCGACGGCGCGACGAAGCCAATTTTCGCGGATAATATCAATGCAGTGGCAACCCAACAAACAATCGTCCCACCATCTCCGGAAGCCATGCAAATAAAGCGCGTCGGCTTGGACCCTCTACTGGTCGAGCTGAATCACGACCTGGTGGTTACGAGATGGATCCTGCTCAGCGGCTTCGCAATCGGATTATTCGCTGTTTTGCTCTTGTGGTTCATGGGGACAATTCGCCATGGTTACACTGCCTTTTTTTGGGCCATGGCTTGTTTCGCGGGTGGATCGTTGGTCGGCTTTTTGTTCGGCATTCCGAAGGTTCTTCAGACAGGACCTGGATCGGATCCGTCCGCGAGTAACGTGGCTTCCGACGCGGCCTCGGGGAAAGATTCGCGATCGGGCTATCAGTTAGTCGTCAACACTCATCTGGATGACGTTTCCGATTGGCTCACGAAGATTGCGGTGGGCGTTGGACTCGTGGAGCTCGAAAAGTTTCCCGGGCTCCTGTATCGGTTGGGATCTGTCATCGCGAATGGCATCCAGAATCCGGGCGACACCGAATCACTGACGCCCTTTGTGATGGCGATGATCTTGTACTTTACGACGGCCGGTTTCATGAGCGGTTATTTGACAACGAGAATGTTTTTTCAAAGAGCATTTCGCATTGCCGATCTGCACGCGATGGGAACAGGTCATCCAAAATTGACGAGAAAAATGGAAGTGGTGGAGACCGAGGAGAAAACATCTGGGGCTACCGCAGGCTGAACGCGGCGGCTAGCCGGCGTAGGCGTAAATCAGCGCGAGGCAACCGACAACAGCCGCGAGGAAAATACTGTGCCGCAGGGTGAAGCGGAACAGTTGAGGCTCCTCCTCGGGCTTTAGTCCGGCAGCCGCTGCGGCCACAGCGATGCTCTGCAGGCTAATCATCTTGCCCATCACGCCGCCTGCTGAATTTGCTGCCGCCATCATTGCCGGATTGAGACCTAAGCGATTAGCAGTCACTTCCTGCAGACCGCCGAACAATGCGTTCGAAGAAGTGTCGCTACCGGTGAGAAAGACGCCGAGCCATCCGAGGAGTGAGCTGAAGAATGGGAATAACACGCCGGTCGAGGCAAACGCCAGGCCCAGTGTGGCGGTGGCTCCTGAATAATTCATCACGAATGCCAGCGCTAAGACGGCAGTGATGCTGACGAAGGAGAATCGCAATTGGACCGCCGAGGCCCACACCATGCCGGCGAAGCGGCGGGGGCTGACGCGCAACACCAAAGCCGCAGCTATTGTTGAGACCATGCAAGCCGTTCCCGATTCCGCCAGGAAACGCATACGATACAGGGCGGCATAGGGCAGCGCTTTAACCACGATAGGAGGCGTCTGCTGCACTACCTTGTGAAGGCCGGGCCAGCCGACGATCAAGCTCCATCGCGTGAGCCAGGCGTTCACTGGGCCGAGGCTCCAAAAGAGTATGAAGAAGACGAGCAGGATGTACGGCGACCACGCTCCGATGACTTCTGCCGCGGCGAATTTGCGGGCCTTATTTACTACGCCGTCAGGATCCCAAAAATGAAGGAGAAGCACCAGCGTTGCGATGGCGGAAATCGAACTCAGGATGTCGGTTAAATATGGTCCCACAAAGCTCGAGACGACGAATTGAACACCTGCGAAGCTCACTCCACAGACGAGCGCGGCTGGCCAGACTCGGCGGAGTCCCCGCAAGCCGCCCATAACGAGGACTAGATACGCCGGGATAAACAGCGAGACTGGCGCGCATAAGCGCCCGACGTATTTGCTGAGGTCGTTTAGCGGTAGCGCCGTGGTCGCCGCGAGCGTTACCAGAGGAATACCGATGGATCCAAACGCCACGGGCGCGGTATTGGCTAACAGGCAGATTCCAGAAGCGTAGAAGGCCGAAAACCCCAAGCCAGCCAAGATGGCGGCGGCTACCGCGACTGGAGTGCCGAAGCCGGCTGCGCCTTCCAGAAAAGCACCGAACGCGAATGCGATGAGCAACGCCTGCAGGCTTTGATCGCCTGTGAGGTGGCCAATCGAATTCTTAAGGATTTCGAATTTGCCGGTGTCAACCGTCATGCGGTAGAGAACGATGGCCCAGAAGATAACCCAAAAGATGGGAAACGCGCCGAAAGCAGCGCCATAGAGTGCTGAATCGAGCGCGAGAAGCGGGGGCATCCGGTAGGCGGCCAGGGCAACGAGGAGGGCCGCTGCCAATCCCATCAGCGACGACTGCCAAGCGGCGACTCGTTTGATTCCGATGGCATAGAGGAGAACCGCAATCGGGATCGCGGCGATGAGCGACGACGAAAGCAGACTTCCCGCGATGGGCGTGTAGTTTTGTTGCCACATGGACCAACAATTTATAGCAGTGCAGCATCTGCGTGGCATACGAGCAGTCGAAAACACTCGGAGCGCGGATGACCCGAACTCGCGCATGTACTTTGGGACCAGAGGTTTACGCGGAAATTACCAATTGGAATTGGATGGGACAGCCGAGGGAGAGTAAGATGTCTTACCGTGCATGCCGCAGTCGCTGTGACAGAAGAGGCAAGGTTATTATCTGTATTAGAATGAGCATCTTATGGATGTTTTATGGCGGCGGATGGAGGGTCGCAGTTGCGAAGCTTGGCCTAAATGCCCGAGATTTTGCCCTTGGAGCCGCCAGAAGCGCCACCCGCTCTGAAACACGGCTGCCGGTCAAGCCAGTTGCTGCTACGGCACGAAGATCCTCAGGAGTGGATGAGAATGCTCGACCGGTACGTCGAGGAATATCAGCCGCAGTCGGGGTTTCTGGAAGATTTAGTCTTGGAGGCGGCGCAGGCGCATTGGTTCTTCAATTGCACGCAGACCAACTTTCACAAGGCGCAAGCGAAGCTGCCGCCGGATCCCACGACGTGGACGCCGGAGAATCATCATCAGATCGCTTTGTTTTTGCGGTATCAGACGACGGCGGAACGCAGCCATCAGCGGGCGCTGGCGAAGTTGCAGAGTCATCAGCGCATGCAGTGGCAGCGCGAGCAGCGGCAGGCGCGAAAGCAGGAGCCGGTGCGGGAGCAAGGCCCAGCGCCTGCGACGCCAGCGGCCGCGGCGGTGAAGGAAGCGGCGAAGCCGGTGGCCGTGAAGCCGGTGTTCGTTGAGCAGTGGGTCGAGATCCGCAATGTGAAGAACCAGATTGCGGCGGAATTTACGCCGACCAATGATGAATTGGCCATCGAGATCGAGCAGAAGAAGGTGAGGCCCACGTTGCTGTATCGCCGGTTGAACTTTCCCGATGGCGTGCCAAGCAAATATCAGTGGACGCGGCCGCGCACGGGTATGGCGACGCGTGGCGGGATGGCGGCGCAGCGCATGACGATCGAGACGTGGGAGAAATTGCGCGAGATCGAGCGCGAGAGCGGGTTGCCGGAGAGAACAGGACTGGTGACGCTGAGGGATTGGCGGGATGAGTAGGGGGATCAGGGTATATTCGAAGCCGATGCCCCTATCGTTCGCCGAGATTGAGACGCTGATAGAGGAATTTAGATTCGCTGATCTTATCGGTCAGCCCGAGAGTAGCGTCCTTGACGTCAAAAGCCAGCCTTATCAATTTGAGACTGGTATGCTGCCAATCGCGAATTTGCTAAAGATGTTTCTGCTTTTGCAAACGCTCGTCCCCAAATCGCACTCGGCAAGGTGGTTGGGGGATTCAGAACAGCCGGTCCAGCGACTTTCATTCCCTGGCTCTCATTGAGACCGTGCTAAATTTCACAACGTTCTACGAACTCGTCCTGCAAGATTTCGAAGCTCGACCTACAAAGATTGATTTTGGACTGAGTTTCAGGAACTTGCATGTGAATAGTCAAAAGACGTACCTCGTTCCCTGGCAAGTCGGGACTTTCGGATTTCAGTTCTCCCGGCGTGCCACCCCACAAGAGAGGAACTCGCTATTTCTTCGGGTGGCACGCTCGATCCCGTGCCAGTTTTGCACGTGTTCCTTAGGAGTAGCCGTAGGGGTGGTCGCGAAGACCATTAAGCTTCAATGCATTGGCGTATCTGTTCGCTCGGGCAAATGGATGAGATCTACGGATCATTTCCCATCGGACGGCTAGGTGAATTAAGAATGCGAAGTCGCCTTGGGGCCGTGATGGATGCCCACTTGGCTCAGCATGTTCAGCGATGTACTTCATGTTTGCCGGACATCCAGCTTCTCGCGCGACTTACGTCGTCGGATGTGATTAGACAGAGCTAGGTCTGATAATGCATTGGTATGTCATCAGCGGACAAACTGATACCCATATCGCAGGCCGTGTTCCACATTCTACTTTGCCTTGGCGAAGGCGAACGCCACGGGTATGCAGTGAGGCGCGAAATTGGGAAACGAACGAACGGAAAGCTCAAGCTCGGACGGGGCCTATGCAAGCTCAACGGATTTCTTGCCTCTTTTATCTGGGAGGTTTCTGGGTGGGCCGCACGCCTTGACGGTCATCTATCGGCGCCGGGCACTAGCGCTTCCGTCATTCCGATCATGGCCGATTACTTTGCAGCTACAGGCGGGCGTGTTCTTTATGGACGCGATTTTACCGACGCCGAAGTCCGATCGAATGCCGTTCTTTCTTTGTTTGTAGTCCTGCCAGTTCAATAGCGCTTCATGGATTTCCCGTTGTTGGCGCTTTTTCGTGGTCAATCGGAACGCATCTCATTTTCGCGATCCGCCAAGGAGAGCACATACTGGAGTCAGGCTATTAACCTTAAGGCCGTTGGCTGAACAGCCCCACGCAAAACCAGATGAGCAGTTCGGAGCTTATAGTAAGGCCTCTAACAGCCGACTTATGGCCGGCGCTTGAGGATTTGTTCGGTGCGAAGGGGGCCTGCGGCGGTTGTTGGTGCATGTATTGGCGCATTGGCGCGGCTTATCGAAAGAAGGCGGGAGAGGAGAATAGGCTGGCATTTAAAGAAATCGTAGAAAACGGGCCGAGTCCGGGCCTGCTTGCGTTTGATGGCGATCTGGCGGTGGGATGGTGCCAGCTTACGCCGCGCGACGCGCTGCCCAATTTGAATCGCACATGGAGATTAAGGCGCGTGGACGAAGTACCTGTATGGTCGGTGTCTTGCCTTTATGTGCGGATCGGTTACCGCAGGCGGGGAGTAACGAAGGCATTAATCCAGGCTGCGGTTAAGGCCGCAAAGCGAGCCGCCGCTCCTGCCTTGGAAGCTTATCCGCTGGACGCCGACAAATCTCCGAGTGCTACTGGAACAGGTTTTGCCTCGGCTTTCAAACAAGCCGGGTTCAAGGTGATCGCTTGCCATGTACCAGCGCGCCCGATCATGCGTCACGATCTGAAGCCGACCCCCAAATGAATGGCGGCCCTTTCCATCATTCAATTTGAAAGGTCTGCCGTGACTCGTGCGTCTGGTTGCCAATCGAATCGTGAACCGTCACGATCAGGACATACTGGCCGCCGCTGGAATCTGACGAGGTCGTGATCTGAATGTTGCCCGGCAGGTAGGCCGCCGGATAAAAACTGGTTGCTTTGAGGCCGTCCGCGTTCGGCGCATCCAAATAGATCTTGCCATCAGGCCGTAGGACCTTCAATCCATATGCGACATCGTACGCGTTCTCATCGCCACGCTTAAATCCGGTTATGTCGAATCGCGCATAAACGGTGTCGCCCGCCCGAAAATCCGGCATTTGGAGCGGGTCTCTGTCGACAGCCGATCGCAAAAAGCGGAAATTGTCGATCGACAGTCCGCTTTCTGCCGCGAGAGTCACTCCACCGAGCAGAAACGGCAAATCGCGCTTGGTTTCGGTCTTAGCAACTAAATCGTTGACGGTTATCCTGACGTGACACTTTCCGCGAGCGGTTAAGGAGGGTAGCAAGAAGGAGGCGCGCCTTTTAGGCAGCCAATTCTTGTCCTGATCGGCCAAATCTTCGTCGATCTTGCCTGATATCGCAGGCGTCAACGCAACATCATTACTGTCGAATGGCTGCACGGTGTACTCGAGTGAAATTCGCCTTACTTTGTAATAGTCTCCTGTTTGGCGAACATCGAACCCGGCAATGTCGAACTCAACATATAGCGTTTCTCCAGGCAGAAATCGGTAGCTTTTGGCAACAAAAGGCGCGTCCTCTGCGTCTTCCACACCGGCATCAATCACCGCCAACTTCGAATCGGATTTCGCCGCCGGCTGAGAGGGAAGTGCACGTGGATACTCTAGATAAAAGACCAACAAACACAGAATCAAACTTGGACGCGCGCGCATATTCTAAAGGTAAAGACGCGTTAAAACATCCAAAATGATACCGGTAACGGCAACAGCCCGCCGCGCAAGGATCCGGTGGGTTAGCATCGCGATTTCGATTCTCCTGCCGTTTGCCGCCGCGCATGCGCAGGCAGTGCACCCGATCACGGGCAGGCAAATTGCGCCCGTGATGGGAATGAGTGGCGCCGATTGGCTGGACCGGGAGGAGCGCGCCAAAGAGGAACACCCGGATCAGGCGCTGGCCGCTCTTGAGCTAAAGCCAGGCATGGTCGTGGGTGATGTTGGGGCCGGGACCGGTTATTACAGCATCCGACTGGCGAAACGAATACTGCCGGGCGGCATCGTTTATGCCGACGACATACAGCCGGAAATGCTCGATCGCCTGCGGGCTCATGCGAATGCCGAAGGAGTAACCAACATTCGGACGATCCTGGGTACTGAATCCAATCCAATGCTGCCGGAGGGTAAACTCGATCTGGTCGTATTGATCGATGTTTATCACGAATTTTCCCGCCCTCAACGCATGTTGCAGGGAATCCGCTTCGGTTTGAAACCTGGTGGACGCCTGGTGTTGTTCGAATACCGCAAGGAGGATCCGGCGATCCCTATCAGACCGGAGCATAAGATGAGTCTGGCAGAAGTGAAGGCCGAGGTCATTCCCGAGGGATTTCACTTCGAGAAGACGATAGAAACGCTTCCCTGGCAACACATCATCATTTTCCGCAAATGAGCACGCTGGCTCCGCAGGCGGCCATCAGCCGCTATATCGAATACGATCGGGAGAATTGGAAGGCGCTACGAGCCAATACGCCCCTGTTGCTGAATGAAAACGAATTAGCCCAGTTGCGCGGCATCAATGAGCAGGTTTCGCTTCGCGAGGTGGAAGAAATCTACATTCCCCTGTCACGTCTTTTGAATCTGCATGTCGCTGCCATCCAGCATCTTTACGAAGCGCGGCGCGAATTCATGGGCGCGCCCATGCCCACGGAAGTGCCTTACATTATCGGCATCGCCGGCAGCGTGGCCGTCGGCAAAAGTACATTCTCGCGTGTTCTCCGCGCTTGTCTAGCGCGTTGGGCCGATCACCCGCGCGTAGAACTGATCACAACCGACGGGTTCCTGCATCCCAACCGGATCTTGGAAGAGCGCGGGTTAATGACGCGGAAAGGCTTCCCGGAAAGCTACGATCAGCGCCGGTTGCTGTACTTTCTCGCCGATATTAAGGCCGGGAAGCGCGTGGTCACAGCACCGGTCTATTCGCATTTGGTCTACGACGTGGTGCCCGACGCTTCAGTTGAAATACGCCGTCCCGACATTCTGATCGTGGAGGGCTTAAACGTGCTCCAATCGCCCGAGGCGCGGCCAAATGCGTCCCACGTTTTCGTGTCAGATTTCTTCGATTTTTCGATCTACATCGATGCAGCCGCCGACGTCATCGAGCGATGGTATATCAACCGTTTCCTGCGCCTTCGCGACACGGTATTTCGCGACCCTGCGTCCTACTTCCATCGCTATGCCGGTTTGGATGAAATGGAAGCTGTCGAGACCGCGCAACGCATCTGGGAATCCATCAACTTGGTGAATCTAATCGAGAATATTCTGCCGACGCGCGAACGCGCGCACCTGATTCTCGAAAAAGGCGGCGAACACATGGTGGACAGAGTTCGCCTGCGCAGAATTTAGCGGCCCGTGCCGCCCTTCAGTTTCTCCTGCGCTTCGCGGAATGGCTGTGTCTTTGGATTCTGCGCGTTCCATTGAGGTGCGTGCAGGCTGTTGGCGATGTCCAAGAGCCCCAAGGCGACCATGCGATCCACTTTGGCCATATTGGCGTAGTCGACCTTTTGCCATTCGTCGCCCAAACCGTGGTAGTCGGGATAGTCATAGGCGACGCATAGAGTATGCGCGGGCACACCTTGTTCCGCCAGGGAAGCGTTATCGCTGCGAGTGAAGTAGGCATCGCTTGCTTCCTTGTTCATGTAGACCTTCACGCCGGTCCGACGGCCGGCCGCTTCCAAAAACTTCACCATGTCGGAGTAGTCGTAGCCGGTCATACTCGCATTCGAGATCTGCGGGCCTTCCGTTGAATCGGTGCGCCCTACCTGCTCCAGATTCAAATCCGCGATTGTGTCCGCGATCGGAAAGACCGGGTGCTTGCCGTAGTAGTTCGAACCCAATTCGCCGCGCTCTTCGCCGAAGAAAGTCATGAAGACCATCGTCCGTTTGGGGTGCTGTTTCAAACGCCCTAACGCGCTGGCGATCTCGACAACCGACACGGTACCGCTGCCGTCGTCGTTGGCTCCGTTGTAGATGTGATCGGCGGGGTTTGGTGTTGCACGCGGATTGGCGCTGCGGCCCGCGGTAGCGGTGGTTCCAATATGGTCGTAGTGGGCAGTGAGAAGCACGTAGGTATTCTTCAGCTTGGGATCCGATCCGCGCAAAGCTCCGATTACATTCTTAACGACTACCGGCTGATCCTCCGGAGCGGGAATGTCGAACGAGACGGTGCCTTTGGCGCCAGCTGCCACCCAATCCTCCATGGGTTTGCTGACGATCGCAAGCACGGCGCCGTTGCTTCCGGCCAGATCATCGGCGGGAACCAAACGAGAGCCGCTGTTTATGGGCCAAGGTTTGCTTGCGACCACGATCAACAAGGCGGCCTTGGAAGTGGAGACGGCAGCCGTAAGCCGCCTGATCTTCATGTAGGAGGCGCGATTGAATTCACCGGGCAAAATGGTAATAACTGCCTTGCCGGCCAAATCCATGTCTTTCCAATTTGGCTGATCGCCGGACACGACAACGGCGGGTGCGCCGGTCACGGAAGAAGCTGCCGCCGCGTCTGTAATGGTAATCGCCGATGGTGGTATCCGAATCGTCTCCGATCCGTTCTGAATGGTCAATTCCGTCTGCGCCTTGGGCATCTTGCGGTCAACCATGTGCGCGGTTTGAAAATAGCCGTCGTCACCAACCGGTTCCAATCCCGCGGCGCTGAATTGCGAAGCGATGTAGTCTGCGGCAATGTTCAGACCGGGCGACGGAGTGTATCGGCCTTGGAGTGCATCGGAAGCGAGAAACGCCAGGTGACTTCGCAGATCCCAAGCGGTGATATCTTGGAGCACCGCAGGCAGAGGAGCCGGCGCGGGCTGCTGAAAGGCCTCAACAGCCGGGCTTGCACACAGGGCCGCAAAGACCAGGCAACACATCGTTACGGTTTTTTGCATGTTCACTCTGTATCGTAGCGGGCACCCCGCGAGGCGGCCTATAGTGGTACAAATGCGCAGGCTTGTTGTGGGTCTCGGTATTCTTATACCGGTGAGCGTTAGTTTGTCCGCAGCGGGGCCGCCGCCGACGCCGAAGCACCCAGTCACTGACGTCTATCACGGCGTCTCGATTGTGGACGATTACCGATGGCTTGAAAAGTCATCCGATCCGGCGGTTACTCGATGGGTCGCTGCACAAAACGCTTATACGCGCTCCATTCTGGATCCGCTGCCGTTTCGCGCGAGTCTTGCGTCCGAAGTCACTAAAGCGTTCACAGAACGGCCGACCAGTTACGGCGCTATTCGTTCGATCGGCGATCGCTTTTTTGCGATCAAACGTGAACCGGCGCGCGAACAACCATACCTGGTGATGTTGTCCTCACTCGCGGCAAATGCCGATGAAAAAATTGTGCTCGATCCGCTGAAACTCGATCCCACTGGCGGCGTGGAAATCGATTTCTATGTGCCTTCGCTCGATGGCAAGCTGGTCGCGGTCTCGCTCTCACACCATGGCAGTGAGGCGGGCGACGTTCACGTCTATGAAACGAGCACCGGCCGAGAACGAGTCGCCGACACAATTCCGCGGGTCAACAATGGCACTGCAGGCGGCAGCGTGGCGTGGAATGCGGACGGGTCGGGATTCTTTTACACGCGTTACCCACGTGCCGGCCAGCGGCCACCGCAGGATCTCGACTTTTACCAGCAGGTTTATTTTCATCATTTGGGTCAAGCGCCCGATTCCGATCGCTATGAAATTGGCGCCGATTTTCCAAGGATCGCGGAAATCGTTCTTGAGACGAGCCGCGATGGCCGGCTGACTGTGGCGACGGTAGCAAACGGCGACGGCGGCGAGTTCATGCATTATTTGTACACCAATGGCGCATGGCGGCAGATCACGCATTATTCCGATCAGATTTCCATCGTGCGATTTGGCGCCGACGATTCGCTGTACATGCTTTCCCGCAGTCAAGCACCTATGGGAAAGCTGCTGCGTATCCATTCGTCCGCCGTATCGCTTGCCAATCCATTTGTCATTGCGCCAGAAACGGATCTCGCGCTGGAAGATTTTGTTCCGGCGTCCGACCGGATCTACGTTAAGTATTTGGCGGGAGGCCCTTCTGAAGTGCGCATGCTTTCTCTCGATGGCAAGCCAATTGGCAAGCTGGCGCTGCATGGCATTCTCTCAGTGAATGGACTCGAGAGGCTGGGCGCCGACGAGTTGTTATTTGCAACCACGGGATATATTGAGCCACCAGTGTGGAAGACGTACTCTCCCAAATCTGACTCCATTTCGGAAATCGATCGCCTTTCGCCTCCCTATTTAATCTCGTTCCACGACGCCGAGGTGACCAGGGACTTCGCCATTTCGAAAGATGGCACGCGCATCCCGCTGAACATCATTCACAAAAAAGGCATTTTGCTGAATGGACAAAATTTAGTCCTTCTCACAGGCTATGGCGGGTTCGGCATCAGTGAGTCGCCGCGTCTGAATCCGCTGACGCGAATGTTGCTCGATCACGGCTTCGTTTATGTAACAACCAATTTGCGTGGTGGCAGTGATTATGGCGAAGCCTGGCATTTAGCCGGAAACCTAACTCACAAACAAAATGTCTTTGACGATTTCTACGCGTGTGCACGCTATTTAGTCGACCACCATTACACGAGCCCGGCACATCTCAGCATCATCGGTGGCAGTAACGGCGGGTTATTAATGGGCGCCGCCATGACCCAACATCCAGAGATGTACCGGGTGGTGCTAGCCTTCGTCGGCATTTACGACATGCTGCGCCTTGAGCTTTCGCCCAATGGCGCCTTCAACGTCACCGAGTATGGGACGGTCAAGGAACTGGATCAGTTCAAGGCCCTTTACGCATATTCGCCTTATCAACACGTCCGTGACCGCATTGTCTACCCAGCGGCCATATTTCTAACTGGTGACAACGATCCTCGCGTCGATCCGTACAACTCGCGCAAAATGGTCGCCCGGCTTCAGGCGGCCGGCCCGGCGAAAGGACCAATTCTACTAAGGACCAGCAGTAAGGCCGGTCACGGGATTGGGTCATCGCTCAGTGAAACGATTTCGCAATATACGGATGCATTGTCGTTCTTATTCGATCAACTTTCCGTTCATTGAATTGTTACGTTAGTCTGTAATTATTCCGCACCGATAAATCAGTAACTGGCGTTTACATCAGCCGGTCCAACGGACGAGGTAATACCGTGGCAGCCGAAAGTAACTCTCGCGACGCAGACGAGAACAGTAATAAGATCTCCCGCGAACAGTGGAAGGTGATGTTTATCTCCGGCATGGGATTCTTCACTGACGCTTACGATCTGTTCATTATTGGCGTGGTCATGGCAATGATCAAGCCGGAGTGGCATCCGTCGCCCCTGGCGGTGGGGGCGGTTACATCTACCGCACTGCTTGCTTCCGCTGTGGGAGCGATCTTTTTCGGCCGCGTTGCGGACCTCCTCGGCAGAAAGCGGATCTATGGATACGAAGTGCTGGTGCTGGCCATCGGCGCGATCGCCTCGGCTTTCTCCTTCAACATTGGCATGCTGATCGCCTTCCGAATCATACTCGGTATTGGTATTGGTGGCGATTATCCTGTCAGCGCCACCATAATGAGCGAATTCGCTGGCAAATGCTCACGCGGCATGCTCGTATCCCTGGTATTTGCCATGCAGGCCGCCGGCTTGATTGTCGGCCCGCTCCTCTCCGCCGGCCTACTTGCAACGCATTTGCCGCATGACTATGTTTGGCGTATCCTGCTCGCTTTCGGCGCCGTGCCAGCCCTTGCCGTGTTCCAACTACGGCGCAAAATGGGAGAAACGCCTGCCTTCGTTAAGGCCAATGAAGATGCCAAGGCAAAGGAACACAAAGTTTCATTTGGCGAAGGCTATGGCGAACTCAAGACAAATCGCATCTTGCTCCTGCGGCTCTTCGGAGCTAGTGCGGCCTGGTTTTTGATGGACTTTGCCTATTACGGAAATACTGTCAGTAGCCCACTAGTGCTCGCTGCCATTACGCCGCATCAAGATTTATTGAAACACACGCTTCTGCAGTTACTCATCTTTGCCTGTGCCGCGGTACCTGGCTATTTTGTAGCGGCTGTAACAATGGACAAAATTGGTCGAAAGGTGATTCAAACAGTTGGTTTTGGGGTTATGGCGCTTGCGTTTGGAGCCATCGGCCTAGTTCCCGGCATTGAGAAAATGGTTGTGCCGTTCCTCATAATCTATGGCTTAAGTTACTTCTTTACCGAGTTTGGACCGAATGCGACGACATTCATCTATCCGGCCGAAATCTTCCCGGTTCAGACGCGTACCACGGCGCATGGCATTGCGGCCGCGACCGGTAAAGTAGGAGCATTTATCGGCGTGTTTCTGTTCCCCATCTTTATGCACAACTATGGATTAGGCGGGGCGGAGCTGGCCGCCGCCGGCGTCAGCGTCTTGGGTGTTGGGGTCACGATCTTCTGTTTGCCGGAGCCGATGGGGAAAAGCCTCGAAGACCTCACCGCGGAAGCCCGCGAAGGCGTGGGGCCACTTCAAGGCGGCGGCTTAACAGGCGCTGCATCAGCCTCTGGTGGTTAATTACGGCTGACGCGATTAGGCCGTTGTAGCAGCGGGCGCCGGAGCGTGGAGTTCCTGCAAGCTCCAGACTCGGATAGGGTCGCGCCGGCGGGAAGCGACCGCTTCGGCTGCGGCGCGTGCTCCACTCATGGTTGTTATGCAGGGGGTGCGATAGGTGACGGCGTTGCGACGTATGGTTTGCTCGTCGGCAAAAGAGTGGCCGCCGGTGGTCGTGTAGACGATCAACTTTAGTTTGCCAGCCTTTAACAGATCGACGGCATTGGGCCGTCCCTCATTGACCTTAAATACCGTCTTGCAAGCGATCCCCGCCGCATGAAGCCGGGCGGCCGTCCCGCGCGTGGCAAATAACTCAAATCCAAATTCGCGGAAACGCGCAGCGACTTCTACCGCCGCGGTTTTATCCCGGTCGTTCACGCTGATGAACACTGCGCCTTCATCGGGTATCGGCGTTCCCGCCGCCAATTGTGCTTTCGCAAACGCCTCACCGAATGTTTGTCCAATACCCATCACTTCGCCAGTCGATCGCATCTCCGGCCCTAAAGCCGGGTCAACACCGGGAAACTTCGCAAATGGGAACACAGGACTCTTGACGAAGAATGTGGGAACGGGAAGCACCCCGTGAACGACTCCGCCGGTCATGTGTTTGAATTCTTCGAGAGATTTACCCAGCATCAGGCCGACAGCAATCTTCGGGAGCGGGATCCCAGTGGCTTTGCTTACGAATGGCACCGTGCGCGATGCACGTGGATTCACTTCCAAAACATAGACGTCGCCGCTCTTGATGGCGTATTGGACGTTCATCAAGCCGATGACGTTCAAGGCGCGAGCGAGTTGGACGGTATAGCGCTCGATAACTGCAAGTACATCGGGACTCAATGAGATCGACGGCAAGACGCAAGAACTGTCGCCCGAATGAACGCCTGCCTCCTCAATATGCTCCATGATGCCGGCGATCAGCACATTGTTGCCGTCGCAAAGCGCGTCGACATCCACTTCGGTTGCGTCTTCTAAAAATCGGTCGATGAGCACCGGACGGCTCACGGAGAAATTAACCGCTTCCTGCATGTATCGCTTTACGGTGCTTTCGTTGTAAGCGATCACCATGGCGCGGCCACCCAGGACATAGCTTGGACGCACCAGCACGGGGAAACCCAAATCGCGCGCAACGTCACACGCCTCCTGTACGCTGGTCGCGGTGCCATGAGCAGGCGATGGAATGTTCAGGTCGCCCAGCAGCTTGCCAAACAGTTTGCGGTCTTCTGCCAGATCGATGTTGGTTGGGTCCGTGCCAATGATGGGAAGGCCCAAATTCTTTAGCGGCATTGCCAGGTTCAAAGGCGTCTGGCCGCCAAACTGGACAATCAGGCCGTCGGCGCGTTCCGTGTCGTAGATATTTAGGACTTCTTCCTGGGTCAACGGCTCAAAGTAGAGACGGTCGCTGGTATCGTAGTCGGTCGAAACGGTCTCCGGATTGCAGTTGATCATGATCGACTCGTAGCCGAAATCCTGGAGGGCGAAGGACGCATGACAGCAGCAGTAGTCGAACTCGATGCCCTGGCCGATGCGGTTCGGGCCGCTGCCGAGAATCATGACTTTCTTCCGCCCGGTTGGAGCGGCTTCGTCTTCCGATTCGTAACTGGAGTACAGATAGGGCGTGAAGCTTTCAAATTCCGCTGCACAGGTATCGACACGGTTGTAGACCGCTTGGACGCCCAGTTCTTTGCGTGCCCTTCGAACAGCCATAGGATCGCTACCGAGCGCTTTGGCGATCTGGCGGTCACCGAGCCCATCTCGCTTTAGCTTTCGAAACTCCTTCGCAGTGAAGGAAGCGAGCTTACGTCCGTGGATGGCCTGTTCCTGGCGCACGACATCGGCAATCTGTTCCAAGAACCAGCGATCGATACTGGTCATTTCGTGCACTTGTTCGACAGTGAAGCCGCGCTCGAAGGCGAACCAGATGTAATTCAGGCGGTCAGGATTCGGCGTAATGAGGCGTTTCGGAATCAACTCCGGATCGAGAGAAGCGGCGTTGTCGGACTTGCCGGTTTCCAGGCTACGCATTCCTTTGCCCAAGGCCTGTTTAAACGTGCGCCCGATTGCCATCACTTCGCCAACCGACTTCATCTGGGTGTTGAGGACGGGCTCGGCGCCAGGAAATTTCTCAAATTGCCAACGCGGAATCTTTACGACGACATAGTCGATAGTGGGTTCAAAACAGGCAGGCGTCTTAAGCGTAATGTCGTTTTTGATTTCATCCAGCCGGTATCCGACTGCGAGCTTCGCCGCGATCTTGGCGATCGGAAAACCGGTCGCTTTTGACGCCAGGGCCGAACTACGCGAGACACGCGGATTCATTTCCACGATCACCATGCGGCCGTTTTTCGGATTGATGCCAAACTGCACGTTAGATCCGCCAGTATCGACGCCGATTTCGTTCAGGCAACGGATGGCGGCATCGCGCATCATCTGATATTCGCGATCGGTTAAAGTTTGAGCCGGCGCGACCGTAATCGAATCTCCAGTATGGACGCCCATTGGATCGAAATTTTCAATGGAACAGACGATGATGGCGTTTCCCGCCAAATCGCGCATTACCTCCAGTTCATATTCCTTCCAGCCGAGAATGCTCTCTTCAACTAAAACTTCGTGGACGGGCGAAAGATCGATGCCGCGCTCTAAAATTTCGACCAGTTCTTCGCTGTTGTAGGCGATGCCGCCGCCAGCGCCGCCCATGGTGAAGCTGGGACGCAGAATGATGGGATATCCCATGCGCTGCGCAAAATCAAGCCCATCAGTGACGTTGTTGACCAGTTGCGATTGGGTCATGTCGAGCCCAATCTTGCGCATTGCATCCTTGAACAGCAAGCGGTCTTCGGCCTTTTTGATGGCGTCGATCTTAGCGCCAATGAGCTCGACGCCGTATTGTTCTAAAACGCCTGATTCGGCCAGTTCCACCGATAGATTCAGTGCCGTCTGTCCACCCACAGTCGAGAGCAGTGCATCGGGCCGCTCCTTGCGGATCACTTCAGCGGCAAATGCATGGCTCAATGGCTCGACATAGGTGCTGTCAGCCAGATTGGGATCCGTCATGATGGTAGCCGGATTGGAATTGATCAGAATGACTTCATAACCTTCCGATCGCAGGGCCTTACAAGCCTGCGCGCCAGAATAGTCGAATTCGCAAGCCTGGCCGATCACGATCGGACCGGAGCCGATGATCATCACGCGCTTGATGTCGGTGCGTTTCGGCATTTATTTTTTGCACGCCTCCATCATCTTGGCGAAGTCGTCGAAAAGGTAGTTCGAGTCGTGCGGCCCGGGCGCAGCTTCCGGGTGGTATTGCACGCAGAATACCGGCTCACTGCGATGGCGGAAACCCTCGACGGTTTGGTCGTTCAGATTGACATGGGTGATCTCCACCTCGGACGCCTTCAACGAATCGGGATCCACACAGAAGCCATGATTTTGGGACGTAATTTCGACTTTGCCGGTGACGTGGTTCAGCACCGGATGATTCGCGCCATGATGGCCGAATTTTAGCTTATAAGTTTTACCGCCGAGCGCGAGACCCAGAATTTGATGACCCAAACAGATGCCGAAAACGGGCGCCTTGCCGATCAATTTGCGTACTTGTTGCGATTCGTGTTCCAGCGGCTCCGGATCCCCGGGGCCGTTCGACAGAAATACGCCATCCGGGCGAAGCGCGAGAATGTCTTCGGCGCTGGTATGTGATGGCACTACCGTCACTCGCGAACCGATTTGTACCAAGTGTCGCAGGATGTTGCGCTTGATGCCATAGTCATAGGCCACGACATGGAATCGCGGCGGCTCGTTGGGAGCGGGCTTGTCAGAGGACGACACGGGCCCCACGCCTTCGGTCCATTGGTATTGCGATGCGGTTGAAACTTTGGAGACCAGGTTTAAGCCCGCCATCGATGGAACGCTTCTAACCTGCTCGATCAATTTAGCGCGATCGTGTTCACCGATCGCAATGATGCCTCGCATCGCACCGCGGTCACGGAGCAAACGGACCAGCTTGCGTGTATCTACCTCGGCAATCACGGGAATATTGTGTTTCGCGAGGAAATGCTCGGCTTTGCCGTCCGACCGCCAATTGCTTGTAATTGGTGAGATCTCGCGAACGACCAGTCCTTCAATGAAGGGGCCACTGGATTCGTTGTCCAGCAGGTTCGCGCCGTAATTACCAATCTGCGGGTAAGTCAGAACCACGATCTGGCCGGTGTAGGAAGGGTCAGTGAAGATCTCTTGATACCCCGTAATGGCCGTATTAAAGACGACCTCGCCAGCGCGTTGCACAGGCGCGCCAAAGCTGGCCCCTTCGAAGACAGTGCCGTCTTCAAGGGCGAGAACTGCTTCTTCCAACGTTCAGGCTCCTAGAGAATTGATGGGGGCTGCGAGGTGAGCAGCGAGACCGGTGGGCCGATCACTTTATTAGATCATGGCCGAACCTGGAGATTCAATGATTCGAAGGCGTGCGTCGGATGCAGACGGCGTGGAGTGGCAAATCCAGTTACGAGATAATTCAGAGGTATGAAGGCTCGCATTATTGCGTTTGCATTGGTTTCTGCCTGCGCGGCGTGGGCGGGGCCGCCACTTGAGACCGAAGTTACTGTCGTGGTGAAAGATCCTTACGACAAACCAGTGGACAATGCCGCGGTGGTGATGGACTTCCTGGGGTCTAAACAAGTCGCCAAGCTAGGCCGACGCAAGCGCACCCATTGGGAGGTGCACACGAATGAAGCAGGCTTTGCAAAATTCCCCGCCGTTCCACAAGGCACGCTGCGAGTGCAGGTGATTGCTCCGAACTACCAGACTTTTGGAGACAAGTTTGACATCGACCAAACTGAAAAGGAAGTCGATGTCAAACTCAAGCCGCCGCAGCCACAATACAGCGCGCATCCTCCTCTAAAACCGGCGGATCGGTCTGCTACGCCGCAATAAAATCCAGGGCCCCCATGGATTAGCCAGCGCCCAGACGGACGCTGTCAAAATATTCCGTAACCTCGGCAGAGAAGTGATAGTCGCCATCGGGCAGCGGCACTCCGTGCGCGATCAGAACCTTGGCGCAACCCACATAGTCGCCGGGCGCCGGGTCTTCGATTTCGGCTTGCGACGCGTAGGCGAGCGATCCCAAAACATTATCTTTGAAGCCGTGCACGGTTCGCCAATCTGCGCCATTGTCCAACAGTAATTCGGCCATGCGCGCGTCCCCCCGGTACACAGCAAGATTCAGAGCGGTCGCATCCCACGCCGCCTTTACTTCCCGCGGCCATCCCACCTCAAGCATCGCGTGGACCGCCGGCATATTGCCAACGCTGGCGAGTTCGGGCAGCGTTTGTAATTGCTTCTTGTTCAGGCGTGAAAAGATGTCTGGGATTCGCTGTTGGATGGCGCGTCCAGCCGCGGCATCGCCACGTGCACAGGCGGCCACAAACTGCTCTTCTTCGGTTAGGGGTTCTTCAATGCCGGCGTGGCGGAGTAGCTCCACGACATCGGCACGGCCATGCATCTGAGCCCAGCGATATAGGGTGATTCCGTCGCAATTCGTAGCCCGCAAATCTGCTCCCGCAGCGATCAACACTTGGATATGCGGGAGCGATCTGCCGCGCAGAATCGCATGATGAATCCATGGACTTTCTTTGGCATCGCCGCCATGATGCAGCATGAGCTCGAGATCGCTGAGCTTGTCATAATCGAGTACGCGGCCGATGGCATTGGTTCCGCTCACACGCGTGCCCGCTTGCAGTAACAGCCGGGTACAGGTTGAATCACGGCTTTCAACCGAGTGATACAAGGACTCGTTATCGTTGGGGTCGGCGCCGGCGTCGAGCAGCAACTTGGTCATCTCAACGTTATGCGTTCGCCCCACAGCGCCATACAGAGCTGACAGAGGAGCGTCGGGCCATTTTGGATTTGTCCACGAACTGTTGACGTCGGCCCCATTTTGCAACAGGAATCGAGCAGATTTGAGAAAGCCTGCCTCAAATCCACCTTCTAGAATCAACAGAGAATGGGTGACGGCTGCCAAGGGAGGCATCTTCAGGCGACCACCTGGAAGATTCGGCCAGCCGGCATCAGCCGGAACAAGCCTCTCTATGGCTGATACATCGCCGGTCGCGAAGGCCAACCAAAGGTCTTCTTCGAAAAACTTCGGCTCCTCACGCAACATCCGGGCCGCGAGCTTTCGTTTGCGTGGAGTGCCTTGATAAGCCCATTCGAACCAAATCTTCAGGCGTTCCGCTCGATCGATTTGTTTCCACTCGACGTAGCGCTTCAGTTCGGTCCATGATGGGAAGCCATTCTCGCGCGCAATGACGGATTGCGCGTCGTGCAATTTAAGTTCGTGCGTTCGAAACTTGGTGCTTTCTGTTGCCTTCAAAAAGGGAAGCGCCCTGGTGAAGCGCTTTAGTGCGTCTGCTTCTTCTAGGCGCGCGTCGCGTAAAAGGTGTTCGGCTTGCTTCTTAAGAAAGGAAAAATCAGGAGATGCGGGAAGGTTATTCATTTTGCCTCCATGCGTTGTATTTCCGGCGACCCGCAATCCGGTTGCGCAGGGGCAAACTGACTGGCTATAGCAAAGTGTGAGTGGGTTAAACCCTTCCCGCGGGTCCGGAGGCGTCTCATTGCGCCCTCAAAGCCATTATAAACTCCAATGGAACTCGAACGCTGCCGGTTTTCGTGATCAGGCAGTTGGGAAGGAGAAGTGAATTATGCCTCTCGAAGTAGAGAATCTGCCCGAAAGTATTCGATCCGTGAAGAAATTGCTGAGGCGTGAGCTGCCCTCGTATGCGAAAGTCTTCCGGGAGATCGAGAGCGAGATCCGCGGTGAGGTTGCCCAGATTGTGAAGGAACGTGACGCTGGAAGTCCAGTCATTCCTACGCTTCAGTATGCCGAAGTGGCGGGGGGCGCCGTCTCGCCGGAGACAATTTCGCAGATCAGAGGCCGCGGCGCGTGCATTATTCGAAACACGTTTCCAGAAGAGCAGGCCCGCGCCTGGAATGACGAGATCGCCAACTATGTTGAAGAAAATGGCTTGAATGAGAAACTTGCACACGCTGCCGAAGACAAATATTTCGGGACTCTCGCGGCGGCGAAACCACAGATTTACGGAATCTATTGGTCACGTCCGCAAGTGCAGGCACGCCAGTCGGAGCCGCTCACTCGCGTGCGCGTGTTTCTGAATAAGTTGTGGCTGGCAGAAAGCGAAGGTCATCGTCATTTCGATCCGGAGCAAGTGCCGGTCTACGCCGATCGTATCCGGCGGCGACCCGCGGGCTCCTCGTCGCTTGGTCTGTCGCCCCACGTAGATGGCGGATCTATTGAGCGTTGGCTGGATGAGAATTTCAGGAGGGTCTACCGTCACGTCTTCTCGGGGAACTGGCGGGACTATAACGCCTTCGATGCCGCGTGGCGCCCAGACGCGCGCGAAATTCCCTCGCCGGCGGTATGTTCGATGTTTCGTACGTTCCAGGGTTGGACTGCACTAAGCCGGCAAGGCAAAGGGGACGGCACACTGCAACTGATACCTGTCGTCAAGGGGATGGCCTACATTCTGTTGCGAGCGTTGCAGGACGATGTTCCCGAAGACCAATTGTGCGGCGCCGAACCAGGACGAGCCTTGTCGGTCAAGCCGGAATGGCATGCTCCTTTGCTCGAGGCGCTGACATCGATACCTACCATGAAGCCGGGTGACACGGTGTTCTGGCATTCCGATGTGGTCCACGCAGTTGAAAACGAGCATCGCGGGCAAGGCTACAGCAACGTGATGTACATTGCGGCAACAGTGGGCTGCGACAAGAACGATGCTTATCTCGCCAGGCAAGCGCCAGCCTTCCTCGCAGGCAAAACCCCGCCGGACTTTGCGCCCGATAACTTCGAGGTGGATTTTCACGGCCGTGCCACAGAAGCCGACCTGACTGCGCTGGGCCGCAGTCAATTGGGTCTTCCTGCACTGAAGGGAGAGGCGGAACGCAAGCAAGCTGCGACGCTTTGATCACACGAGCACGGGGCTGCGATGCTCTGGTTTCGGCGGCGGAGGGCGAAACGCTCGCAGATGTTGAATCCGCACCGTCCCGTCAATTCGGTTGAGAGCCGACAGAACCAGGTTCTTACAACGATCCGGATCTGCCACCGCACGGAGATTCAAGGCAAGTTCGTGGTGTTCCGCGGCGTCGGCGAGTAAGTCACCCTCAGCGTCGGGCTCCGATCGATTCGCGCAGATGCTGGCCTTGATCCAGGCACTCCCTGCGCGATCGAAGATCTTTAGATGCGCGATGACAATGCCTGCACGGGTCAACGCGCTTTCGATGGCGTCCAGCAACGGACCGCATAGCAAAGCGGGAGAGAGCGGCGCCGCGAGATCCACCTGCGCGTGCAGATTCAACCAGCCCAAAGCGGCTTCGGCGTCAGCATATCGCCCATAGTCGAGAAATAACAGGCGTGCTCCCACAATCCTCGATGGCTTCAAGACTTCGTCCAGCCATTCTTCGACCCCCAAACCAGTTTTGCCGCTCAATTGAAAATCAACGGGGAGAGAAAAATCGGCCGGGCTTGGATAAAGATCCTGGCGCGTGGTGCAAATCAAGTCGGCTTCGGCAAGCTGATGAGTAATCAGATAGCGGACGTCTGGGTCGAGAGCGTCGCCGCTCAGCCTCTCTATCGTCGCTGGGTCAAGAAGAACAGAGAACGGCGCCAGGCGAAGCCGATCCGAGTATAAGCTTTGAAGCGGCCGGATGACGGTGGCGGTGAGATCGATGCAACTCCCTACTGGCTCGGCAAAAATGACGTCGGGTTGATGGGCGGCAAGCTGCTCTGCCATCTCGATGAACTCCGAGAAGCGGCAGCAGAAACAGCCGTCTGCCACTTCACGCGCCATAACATCCCGCGCGAGCGCATGTTGAGTATCCACCAAGCCGGCATCCTGATCGTTCAAGATGACCGCAACTCGCTTGCCTCGGGTGCGCAGCATATCCGCCGCTTTCAAGATCAGCGTGGTTTTTCCGGCGCCGAGGAAGCCGCCAACGATGACTAATGCTGGAATGTTCTTGTTACTCATGCTTGATGTTCATAACGTAGATTAACGTTAAGAGCATGCCTTTCGAAAATGATCCCGCGCGCCGCGCCTTTTTGAAATCGCTAGGCTCAGCAGCCTTGGCTTCCGCTGTTAAGGGCGACACGGCAGATCAGAGTTCAAAGACAACGACGAAATCGAATTCCGCGAAGGCGCCAATTCCCTACCCGAGAACGTTCACCGGTCCACACCTCAAAATGATTTCGTTCCCCTTGGGCGGTGTTTGCGCCGGTAGCATCGGGTTAGGAGGCCGAGGCCAATTTCGCGATTGGGAAATCTTCAATAGGCCGGACAAGGGGAATTCGCCGCAGCATGCGTTCGCAAGCGTTTGGGTGCAACAGAAGGGTAGTAAACCGAAGGCTCACGTCTTAGAATCGCGAATCGAAACGCCGTATGAAGGCCAAGACGGATTGGGCTCGCAAAATGCGCCTGGCTTGTCGCGTTTGCAAGGCGCGACCTTCACAGGCGAATTTCCGAGGGCACGCGTCGATTTTCATGACGATCGCCTGCCGGTCAAGATCAGCTTGGAGGCGGGAACGCCATTTATTCCCTTGGATGCGGATGAATCGGGGCTACCGCTTGCCGTGTTGCGTTATCGTATTCGAAACGTTTCGCGTTCGCCGGTAACGGCAGCCATTGCGCTCTCGATCGAAAATCCAATTCAGCCGTCGAGTTCGGCTGAAAAGGAGCACGCCGAGGCAAGAACGAACCAGAAACGAACAAGCAATGGCATGAACGGATTGCTGATGAACAATCCGGCGCTGGCGGCGACGGATGCCGGCAACGGCACGTTCGCCATGGCGGTTCTGGATTCCGCAGATGGCCATTTTACAAGTTTGCAAGGATGGCCGGCAGGGCGTTGGTGGAACAGCCCCCTATTGTTTTGGGACGATTTTTCTAGCGATGGCGAGTTGGGGCCAGAAGCGGAGAAACCAGGACCGGTTGGCGCAGTTTGTTTGAATCGAGAGATCGCGCCGGGAGCGGAATCTGAGTATCTTTTTCTTCTTAGCTGGCATTTTCCAAACCGAACTCCGAAAAGGTGCGGTTGGGACGCGCCAAAGGGTCATGAACAGACGATCATCGGCAATTGGTATACAACTCGTTTCAACGATGCGTGGGCGGTGGCTGAATATGCCGCGTCTCATTTAGAGCAACTCGAACAACGAACGCAGCGCTTCGTTCAAGCAGTTCGCGAGACCACCTTACCGGGCGCCATCAAAGACGCCGCGATGGCTAACCTTTCCACGCTGGTGAGTACGACATGTTTCCGAACGGCCGACAGCGAATTCCACGCCTTCGAGGGATCCGATAATCACATCGGCTGTTGCTTCGGCAACTGCACCCATGTATGGAACTATGAGACCGCTACGGCACACATATTTCCTTCGTTTTCGCGATCATTGCGGCGTAGCGCATTTGGTTACTCAATGGACGAGCGCGGAGGAATGTATTTCCGGCAACTTCTACCCGATGGGCTGGCACGCTTCGGGTTTATCGCAGCCGACGGACAGATGGGCCAGATCATGAAGGTCTATATGGACTGGCAATTGTCCGGCGACCGTCAGTTTTTGGAAGAATTCTGGCCCAAAGTTAAGCGAGCCATTTCGTTTGCATGGATTCCGGGCGGCTGGGACGCGAATCGAGACGGAGTCATGGAAGGGGTGCAGCACAACACATACGACGTTGAGTTCTACGGCCCTAATCCACTGTGCGGCGTCTACTACCTCGGTGCCCTGCGTGCATGTGAGGAGATGGCGCTGGCGATGAACGACGACGCGACCGAGTATCGGCGTCTGTTTGAGAGTGGCAAAGCATGGATTGACAGCAAGCTGTTTAACGGATCGTTCTACATTCAGAAGATTGAGGGGCATCCGGCGAGCGAGATCGCAAACGGCTTGCGCGGCGGCATGGGCGCGGACGATCCGGAGAAGCCTCAGTACCAGGTGGGCGCGGGATGCCTGCTAGATCAGCTATTGGCGCAGTATCTTGCCGATGTTGCCGGACTGGGAACGCTGGTCGATTCACGGCACATAGAGACGACGCTCGACTCCATCTATCGCTTTAACCACAAAGCTAATTTGCTGGACCACGACAGCGTGCAAAGAACATATGCACTGAATGATGAAGCTGCGACAGTGGTTTGCGATTACGCTAACGCGGAGCGCCCAAAAATCCCGTTCCCGTATTACGCAGAGGTTTGGACGGGCCTCGAATATTCGACGGCTTCGTTGATGATCTTCCGCGGCATGACTAGCCGTGGGCTGGAGTGCTTTACAGATGCGCGCCGCCGGTACGATGGTGAACGTCGAAACCCATGGGATGAACCAGAGTGCGGACATCATTATGCACGTGCGATGGCATCATGGTCCGGATTCTTGGCGGCCAGCGGATTTCGGTACAAGGGTCAAAGCAGGCGTATTGAAGTTTCGCCGCGCTTTCCAGCCGAGGGTTTCCATTCATTTTGGAGCAACGGAACCGGATGGGGAACGTTTAACGTGTCGGCATCTGAATTTTCCATTACACCTGACGAAGGGTTCTTGATGGTACGCGAGATGAACTTGCCGATGCGGCAGGATAGCCAGCGCTTCAATGTGCAATGGGACGGGAAACAGGTCGCTCATCGCGTAAACACCGAAAACGGGCGCCTCACAATTGTCTTAGACAGCGAACTGAAGCTGGCGGCTGGTAGCAAGTTGAGCGTCAGCAGTTAGGAAAGTAGACTTATGCTGTCTGTAACTGCTCTAAATTGATTCCGGTCGCCTGCTCGACGTCGGCGTGAAGGCTGTTGCCATGCGCATCCATGGTGACTATGGCTATAAATTCCTCGACGCGCAGGTGCCACATGGCTTCCGGGATGCCAAACTCCATTAAGTGCACGTCCAGCACATCCTTGATGGAGCGCGAATAAAACTGTGCCGCTCCGCCGATGCCGTTTAAATAGACGGCCCCGCGTTCCTGTAGCGCCGCGAGAGTCTTGGCGCCCATACCGCCTTTGCCAATAACCGCGCGAACGCCGTAGCGGCGAATAATTTCACCTTGATATGGTTCTTCACGCATGCTGGTGGTCGGTCCGGCGCCCTTTACCGCCCACTTGTCGCCTTGCTTCAGCATGACGGGCCCGCAGTGATAAAGCACGGCGCCATTCAGATCGACCGGGGGCGGATTCTTCATCAAGTGCGCGTGCACGGCATCACGGCCGGTGAACATATCGCCGCTGATCAGGACGACATCTCCGACTTTTAGACTGCGTACCACTTCTTCTGAAAGCGGCGGGGCCAGCCGGATTTCACGGCCCGTCAATGGAATCCCTTCGATCTTGGCCATCCGCTGCACTTCCTTCAAAGGATCGCGATATAGCCACTTGCGGATCGCTCCAGTGGATGCATCCAAGCGCACGCCCAGCCGGCGAAACGCCCAGCATTCATAGGCCACCGAAACGAAGAAGCTGGCGGGCAGACGATTGGCGGCGGTCACCTTGCAACCGATCAGCGAAACTCCGCCTCCGAAGCCCATGGCGCCTACGCCAATGCGGTTGGCTTCTTGCATCACCTCTTCTTCTAATTTCGCCAGCGCCGGATTTGGATTGGTGTCGTCGAGGGTGCGGAGCAGTTGGGCCTTGGCCAGATCATACCCGTGCGCTCGATCGCTGCCAATGCAGACGCCGAGCGCTCCTGGAGCGCAGCCCTGTCCTTGCGCTTGCCAAACCGCATGCAAAAGGCACTTCTTGACACCCGCCAAATCGCGTCCCGCTTTACCCATGTGGTGCAGCTCGGCCGGCAGTGAATACTGGATGTTCTTGTTTTCGCAGCCGCCGCCTTTGAGGATCAGCTTCACCTCAATCTCATCTTGCTCCCACTGTTCAAAATGAATGACTGGCGTTTCTTCACCCAGATTATTGCCGCTGTTGTGGCCGGTCAGCGAGTCGACTGAATTCGGACGTAATTTACCGCGCTTGGTCGCCTCGGCAACGGCTTGCTCGATGGCTCGCCGGAAAAGAATTTGGTTCACGCCGACAGGTGTGTGGACGAAAAACGTGGGCATGCCAGTGTCTTGGCAGATTGCGCCTTCGTCGTCTTTCGCCATGTCGATGTTCGTGGCGATGATGGCGAGGGCTTGTGAGGCTTGGGTCGAAGGAGTTTCTTCTTCAATGGCCATTCCCATGGCCGCGCGTACATCGGGAGGCAAGTTGGTGGACGTCTGAGTGATCAGTTCGACGAGGCTTTCTGTCAGCTGGTCCATAAACAATCATGTTAGCCCTCGGGAACTTTATCCGGCGCAATCGCCGTCTCAATCGATAGCAATACGGCGGAGAAGAAATTATGCACACCCGTAATCCCAGTGCGGTCGCGCTGCTGTTCGTTCTGACGGCAGGACCGGCATTCAATGCCGAGATCCCGGTCAAGGAAGTGATTCTCTACAAGCATGGCATTGCGTTCTTTGAAAGGGAAGGCTCGGTTCCGGCGGGAGACGAAGCTCGCTTGGATTTCAAGAGTGCCGATATGAACGACATCCTTAAGTCGCTGACGGTGAGTGAGGATGGTGGCGGCCGTGTCAGGGGCGTCCGATACGACTCGAACGAATCGCTGGACCAGCAGCTTGCGGCGTATCCGTTTGTGCTGGGCCAGCAGGAACGATTGAGCACGCTGCTCGACGGCATGAAGGGCGCGCATATCGAGCTCAAGTATGGCGATGGGCCTATCAAGGGTCAGATTATTGGCGCGCGTTCCATAGAAGCAGAGTCCGTGGCCGAAAAGCGCGCGATGCATGAGCAGGTTACGTTACTCCTTGATTCAGGGGACGTCGCCAATTACAACCTTGACACCATCACCTCGCTACGGCTGCTGGATCCCCGGTTACAGGAGCAATTGAAGCAATATCTTAAAGCCGTCGCGCAGTCGCGGGCAAAGGACATCCGCAGCGTCTACATCGATTCAACAGCCGCCGGCGAGCGCCAGTTGCGCATTTCGTATATCAGTCCAACGGCGGTTTGGAAGTCGTCGTACCGGCTCACTTTGGGCGAAGCGCCGACCCTTGAAGGTTGGGCCATTGTGGATAACACCACTGGCGACGATTGGAACAACGTAAAGTTAGCGGTCGTTTCCGGAAGACCGATCTCGTTTATCAGCTTGCTGGATACACCGCGTTACGGACAACGGCAGGTAGCGGAGTTGCCGGAAGATCGAGCCGCCGGGCCGGTGGTGTATGGGGGAAGCCAAGGCATGGGAATTCAGGGTGCGACAGGCGATGCGGGGGGCACGGTAGGTGGGGTCTTGGGAGGGGTTCTTTCCGGGATTCCTTCGGCTGCGCCGCCTCCGCCGCCTCCGCAGGCAATACAAAGGGCTGCAGGCGCGTTCTATGCGCCGAGCACGATTGTCGAAGGCGCGACAGGTGAAACGCTAGGCGAATTGTTCGAATACAGCTTTGCCACACCCGTCACTATCAAGAAGAATCAATCTGCGATGCTGCCGTTCCTGCAAGACAAGATTGCGGCGCGGAAGCTGCTGATCTATAGCAACAGCAACAGTGAGCACCCGGTGAATGCCGCCGAACTGACCAACAATACCGGAAAGACGCTGGATGGCGGACCGATCACGGTCTACGATGATGGCGCATATGCCGGCGAAGCGCTGGTTGAGACTCTAAAAGCTGGCGATAAAAGGCTAATCGGCTACGCGGTCGATTACGGAACACGCATTACGCAAGAATATGGCACAGGGAAGCGGCGCACCCTGGAGGTCCACGCCAGCGAGGGCATTGTGCATGTTCGCTACTCCGAGCGCGATACGCACACTTACACGATTCACAATGTGGACGCAAAGCCCAAAACCGTAATCGTTGAACAAGACAATCCCAGTGAGTATCTTGTTCTCTCGCCCAAACCCTATGAGCGCACCAACAAGGCAAATCGTTTTGAGGTAAAGGTCCCGGCGAACGGCAATCAAATTTTGAAGGTGGAGTATGAGCGGCTCACCTTTGATGCCCAATCCGTGAGCGACGCGACATCGGATTGGTTGCAAGCCATAGTGGTGAATCGAGAGTTAAACGAACGGGGCAACGCACAGCTTCAGGCGATCGGCGCCATAAAGGAGCAAATCATCCAGACGGAACACCAGTTGGCGACTGCGCGATCGCAATCGAACGACTTGGACGGTGACCAAACGAGGCTGCGCCAGAACATTGACAGCTTGAACCGCGTCAAAGGAGAAGAAGATCTGGTTCGCAAGTACTCGGGTCAGCTATCGGACAACGAGGTGGAGCTGCCGAAGATTCGCGGCCAAATTCGTGATTTGGAACAGCGCAAGGCCGATTTAGAGAAGCAACAGCGAGAGCTGATTCAGAAGTTGGACTTTTGAGCGAATTGCGGCGCGGCGGCCTGATCGAGTTCGCCCGCAATGATGGCTCGAACCTGCTCGGTGAGTTGGCCGCGGTCCCTCAACGTCAGCCCATGAGTATCGATGGGCGAGAGGATGCGGAGCGTGACTGCCCCCGGCACTAGCACGCCCGAGCCAAAGGGGAGAATGCGCTGGCTGCCGATGATGGCGATCGGAACAGCAGGGACGCCGGCGCGGATGGCGATATATGCGGCGCCTTCTTTAAACGGCTGAAGAATCCCATCATGCGAGCGGCCGCCTTCTGGGAAGATTAGCAGCGAAATGCCGCGCTGTTGAATCGTCTCAGCAGCTAGTTGCATGGTGCGGACGGAAGCGCGTGGATCTCCGCGCGGTACGGGAATATGGCCGGCTTGACTGAGATGTGTTCCCAGGAAAGGGATTTGGAATAATCCCTTCTTCGCGAGAAAACGAAAGTGGACGGGAATATTTCCGAGCACAACCGGAGTATCCATATAGCTAAGGTGGTTTGCAATTAAGACGTAACTGCCACCGGGCGAGAGTTGGTCGAGCCCCTCAACATTGACGCGAACGCCGCCAATGGCAAGCAGACTGCGAGCCCAAACACGCGCAATGCGCATCGGAGCGTTGCCGGAACGGTCGAACAAAGAGGCAATAATGCTCAGCGATCCGAAGAAGAGCGTGGACAAAATGATAGCCGGATCGGCGAACAGGTAGGCGCGGAGCCGGTGCATGCAGAACCCATTTTACGGGAGGGTGGGGACTGTCCAGGTTTGAAGCGTTTTCAGACGTGCGCCGGCCGGCTGCCCAAAAGCAAGCCGCGAACTTCGCCGACCAGGAAGAGCGAGCCCGTAAAGAAAACGGCGGCATCGGGGGGAGCATTGTTGGCAAGCGCAATTGCATCGGGGATGGTGGCGGCAATCGTCACGTTGGGATGATCTGCGACTTCAAGAATCGCTTCGGGCCTCAACGCGCGAGGGAAATCGGGCGCTGTCAGGATCAGCCGGTCCGCGAGAGGAAATAGCTGGGACGTCACTTCGTCTATCGCTTTATCGCGCATCGCGCCGTACACCAGCCATTTCGGACGGTCGCCGTAGAAATCGCGAATGTAGTCTGCCAGCGCGGCCGCGCCTGCGGGATTATGCGCGCCATCGAGTATGAAATCCGGATTAGCGGCGACGAGTTCCAGGCGACCCGGCCAGCGGGCGAGGTGGATGCCGGTCTCGATGGCTGAAGACGCAATTTCCAGGTGTTGGGCAGCAAGGATCGCGGCCAGCGCATTGTCAAGTTGGTGGCGGCCCGGGAGCGCGGAGATGAAGGAAGCTCCCTCCAGCTTGAATGACGTTTCACGTGGCGTGAGACGAATGTTCTCGGGCCGATAATCGGCTGCGCGGATCAGGGGGCAATTGAGTTCGCGCGCGCGATTGGCGATGACAGCATCGGCGACTGGATTTTGGCGAGCCAGGACCGCCGGAACGCCCGGCTTGAGTATCCCGGCCTTCTCTGCGGCGATGGATTCTATGGTGTTGCCGAGGTAGCTTTCGTGATCATAGGAAATCGGCGTGATGATGCACAGCTCCGGCGTGACAACGTTGGTGGCATCGAGACGCCCGCCGAGCCCCACTTCGAAAACGGCTCGATCGCACCGTTCGCGAAACACCAAAAAGGCCATCGCGGTCACGGTTTCGAAATAAGAAGGGTGCGCGTCCAAGCCGCCTTCCCGAATCAACGCCTCGGCGGTGTTGTGGACTCGGTCGAAGGCATCGGAGAAATCATCGGGTGAAATCGGTTCACCGTCGATTTGGATGCGTTCGGTGGGCACAACCAAGTGAGGTGACGTGTAGAGGCCGGTGCGATAGCCGGCGGCTCTAAAAATACTCCCGAGAAATGCGGCAGTGGAGCCTTTTCCGTTGGTGCCTGCGATGTGGACGCATGGATTAGCGGCTTCGGGATGGCCCAAAGCGGACACGAGAGTTTGCATTCGCTCCAGGCCGAATTTCGCGCCGGGTTTGAGTTCGTTGCCGAGCGAATAGAGGTAGCGAACAGAGTCAGGATAGGCCACGGCGTGCGGGAAGGACCAGTATAGAGGGAGCAGAGGCCACTCGCGATAACGAATACGAGCTTTGCGGGACAGCCAATGTCTTCCGTTTCGGTCTTGCGCGTCTCACAATTCGGTCTCAAGATAGAGGCATGAAAGAATCCTCGACAGGCGTAATCGAACACGGCTCCGCCGCATGGGAGGACGGCTTCAACGCCGGAGAAGATCGTAAGACGAAGCCAAGGATTCAGCTACGGTCTGGTAGTTCTGTCTAAGGAGCCCATGGGCGAGCCATTCATATGCAACGAAGACAAATGTTGAAGACTTTAGCCGGCGCACCGCTTGCGCTGGCAACAGGTTCGGGATTCGCGCAGGGTACCCACTATGACGCAACTTGGGATTCGATAGACCGCCGCCCCACTCCAACGTGGTATACCGACGCCAAGTTCGGTGTCTTCATTCACTGGGGCGTTTATTCCGTGCCTTCGTATGCAGCCGTCAACGTGAAAGATCAGAATCCATACGCCGAGTGGTATTGGAACTCGTTAGTAGCAGGGAAAAAGGCAACCAGTCCCACTGGCGCAGGCGCGTTGACGTGGGAATTTCACATACGCAATTACGGAGCTGATTTCCCCTATTTCAACTTCGCACCCATGTTTCGCGCCGAGTTATTCGATCCTGATCACTGGACTGATGTAATCGCTGGTTCGGGCGCACGCTACGTCGCGTTGACTTCAAAACATCATGAAGGCTTCACGCTCTGGCAGAGCGAACAAGCCAATCGAAGTTGGGGGCGCCTTTGGAACGCGGTCGACATTGGGCCTAAGCGGGACTTACTCGGGGATCTGTCCGAAGCGGGCCGGCGTAAGGGCCTGCATATGGGCATCTACTATTCGCTCTATGAGTGGTACAACCCGCTTTGGCTGTCTGACAAGCAACGCTACGTCACGGAACACATGATTCCACAATTCAAAGACGTCGTCACCCGCTACCGTCCGCCTATTATTTTCACCGATGGCGAATGGGAGCTGACAAGTGCTGAATGGCACGCGACTGAGATTCTATCCTGGCTGTTTAACGAATCGCCGGTTGCCGCCAATGTGGTTATCGACGATCGCTGGGGCAGCGACACGCGACACAAACACGGCGGCTACTACACCACTGAATACACCTCCGGGATGCAGCAATCGGCGCATCCCTGGGAAGAGAGTCGCGGCATGGGCTTCTCGTACGGCTATAACCGTATGGAGACGTTGAAGGACTACCGCACGGAGCGCGAGCTGGTGCTGATGTTGATCGACATTGTGAGCCGGGGCGGCAACCTGTTGCTCGACATTGGGCCAACCGCCGACGGACGAATTCCGGTCATCATGGAAGAGCGGCTGACTGAGATCGGCAATTGGCTTCGACCCAACGGCGAGGCGATTTACGGCACTGAAGCTGTTGAAGGCCGCACGCGCCAATGGAGCACAGGCAGAGTGCCGCAAATGGAAGATAAAGAATTCCGGGCCGCATACGACATTTCACAAATGGTCGATAGGCCGCCGTCCGGCTACGCGCGGGTAGATGCGTTCTTCACCAAGAAAGGCGATAACATCTACGCAATTTTGCCGCGCTGGCCCTCAACGCCCATCCAATTGGCCGGCGTGCATGCGCCCGCCGGTGCTCGTATTTCTTTGCTTGAGACGGGCGATACATTGCCCTGGCAAGGAGTCGGAAGCGGGATAAGAATCGACGTGCCCCAGGAGCTTCGTTCAAAAATTCCTTACCGGCAAGCCTATGTCATCAGGGTGCAAGGGGCGCGCGTCACCACGAGCTAATGGGCCAACGGCTTGTGCGCGCGCTATAGTAGCGGGCCATGGGCAAGTTATTAACCGTAGTGGCGCTGGCTGCTTCTCTTGCATATGCGCATGCTCCGGCTGAATCACAAATCCGTAAGGTGCTTGCGGTGCAAGTTGATGCTTGGAATCGCGGGGACATCCCGGCCTTTGTCAAAACGTACGCTGCAGATTGCACCTTTGTCGGAGCCGAAGTCGTCCACGGCCGCGATGCTGTGCTGGCGCGCTACCGGAAACGCTATTCAACGGCCGCCGCGATGGGTCACTTGGCCTTTACCGCTTTAAACGTTCAACAGTTAGACGCCACTACCGCGATCGTGTATGGCAACTGGCATTTGGATCGTGGAGCAGCTGCGGGAGGGCCGGTCGGGGGTGTCTTTAGCTTAGTGGTCCGGTCTATCGGCGGCGCGTGGCTGATTGTTTTAGACCATACCTGCTGAATTATCTGTCACGGCGAACTAGAATGCGATAGTCGCCAACCTGGTCGTACTGCTTGAAGTTGGTACGAATGTAATGCGCCAATAGAATTTTGTTGAGATCTTGGCCTCTTCGCCACCACTCCACCCAATAGTCGTTCTCAATTACACAATCCCGCTTGTCATTTTCGATCGCCTTTATAGTCTGCCTCTGATAGCTGGGCGCAAGAACAGTAATCCAGTTACTCATGTTAATGGTGGTCGGCGGTTCCTGACCCGTCCAGAAATAGAGGCTGTCAAAGCCGGGCATTGAGATAAACCCTTGGCAGTCTTGATTCACCTTCCGGGCGAGGGTCTCATACATCCGTGCCTCCTCGGGTTTCAGATGGACACGGCTCGCGCCCGGTAGGCGCAAGGAAACCCACGACCGGTAATGCCGGTAGTTATATCCCGCGAGGCCGATCAGGATCAGGCACAAACAGCTCATGAACGCCGGTCCAGCCAGCCAGGTCCAACGATTTCGCAATAAGCGCTGTCGATATCGTTCCTGAATGATCGTAAGCCCGTCATCTAAGCACAGAACATAGATGACGATCATGGAAATCGTCGGCATGTCTGCGTGATCGCCCCCAACAGGGTAAGGAAACAGCAGCATGAAGAGCGTGGCAAAAACCACCACATACCGAAATGGCCGATTGGTGATCCTTGGATCTTCGGCAGAGGGAAGTAAGGCAAGCCAAAGGAGAGCCGGCCCATCAACAAAGGCGATTTGGCCCGTTGCCAATTTGATGCTATCGGTATTCAGAACAATCAACGCGAATAACAGCGCCCACGCGGCCAGCTTCAGACCTATGACAACGTTGCTACGGGCCCGCAAAACAGGATCGCGGCGAACCCAAAGCATCAGCCCAAAACCAAACAGCGTGATGACGGCGCAATGTACACTGAGCGCGGCGCTGACCGGGATATACCATGCTTTATCGGTTCCAAGATGCTGAAGAACGCTGCCGGTAACGATAGCGCTTAACGAACTGCCGATCGCGATAAACATTCCAAGCAGTACCGCCCCAAAGAGAGTCGATACCCCGATCGCGATCACCCAACTACGAAGTCCCGCAAAAGGCTCAACAGCTATTTTGGTTGCCAATAGGAACGCAGACGCCAAGGCCAACGTGATGACAACGTCGAGCGAAACAGCCCAGCCATCGCCCAAGTGCGCGTGCATCAACACCGTCGGAAAACAGAGAGCAGCAATCGCAAAGATCAAGTAAGTGGCCCGGCGCAGCGGGACCGACTTAGTAAACGGAAGCAGACCGGCCAAAAGACCCAAGGATAAGTAAACTCCGACATTCACCTTAACTAACAGTGCCGCAGTGCAGATAAGACCAGCGAATAGCAGCGCTCGCGTAGACCGTTCAGACAAAAAGGACGCTGCAAATACCAGAGCCGCCAGCGACAGCCCGCAAAGATCGTTCGGATGGCCCGGTTCCCAACGTAAGACGCGGCTGGCAGCGATTGCCACCATAACGAAGCTCAGCACAGCCATTGGCAGAGATTTCGTAATACGCAAAATCGCCCAGGAGCAGAGGCAAGGGTATAGC
>JBARMQ010000669.1:0-6595 GCA_049802535.1 Bryobacteraceae bacterium | reverse complement strand
GTGCTCCCGGAGTCCCGTCGCCTGGAAATGGACGGCGGCGGCGGTCTGCGTCTCACTCATAAGCTGGGGGGCACTGACCGCTCATGGCAGTAAGATTCTGACTTCGCACAAGCCCACGCTTAAGGTTGTTTCGGCGGGTCCTGATTTACTGATCTCGTGGTCAGGGCTGGACCCGCGGATTTCACACCCGGACTTGCATATTACCGACGGTGAAACCAGAACCGACGTCGATATTGAAGACGAAAAGAGGTCCGGCGGCCAGTTAGTATACCGGCCCAGGAGCGCACGAGTGGAGGCCGTGCTGCTCACTTATGGCGGTCAAAAAAAGGAGGCCAGCGTCTTGTACGTACGCGCACAATCGCCGCCCCTACTTTCTCCTTTGACGGATGAATTCAACAAGATCGAGGTCGAACAGCTTAAAGCGAAAAACCGACGGCTGGAGGCCTTCGTTCAAGTTCTCAAGAAGCGCCCCAGACGGCCCTCGCGGCGCACGTAACCTCAAGCCGATACACTGTTCTTTGCCCGCAGTGCTTGAACAAGGACTATGTATCCCATCTCCCGCATTTTAGTTCCTGTCGACTTTTCGGAACGCTGTCTCGAAATGATTCCGTATGCGGCGCTACTCGGCGCCAAGTACGACGCCGAGATTCTGTTGCTGCATGCGATCAACCCGATCTACAGCATCCCCGCAATAGGCGGAATCGGGCCTATCTTAGTGCCGCTGCCAGAATCCATGATCAAGGCGGTGAGCGAACGGCTCGACACATTTGCTGCCGATTTGTTGCAAGGGCTAAACGTGAAGCGCCTCGTCTACGAAGGCGACCCGGTCGAACAAGTAACCGAGTTCGCCGAGAGTGGCAACGTCCAGCTGGTCGTTGTGCCGACGCATGGACATGGCATGGTTCGCCGATTTCTGTTGGGTTCGGTCACGGCCAAGATCCTGCACGATGTGCCCTGCCCTGTTCTGACCAGCCGCCAGCCGGAAACGAGTCCTAAGGCCATTCATCGCATTCTCTGCGCCGTCGATTTACGCCCACCTAGCCAAGGCATTCTCACCTGGGCATCTCAAATGGCCAGAGACTTGGGCGCCACCTTGAGCATTGTCCACGTAGTTCCGCGGCTGCATTCACATTTGGACCAGGAGCTTGCTCCTACCGCCCGGCTTGCGGAGGAAAGCGACGCCCGCGCCCGGCTCGTCGCGCTGGTTACGGAACTGGACGAGGAAGTGGCGCCTGCCTGCGATACCTACGTGCAGGAGGGTGAAGTGATCGCAACCATCAGCTCGCTGGCGCATTCTATCAACGCGGATTTGCTCGTGATCGGAAGAGGACGCGAGGCGGACGGTATCAAGCCGACTGGCTATTCCATTATTCGGCAGGCGCCTTGCGCCGTTCTCAGCGTGTAGCAGAAGGACTCTGCGGCGCGCTCAGTGTCTTTGCGTGGAGTTGCAGGCAGGCGATTCCGGAAGCAAACTACAGGCCGCGGCAAAGTGTGTCGAAGCCTCGTGAGCAAGCCCCAGCCGCCGATCCACCAGCGCTAATCCGTACTGTGCCTCGTAATCGTTCGGCGAATTATGCACCATGTGTTCGAAGTTCATTTTGGCCTTGGCATAGTCGCCTGCTTTCAGCCAGTACTCACCAATGGCCTCGGCTGCAGCTGAAAACGAGGGGTCTTCGTTCAGTGCGATCTGCCATTGCCGGAGCGCCTCATTATCGTGGTGCGCCTTTAAAAGTGCGTCACCCAGATTGCCCCGTGCGGGCAAATTGCGAGGATCCGTAGTAAGGATTGATCGGAAAATCCCCATCGCCTCGGACAAACGTCCCGTATAAAGCGCCTTAAGACCAGTCTCAAATTGTCGATATTCCGGCAGACGATCTTTCGGATCGGGCGCGTCCCTCGCCGCCTCCTTTCGGCCGCCGGAAAGATAACCCAGAGATCGCATCTTCGTTAGTGTTTGCGGTGATGTATCTTGCGCAGGCGATGTACCGGCCGCGGGCGATCGATTGATCAAAGCCATTAGTTGCCTCTTCATTGCCGCAGCCTCACCCGGATCCTTCGAGATCAGGTTGTTCAATTCTCTTGAATCCGACGACAAGTCATACAACTCAGACTTCGGAGCATTGATGTACTCCATCTGTCCCTCGCGAAGTCCACGCAATGCGGCCCAGCCAAAGGCGTCGCGCGCATAGACACTCTCGGCATACACCGGTCGGTGAGCGTTTTTCAAAAGACTGTGGCCCTCAAAGGACTTGGGTGGGGAAATGTGCAGAAAATCCAGTATGGTCGGCGCTACGTCGATCAACCCAGCGGGCTGATCGACTCGCACGGGGGCATCAACGCGCTTCGGCCAATGAAACAGCAGCGGAACCCACAATGTGCTTTGGTAAATGAAATAACCATGCGAATCCTCGCCATGCTCGCCTAAGCTTTCGCCATGGTCAGCGAGTAGAACCACCAAAGACCGGTCCCACCAGCCGTTCGCCGCCAAATACTGTTCGAAACGGCCGACCAGTTGATCGACGTACTGAATCTCAGTGTCATAACCCGATAGCCCACTCGACGCCGGAAGGCTGTAGGGAGTATGCAAATCGAAAAGATGTATGAAGACGAAAGCCTCCTGTCCGCGATGGGCGCTAAGCCATTGCGTCGCCGATCGAAAAACTAATGCGCCGGCGCGCCGCACGCGTTGCGAGTAAGGACTCTCGGCTACTCCCGACGCCGCGCTGAACGGGCTGTCATAGGAATCGAACCCAACATCTAAACCGAATCTTCTGTCAAGCAGACTGCTGCCCACAAACGCGGCGGTCTTGTACCCCTCTGCGTGTAGTACCGAAGCCAGCGTGACGATCCCTGGCGGCACGCGCTCAGCGTTTTCTTCCACCCCATTTTGAAATGGATAAGTGGACGTGAACAGACACGTGTGAGACGGCAGCGTCAGCGGAATCTGCGTCTGCACCTGGCCGTATCGTGTGCCTTCGCCGGCAAGGGCATCGATATGCGGCGTCGAAAGCTTTGTATAGCCGTATGCGCTCAAATGATCCGCGCGCAAAGTGTCTACCGATATCAGAATGACCGGCGTCTCAGCGGCCCGAGCGAGATGACACAGCGACAGTACCAGCAGAGCTAAAACTGTACCCTTCGCAATCGTAAACATATGCTAAGCTGCCTACCGGTAGAGGCTTTCAATTATGAACGGCGCAGATATCTCCGCTCGGATCAAAGAGATTGGCATTATCCCTACTATTCGCACATCCGACCCGCTGGGTTCGGTGCGAGCCGCCGAGGCCATATGCATCGGGGGCATTACGGTACTTGAAATCTCACTGGCGATGCCCGACGCGATGTCGTGCCTGGAAGCGGTGATCAGGGCCCATGGGAACAACATGATCGTCGGCGCCGGCACTGTGACCGATGCGCATATGCTTCGGCAAGCCGCGCAATCCGGCGCACAATTTATCGTTACTCCCGGCTTTGCCAAGGAAACTGTCGAGGCCGCTAAGGAGCTAGACATAGCCATATTTGCCGGGGCTCTCACACCGACCGAAGTACAAATAGCGGCGGCCAGCGCGCCGGATGCTGTCAAACTGTTCCCGTGTAATGCCGTCGGCGGAGCGCGCTATCTGAGGGCTCTCAAGGGTCAATATCCGCACGTCGATTTCATTGCTTCAGGCGGGGTGACGGTCGATAGCTGTTCCGACTATTTCCATGCCGGCGCCTGCGCGGTGGGAGTCGGCTCCGACATTGCCGATGATGATTCCATCTGCACAGGCAACCAGCGTCTCTTCATCGAACGCTCCCGGCGATTTCGAAAAGCAGTGACAGAGGCGCAGAATCGTTGGGTCTACGGACTTGTAAAATAGGCATCACTCGGCGGCAATTGCGCCGCGTTTCACACGCTTCAATGCCCATACGATGGGCACGCAAACGAAGCACGCCACCGCCATCAAACGAAAATCGTCAACGTAGGAAAATAGCGACGCTTGCTGCCCTAGGATCCTCTGCAAAATCCCGTAGGATTGATTCGCCGCCGACACCGGGTCCGTTTGTGTCGCGAGATAGTGGCGAACAGTCGACAATTGGCTTTCGAACAAGGGGCTGGTCGCTGTGTAGTGTTTGACCAAGGTAGACCGATGTACTTGCTCATGCCGCGCAATGACTGTGTTCACAATGGAAATCCCGATGCTGCCGCCCACATTTCGCAGCAGGTTAAACAATCCGCTGCCGTTGCCGACTCGTTCCGGCGGCAAATCGCCCAACGTCACGGTGGACAACGGCACGAAAACCAAGCCCAGTGAAAAACCGCTGATAACAATAGGCCAGAAGAGCGACATTGGAGAGATGGACATCGTAATCATGCCCCAGAACAACGCGCAAGTCCCAAAAATCAGGAACCCGGTAGAAGTCAGAATACGTGTGTCGACCTTTGACACCATCAATCCGACCAGAGGCATCGCGATAATGGATCCAAGCCCGCGGGGGGCCACCGCGATTCCCGCGTCGATTGCCGAATATCCCATCACAGTCTGGTAGAAAAGCGGCAACAGCGTAACAGCTCCGTATATCGCCGCACCGAACATGAAAATCAATCCGCAGCCCAGGGCGAAGTTGCGATTTTTGAAAACTTTGAGGTCAACCAACGGCTTCTCGCGCGTCAGTTGCGAAATAATGAAGGCCACGAAGCCCACAATCGCCGTCCCCACCAGCCAGCGGATCAGAAGCGATCCAAACCAATCGTCCTGCTGCCCGCGATCGAGCAGAATCTGCAACGCACCCAGCCAAAGCGCCAGCAATCCGAGACCAATACCGTCGAGTTTCCCAGGCTTTGCATTCTTGATATAGGGCGGATCTTCAATGAACCGCGAGATTAAAAAAACAGCGAGCACGCCGACCGGAATATTGATATAAAACGCCCAGCGCCATGAATAGCTATCCGTCAGCCATCCGCCCAGCGTAGGCCCGAGAATCGGCGCAACAACGACGCCAAGGCCGAACAGACCCATCGCCATCCCGCGTTTCTCAGGCGGAAAGCTTTCCGTGAGGATCGCTTGAGAGATGGGCTGCAAAGCGCCTCCGCCGGCGCCTTGGATCAGCCTCGCAACCAGAATGACGAGCAGACTGGTTGCCGCGCCGCAGAAAAATGAAGCAATAGTGAATATGATGATGGATGCGATCAGGAATCGTTTTCGGCCAAACCGGAGCGCAAACCACGCGCTGGCAGGAAGCACCACCGCGTTCGATAATAGATAGAACGTGAGCACCCAGGTGGCCTCATCCGTCGAGGCTGAAAAGCTTCCCGCGATATACGGCAGGGCAACTGACGCAATTGAAGTATCGATTACCTCCATAAACGCGGGCAATATGACCGCGACCGCGATCATCCACGGATTGACGCCCGGCTTACGATTCTGCTCTGCGGTCGTTTGCTGCTCTTGATTCGGCATACGGGCGGCTCAAAAGTGAAAACGGGTTCGGAGCATAGATCCGGCTTGCTTGCTCCTGGTTTCCCGCGTAACGGAGATCCCCCAAACGGTGTCCCCTAAGTGTATGGATACGCAGGAGCTAATCGGCTCGCTCGAAGCCGGCGACTTAAAACGAATACTAAAGACAGAAGGGCCGTGCTTAAGCATTTACGCACCCCTCCCCGAAAGCCCGGCCGCTCAGGGCCAATACGCTCTGCGTTGGAAAGAGATGGTTCGGGATTTGGAACGAGCCCAAGCCGGCAACAACGCCGGAACGCAAGAGCTCGTTCATTCGGTGGCGAATTGGGATGACGTATATCAGCCGCAAGAAGCGCACGGCCAGAGCATCGCGATCTTCCGGTCTGCTGAATTCTTTGCCAGGATGTGGCTCGACGCGCGCGTGGAGGCTCGCGCGGTCGTAGCTCCGCATTTCTTTATTCGGCCGTTGCTTCCACTCTTGTCGCGAGATCCCGTCTTCTACATCCTGGCCTTGAGCCAAAAAGACATTAGGCTCTTGCGCTGCACGGCAAACGATTGCACGCAAGTTGAGCTTCGCAATGTGTCTACCAGCTTTGATGGATATATGGATACGGCCAAGCCGGACCATACCCGCGATAATCGGTCGACTGCCGGTCCTTCCGCGGGGCACTCGAAAGGCGTTCTTTTTGGATCTGACAGCAGTTCGGAAGACAAGCAAGAGTATCTCGCCCACTTCTACAAAGAAATCGATCACTCCGTAGTTGATGCCTTGAAAGACTCTAAAGCTCCACTCGTACTCGCCGGAGTTGACTATGAATTATCGATTTACCGCGGCCTAAGCGCCTACCCACACGTATCGCCGCAATCGGTTCATGGCGCGCCCAATAGCCTAAAAGGCGGGGAAATGCACCAGCGTGCCCTTGAGGCGCTTGATCAGGACTATACGGCTCGTATTGATGATTTTCTGACCCAGTACAATCACAAGTCCGGCAGCTTGGCCATTCACGGGATCAAGGACGTCGTGCTTGCGGCCAATGATGGGCGGGTTCATGTTCTGTTAGTCTCCGATTCGCTCGAGTCGACCGGCCGATTCGAAGAAAACCTTCATCAGGTCACGGTTCGCGAAGACGGCGCACCGGAGGAAGAAGATTTATTGA
>JBARMQ010000668.1:0-5420 GCA_049802535.1 Bryobacteraceae bacterium | reverse complement strand
GACTTAGGAGTGTCGCCCGGGGACGACGGCTTCCGTCACCACCCCTTTGCTCCCCCTCGGATGTCCAAACTCGTGCGCAACATTACGCATCGCGGCAAACCCCAGCTTGGCGGCAAATCGCTCCATGGTGCCATCTAGGCTCAACTCATCCGGCCTACGATTTCTCGGATACCATGCGTCGCCCAGCGCCGTTGACATTCCCGCGCCCAACACTTGCGAGTAATTAAATGCAAATCCACCGGAGTCGGTGCGCGCTACCCACTCTTGCTTAAGCGCGTAGAACAACCGTGACCGTATCGACCCCTCTCCTTTCCGGAAGTAGCGTGGATCCTGCTTGAAAATGGACGGCAGAAAGGCATCTTCAAAGAAGTTACAACTGGCCATGTTTCCGGCGTAGGATCCGAATCGATCCGCAAGTGCCCCGGTATCGGTCCCGTAGCGGGGAGAATGTCGCATCACTTGCGAAAATCCCGCCTCAAACGCCGCTTCCGCGGGCAGTGTGACACCGCTGGTGCGGATCCAGAACAAACGATACTTTTCCTTTGTGGTCAGCGGTGGCACAATCGCGTGCGGATCCTTCACCGTATCGATACCCGGGGTCATCAGGAATTTGTGTTCGTAGGAAAAGCCCGCGGGCGGTAGCGATGGGTCAATTCTGCCCTGCGCCGAAGCTAAACCTGGGATGAGCAACCCCAACGCTAAGCACAGCGCCTGAAAGCTTCGGGTGTCGGCGCTCCGATTGAGCAGGGAACTCCGCAAGACAGACATTCCGCTAGCGATCATCAAAAGTCGTACCTCTTCAACTGGCGCTGATCGATTCGTGGCCGCGCCTACTGGCATCGAGTTGGCTTGGCCCACAACAAACCAGTCGAAATGAAGGTAACTCGTCGGCAACCAGAGCCGATTCGCACTTTCTGGGAACGTGTCCTCTTGATTCTAGTGACTTCCGCAGCCGCTGTGTGGAAAAAATACGGAATAGGTAGTTTTTTCTGCAACTTTTTTCCTACCGGCACCCAAACTATAGATACTGATGGTTTGGAGCTTTCTTCGATCTCATCGCGGGATAATCAGGCATGAGCGATTTTCTGCTCAAAATCAATCGCACGCCAATCGCGCTTATCGCCGTTGCGCTTGTCTGCTGGAGCGGGCTTTATGCGTTTCAGCGCCCGTTCAAGCAATATCCCGGCATTGAACACGGCGACTCCGCCCTCCCGCCCGACTGGAACGAGAAGACGGAATGGACCTTTGCGCGCCTTATGTATCCCCCCGGACCGAACAATGGGTACGCTGGCCGCGATTACGACTGGCACCAGGGCTTTTCTCTTTGGACGCAGGACTATCCGCCGGCCGATCGCAACTTCGCCCGCGCCGTCCGCCGCCTCACCCGAATTTCGACTCGCAGCGTCGAGCAGTCAGTTAATCTCGAAGACGGGACTGAAGTCTATAACTGGCCTTGGCTCTATGCCGTCCAAGTGGGTGAATGGGGTCTAACCGACGAAGAAGCGAAAGTCATGCGCGAATATTTGCTGCGCGGCGGTTTCTTTATGGCCGACGATTTTCATGGCTCTTATGAGTGGGCCATGTTTGAAATGCGTATTAAGAAGGTCTTTCCCGATCGGCCGATCGTTGACATTCCCGACAACGACCCAATTTTTCACACCGTCTATGACCTGAACGACCGCGATCAAATTCCCGGCGCTCAGCATATTAAACAGGGTTGCAAGAATTGCGACCGCGGGGGTAGAGGCGCACAATGGCGAGCCATCTATGACGACAAAGGCCGCGTTATGGTCGCCATCTCATACAATTCCGACGTCGGCGATTCCTGGGAGTGGGCCGATAACGCGGAATACCCGGAAAAGTATTCGGCTCTCGGTATTCGCATCGGTGTCAATTATGTTGTCTACGCGATGACACACTAATCGCCCTGATGTCCGGCGGTCTCTCCAAACCATCGCTTTGTATCCGGTAGATCGATATCGAAAAGATCCAGCGCCCGGCACACCGTTTGGTCGACAATCTCATCAACGCTTGCCGGCTTCGTATAAAAAGCCGGCACAGGCGGCATAATGATCCCTCCCATCTCGGTTACCGCCAGCATATTTCGTAGATGGCCGGCATGCAGCGGCGTTTCTCTGGGAAGCAGCACCAGTCGCCGCCGCTCCTTAAGCACCACGTCGGCGGCGCGTGTCAGCAATGTGCTGCTGACCCCCGTTGCGATCTCCGCCAGCGTGCGCATCGAACATGGAGCGACAATCATGCCCATCGTCTTAAACGATCCGCTCGCCACCGCAGCCGACACGTCCCCGATTCGATAGTTCACATCGGCCAACGCTTTCAATTCTCCAGTCGAAAAACTGGTCTCAAGCGTACGCGTCATTTCGCCCGCGCGCGAAACCACCAAATGGCTCTCAATGCCCGCCTGTCGCAAACGGCGCAGAAGTTGTATAGCGTATACCGTCCCAGTCGCGCCACTCACGCCCACCACGATCCGTTTCGGCCGATGCCCGGAGATTTCACTCACTCGTTTTTCATGCCTCAATCCGTTCTTAGTATCGGGGATTTGGTGCCAGGACAACACGTGGGCAGCAGAGTGCGATCGCGGATCTAGGCAACTTGCGATTTAACATGATTAAAGCAAGTTCGGATGGTGCAACAGATCGCCGGAATGTCCAGCTCAATTGCCTCCCAGTAAATAGCTCCGAAATTCCAAACGTTGCAGGCGGGAGATCAACGTTAAAGCGCCGATTCCGAAGGCAAATAAGATCATGCCCACGAAGAACGACCACGGGTGAAAATGAAAATCGATTCGATGCTGACCGGCATTCACCACCACGCCGCGAAGCGCTCCATAAGCGCGATAAACCGGGGAACTGTGACCATCGACAAAAGCGTACCAACCCGGATAAGCATTATCGTTCAAGATCACCATACCGCGGCAATTCAAGGTAGCGTCGATGGTTGATTGAAACCACATCCTCGAAACCATCCGAACCTTATCGTTACTCCCGCATGTTTCGAGCTGAGGGACCGGTCCCTTCAATGCCGCAGTCTGTGACATGTCGAATTTTGGATCGAGGAGAGCAGCTTCGAAATCCTTGTCTTGGGTGACGGCGATTAGCCGATGCACTGCCCATGTGCGCGGTTGTGGATCTGGATTTCGATAGATGTTCACGCCTGTTTTGGCCGAGGAATACAACAGGGTCTGTCTAGGGTCGAGGGGCTTTTTCGCGATATAATAACGAACTCCATACAACTGCTGAGTACGATAATTCCAAGGCCCGAGCTGAAAATATTCGGCCAGGACAGTTCCCTCAAATCCCGACATGTCCTCCAATAAGAAAGCGTCACCGAGCGCCTCCGGCACGTCGGCGCTGCTATCAATCCGCTCAACGTCGGGTCGCGTCTTTAAGAACTCTCCCAACTCCCGTCGATCGTATAGCGGCTGCACAATATGAGAGACTGCGGGTGGATGCGCGAAAACGAAATTTGCCTGGCTAGTGTGACCCGAGACATCCCCATGCCCAATAAATACCAAGGCAAGTAGCATTCCGCCAAATGCGACGGACCCCAGAGGCCTCTTCCGGTCAGCGAGAAACAGCGTTCCCAGCAGTAACGCGATCAGTCCGGAAAGTGCGTATCGATTGACTATGACCTGCTTTGAGGGTTCGGCATTCATTCCCCACATTGCCGACCCGACGAAAATGACTGCTCCGAGCAGAAGCAATACCCGGATTAGCAACGGTTGTACGCTTTGATAATAAGATCGCTGACGCAAAAAACGATCTAGGCCGATCGCGGCCAAGCAGCAACCTCCAATCTGAAGAAGAAAGAACCAATAGGCAGGCTCGCGCAGCTTCTCGATAAGCGGCACGATCGTGTACAGAAGTCCATAAATGTGGTTGTATTCTGCAATTGGAAGTAGAGCGCCGGCTAGCGATACGAACCCGAGAAACCGGATCAAGCGAGATGAAGACCAGTGCATAAAGGCAAGCGCAATGAACGTCAAGGCGACAACTCCGAGAAATTCCATTCCGTTGTCATTGAGATTTAAATTGCCAGGGAGCGCGATGCCAAGCAAATGCTCCGGTTGCACCGCCGCAGCCCAGTGGGATGCGATTGGCACACGGGCCGATCCCCTGATTGGTTGGGCCAAACCCACCCAGCGAAAGACGTAAGGCGCCATTTCAAGAGACGGAAGGATTTGCGGTGCGCTGATGCAGCCCAGCATTCCGCAAAATATCGTAATCCTCAACAACCCTCCTCGCCAGCGGCGTTCCAGGAAAAGGGCCGCGGCTAGCATCACAATAGATAAGAGAGAAGTGATAAGCGGAATGTGATGTGTTCCACTGAGCCAGGCTAGGCCACCGATAGCGCCAGCGATCCCTGCGTTCAATAATGAACGCCCTCCGGTAAGGCTGCGATGCAGAAAGACAAATACAAGAGGAGGGTAAATAGTCTCGATAATGGTCTCCGGCCAAACAGTCATGCCTGTCACGCCGCTGGTCGCATAGAGGAAGCCACCGAAAACGCAAGCGATCGGAAAAAGCCCCAGTTCAGCCAACAACAAATAAGCCGTGATCCCAGCGCAACATCGCAAAATCACAAAATAAGGGTCAAGAAATTTGAAGTTCAGGTGACCGTGCTTCAGCGGTAGTAGCAGAAAAAGAGTGCTAAATGGATCCAGCAGATGAGGATTCATTTGCGCCAACATCGGACGGCCCCCTTCAGCGTACGGATCCCAAATGGGAAAGATGCCTTGGCGCAAAGCCTTCGCACGCAATTCCATATCGGGCACTTCCATATTGGTGATGTCTGGCGAATTGTCGACAAATGTAAAGGTGCCGGAAAGCACTGGCCAATGAAAAAGGCAGATGAGGATTACGAGAAGGATTAGCGGAAGTAAGTGCTTCTTACGAAAAGTCACTTCTGCGGGTGGTGACGCTATCGAAGCCGCGTTTTCGGTAGGCGCAAGAGCCATGGCTGCGCGGTGAGAGCTATAACGCTCTTCGCTCCATTGTGCGGCTGTTCCAAAGCATCCTTAACGTATCCTAACAGCGCGGCAATTGCGGTGCGTTTCAAACATTAGTCGCCTTATCGACGGTCCGCCTTGTCGACAGCCCGAGATATGTGCTTTGATGGTGAATTGACAGGCACACCGCCGCCGCAAAGGGAGCCACGCCTGCGGTTTGCAATCCTGCTTCTCGCAGTGGCAGGTCTCTGCTTTATTCCCCGTATCGTTGTTACTTTTCGCCAGTTCATCCAATACGACGGTTGGTGGCACATCATGGTTGCCCGAACTGGGGACTGGCGAGCAACATTCGAAGAAATCCGGGACAATGCTCACCCCCCACTGTTCTACGTCCTCTTGCATTATCTCGTTAAATTCGGGCACTCTCGTCTCATCTACCGGCTAGGGG
>JBARMQ010000667.1:0-12545 GCA_049802535.1 Bryobacteraceae bacterium | reverse complement strand
GTAAATAGCCGGTGGAATCTACTTCAGAGGTGATGGCCGTCGCATAGGACTGCGTAAACGATTCTCGAAACAGATACGAACTCAGATAGTTGTAGTTGACATAGCCGGTCCAGCCGTCGAACGATGTCCGAAAAGTTCCGTCGATCTGCGTGCCGCCCTCATGCTGATAAATGGGCTCCAGGACGTACTGATCGCCGACTGCCACATAACCTTTGCCTTCATACTGGCCGTAAATGTCCTGAACGGAGTAAAGCTGAAAATTGAAATCGGTGGTGCGGCTGGGCTTGCCTCGAAAATCGAAGTTTTCGGCAGGACCGCGTTCGGTGAAGTCCTGGCCGATGATAGTCATGTCGTAGCTGCGGCTGATAGCCCAGTAGTAACCAAGTCCGACCATGTAGCCGAGCAGCGAGCTGTTCCCTATGTTCGGCGTTAGAAATCCGCTCTGGCGCTCGTTCTTTCCCAGAGGACGATAGAAGAGCGGAAGATAAAACATCGGAATTCCATGCAGCCGGAACAACGTGCTATGGCCTACGGCGCGATCGCCCGGGATGATGTCGAACAGAGGGGCGCTGAACGTCCACCAGGACTTGGGAATGACGCAATCGGTGACAAAACCCTTATGAAGGATGTAACGATCCTTTAACCGTTCGGCCCAGAGACTTTTGAAGTAGAACGGGTTGGTCGTGGTAAGCAAACCAGGGCTGTTCATCACCTTGGCCGGAGATGTTCCTTCAACCACGTAGAACTTGCCTTCTTCGGTTTTCAGATTATATTCGGCGTGATCGGCGTTCAGCTTTTCGCCGTTCGCAAAATGCTCGAATTTGACGTTGCCGCGAGCATAGGCCCAATGTGTGTCGGAATTGTAGTCGATTTCATCCGCAGTCACGAGAAACTCAGTGGTCTCCACTTTGGCAGCGCCGCGCAGATAGTACCAATCGTTGTCTTGCGTCTGGTCTACTCCGCCCATGAAAATTTCGCTCTCGGGTGGCGCCTCAGGATGGGCTATGTGAACGGAAGTTTGGGCGGAGATCCTGGGAATGGCAACAAAAACGCCAAGGCAGAGAAGAAAAAACAATTTTGCACTATATTGTTGTAGACAGCATCGAGTTTTTCTGCTATTTACAGTATCGGGGGAATTGGCAATCGCTCGATTGTTCGTCAACCGAAAACCGTAACATGACGGGCAAGATGACTGCAAGCTACGGTAATTTGAACCCGCCCGAAGCCGCGAAGTAAATATGCGAAAAGCTGTATGACTTGCCAACATTGCCAGACTTGGAATTTAGACGACGATCACCGGTGCCGGCGTTGCGGCCGCCGCATACGATCTTCGCCATCGCGTGTGCGCCCGGCGTCTTATCCGATCGCGGCGACCGCCACAGCCGAGGCATATGATTTTGAGGAGGAGCAGGAAGAGATTCCGACGCCCGCCGAGCCTGGTCAGCAAACGCTGTTTCCGCCACAACCGCGCCGAAGCCCGATTCCCCTGCCCCAAGCGCGCGATTTCCAAGTAACGCGGCTCGATTTGCCAAAGAGCGAGAGCACGCGTGCGCGCCCGACGGAGATTTCGCGCCCCGCTCCGCTGAAAGTCGGCAAAGTTGAAGTTTCGCCGCGCAGCCGCCGGACGTCGAATCCGGAGATTACCCGGAAGGCGGGACCGCGGATGGAGCAGCAGCGGCTGGATCTATTCGGCGAGCAACAGGTACTGACGCAGCCGCAGTCAACGATCATTTGCAATGCACCGGTTGCACCTTGTGCGTTGCGGTCCCAGGCCGCGCTAGTGGATTTAGCTGTCATGCTGGTTGGGTGCATCCTGGCCGGGACTGCGTACAATCTTGCCGGGGGATCGGTGATCCTGGACAAACATGTGCTGCCGTTCGTGATCCTTTCGCTTGCCACCATACCGATCGCCTATAAATTCCTCTGGGCGTATTTTGGATTGGATAGCGTTGGGATGAGCGCTGCCCGCCTTCGGCTGATTGATTTCGATGGTAATCCGCCTTCCCGCGAGCGCAGGATGCAACGCACCTTCGGATCGTTTATCAGTTTCCTCGCTGTGGGGATAGGTTTGGTTTGGGCGTTGGTCGACCAAGACGGTCTGACGTGGCACGACCATATGTCCGGCACCTTTCCAACCTTGCGATAAACGATTCTAATGGGTTGGGATCGAACCGACCGGCACGTCGAGAATGGGATACCGCTGCCAATCGCTATCGTCGAAATGCCACCATTCCGTAGGCAGGCCGATGAAGCCGTGCCGAGTCATCACGTCTTCTAGCATTTTGCGGTTCGCAATGGCTTCTGGCGGTAGATCCATATAATTCCGATGCGCGCGCACCGACAAATCGTCATGAGGCGTTGGCATCTTCAGCTCGGAGCAGTCGTTGAGATGCACCACCGTAAGATCGAGCGCGGCGCCGCGGTTGTGGCGGGATCCCTTGGCAGGATTGGCGACGTATCGTTCATCCGGCACTAGCGCCCAAAAGATCTTCTGAACAGATAGGGGACGATAGCCGTCCCAAACCTTCAGACCAAGGCCTTTGGCATTTAGTTCCTCCTGCACCCCCTTCAGTTTGAGGGCCGTTCCACGGCGCAAAAAGCAACGGGCAGAATCATAGACCTTATGGTGTGTGAAATTGTCGGTGGTCGCGTATCGGATCTGCAAACAAATGTTGGGAATGATCTTGTTCAGCTCTACTAAGTCGGTGGGCTGCCGCGAAGCACAGGCCCCGCCGGCTGCAAGAGCGGCAGAGATCGTCAAAATAAGCGAGCGGCGGTAGTAAGTCACCATTGGAATCCAATTAGGACTTCGGCGTAGGTCCGTCCGCTCTTTCCAGTTCGGCCACACGGCGTTCGAGCGCGCGAACGGTGCGAACCATATCGCCCAGTTTAGAGAATGCTGTCACGGAACGAAGCCAATCCCGGCCATCGAAGGCCGGCGAGCCCGCAACCGTCGCCCCTGCCGGAACGTCGTGGCCTACCCCCGACTGCCCCCACACAATCGCGTTCTTGTGAATGGTCAAGTGGCCAGAAGAACCAGTTTGGCCCGCCATGACCACGTTCTCTTCCAGCACAGTGCTACCGGCAAGACCAGTTTGTGCGCAGATGATGTTGTCTTCTCCCACGACGCAGGCGTGGCCGATTTGCACTAAGCTGTCGATCTTCGCTCCGCGCTTCACGCGTGTTTCGCCCATGGTTGCGCGATCGACAGAGCTTAGGGTTTGGATTTCGACGTCGTCTTCGATGACCGTTGAGCCTGACTGCGGAATCTTGTACTGGACGCCATCGGAGCGGCGGGCAAACCCGAATCCGTCGCCGCCGACAACCACGCCATTGTGAAGCGTCACACGATTACCGATGCGAACAAATTCTCGAACGGATACGTGAGAATGCGCGGTAAACCGATCGCCAATGACGCACCCCGGATAAATGACGGCGTGGGGATGAAGGACACAATACGCGCCGATCACAGCGTTGGTCCCCACCACCGCGAACGGCCCGATGGAAGGATTAGAACCGATTTGGGCACTGGCTTCAATGGAAGCCAAGGGGTGGATACCAGGAGGCGGCCTGGGAGGTTGATAAAACAATTCCAAAGCGCGGGCAAAATCATAGTAAGGATTTGCCGAAATCAGGGTAGCGGCGTTGGTATTGCTTAGCGGTTCCTGGGCAAGAACAGCGCCGGCTCTAGTGGTTTTCACCCTGGGCGCGTATTTCTTATTGGCGAGAAAGGTCAGTTCTTGTGGACCGGCTTTATCTAAAGTGGAGAGGCCCACGATTTCCAAGCCCGGGTCGCCATCTAACTGACAGCCGAGGCGAGCCGCAATTTCGCCGAGCGTCAAAGTAGGCATACTACTTGGCGATAAGCGCCATCATCATGGCGGGATAGCGCTCTCCCGCCACTGCACCGGCAAAGATGCTCTCTATTTCCTCGAGTTCCTGATAGCTCAGGTCGACATCGAATGCGGCGACGTTTTCTTCCAGATATTTGCGCCGCTTGGTGCCTGGAATGGGCACAATGTCTTCGCCGCGGGAGTGCACCCAGGCGAGCGCTAATTGGGAGGAAGTACAGCCATGGTGTGCCGCAATCTCGGCAACTTTGTTCACCAGATCGAGGTTCTTTCGAAAATTTGCGCCTTGAAAGCGAGGTTGATTTCGACGGACATCGTTAGCGGGAAGATCATCTAACGATTGGAAAGCACCCGTCAGAAAGCCTCGGCCCAGCGGGCTATAGGGCACGAAGCCAATACCCAACTCGCGACAAGCCGGAATCGCCTCTTCCTCTACATCGCGGCTCCACAGGGAGTATTCGGACTGTAGGGCCGAAAGGGGATGCACGGCATGAGCTTTGCGAAGGCTGATCGGTCCGGCTTCCGAAAGGCCTAAAAACCGAACTTTCCCCTGCTCCACCAGCCGGGACATTTCGCCGATGCTTTCTTCCACGGGCACATTCGGGTCGATGCGGTGCTGGTAGTAAAGGTCGATGGTCTCGATGCCCAGGCGCTTGAGGCTGGCTTCACAGGCTTGACGGACGTATTCCGGCCGCCCGTTGACTCCTCGCGAAGCGGGATTACTGGGATCGCGAACAAAACCGAATTTGGTGGCGATGATCGCCTGGTTGCGGCGTCCCTTCAGTGCGCGTCCGAGTAAGATTTCATTCGTGAAGGGGCCATACATATCGGCGGTGTCGAAAAAATCGATGCCTAAGTCGATCGCACGTTGAATAGTCGCAATGGATTCGGCTTCATCCTCTCGTATTCCGTAAAAGTCGGACATTCCCATGCAGCCCAAACCTTGCGCTGAGACCGCAAGGCCCTGTTTGCCAAGCTTTCTGTGTTCCATGTTTAAGTTGTATTGTCTCTCGTGAAGCGAAAGGGGCTAATGGCCCGGCTCATTTATGGCCGCGGGCTCAGCAAAAGGAGGGCCAAGGACTTCTCCGGCGGGACTGTGATGCGGAAGAACAGCGATAGCGACCGCCCCCAGCATGGCGATACCGAACACCACGCCCATCGGCAGGGTGTAGGACCCGTAGTGCTCCCGCAGACGCGCGATTAGAAATGGACACCAGGTCTGGCCGATGGTGTTAACGGGAAGAATGATGGCCATGGCCCGGCCAAGTGTGTTCACGCCGAATTGTTCGGCGGCCATCAGCGGAATAAGCATATAGTCGGCGCCCATCGCGAGGCCGAAAATCAACCCAAAAACATGTGGTTGATGCGGCGGTTTCACAGCAAGGAGCAGGGGAATTGTACCCGCCACCAAAAAGTAAGTAGCGGTCATTACCAGTTTCTTTGAAAACTTGTCCGCGAAGTAACCGATGCTGACGCGTCCAATGATGCTGGACCACAGAATGAGGTATGAGGCGGTCAGCCATGTGGAATTCAGCACCGATTGGGGCGCAAACCCGGCATCGCGGAAGACCAGCTTCATGTGAACGTTGATAGAACCAATGGCTCCAATGGAGCAGAAGCTTCCAATGAGCAGCAGCCAGAATGAGCCTTTCGACATGAGATAGGTGAAGGTGTGCGGCGCTAGTTTGGCATCGGCCGGCGGTGATGCGAAACCATCGGGAAATTGGCCAAGTTCCGATGGTTTGTCCTTCAAAAGGAATATGGCGAGCGGCCACGTCAGGAACATAATTCCCGCCAAGACCATGAGCGCAGTGCGAAAACCATAATTCTCGCTGATCGGCTTGACGAGAAATCCTCCAAGGCCGCCGAAGAGGCCCACACCCACGTAAACGATGCCCATCGCCGTCCCACGTTTCTTTTGGAACCAATACGAAACGAGCATTTGATGGGGGATAGGGCCGGAAAAAATATAGCCGACCGTATAGATGAAATACAGGAAAAAATAAAGCGGGAGGGAACCGCCCATGCGGCTGAACCCAAACAAGGCAACGGCGGTAAGTCCAGTTCCCGCGACGATCAATTTTTTTGGGCTCATCTTGGGGATGAGCAAGGGACCAACCCAAATCGTCAGGAGTGCCGCTAAGGGAAAGCCAAGGGTAATCGACTGCAGATCCCAGTGGAAGGCTTTTTGAAAGTAGTCGTAGAAAAAGGGAAGATTGTAATAAGGTATGCCGACCGATAGGCCGAAGGTGACGAAGGCCGTGGCGACGATCGACCATCCATAAAATCCTCGGCCGCCGCTTGGTAACTTTCCGGGATTGGTTTTGACGTCTGGCACCGAATCCGGTTATAACACCTGGCAAACTCAGCAACGCACCGGGGTGGTACTTCGAACGTGCTTTGGCGGAATAGCCACATTAACTTTCGAAATACCTTAGTCACCTTTCTCGAAATGGAACCGTCTAAGGGACGGGTAGGCATGCCAGACAAAGTACGAGATTCCCATCTGGCAAAAGAATCTCGCGAAAAGATCCCACGAGGAGGCTCAGGCCCAATAAAATGAGACATTTAACGACTAATCGATACGTAAGGACCCTACTGGGCGTCACCTCGCTCAGCATAATGATGACCACAATTGCGGCCGCCAGGGTGACGCCAAGCGCCCGCACATTCACGGCTGGAGAACACGTCAACTTAAAAGGCGTGATTATTTCCCGTGATGGCGACATGCTCAGGCTGAAGGCTGACGACGATTCGATCGGCACCGTTGACCTGTCAAGTACAACCAAAATCCAGATGCGCCATGGCATGTGGGGAATGTCGAAGACCAACATGGATTCTGGCTCGCTCCTTCCTGGGCTTCACGTACAAGTGGAAGGCCAAGGGAATGACAAAGGCGAGCTGATGGCGAATCGCGTCGTATTCGATCCGAACTCGATGCGAGCATCGCGGCAGATTGATGCCCGCGTAAGCCCGCTTGAAAATCGCACCGGTCAGTTGGAAGGCCGCGCCGGTAAACTCGAAGGGCGCACGGACAATCTAGAGACCCAGACGGGACAACTCGAGGCCAAGACAACTCAGCTTTCGACTCAGCAGCAGCAGACCCAACAGCAGGTCGGTCAAGTGCAGCAGCAAGCCGAGCAGGCGAACACAGGTGTTAACGACGCAAACAAGCGCATCACCAACCTGGATGATTTTCAATCGAAGTTCTCAACGACCGTTTATTTCCGCGTGAATAGTACAATGCTCACGGCTGAGGGCAAGAAAGACCTGGATGGCCTTGCGGCAAAGGCGAATGCTGAAAAGGGATACATGATTGAAGTTGCCGGCTTTGCGGATAAAACCGGAAACCTACAACATAATCAAGTGTTGAGCGACGAGCGCGCCGAGGCGGTGGTTCGTTATCTGGAAGAACAAGGCAACATACCATTACGCCGGATTATTACTCCAGCTGGCTTAGGCATCTCGCATGAAGCGGCTGCTAACAACACTCGCGCGGGACGCAAATTGAATCGCCGCGTGGAAGTGAATGTTCTCGTCAATACGGGTCTGACAGCGTCTGCAAACAGTTCGCAGATGAGTCCGCAGGCGAGTTCGACTCCTCCCCGCACTACCTACTAATTCAAGACGGGCAGCGGCCTATAATCGCGTCAGATGCGATATAGAACGCTGCCGGTTTTGTTTCTGCTGATTGCCGCTGTGATTCAGGCCCAGCAGTTTGACATAGTGATCTCGCGCGGACGTGTCATCGACCCGGAGACTGGGCTTGACGGTGTGCGTGATGTAGCCATTCTCGACGGACACATCGCCGCTATCTCAGAACAGCCGCTCGAAGGGCGTACTGTTATTCCCGCCGCTGGGTTGGTCGTCTCTCCCGGATTTATCGATCTCCACCAACATGGCCAGACCGAGGAGAACTATGAGTTCAAGGCTCGAGATGGAGTGACGACGGCTCTGGAGTTAGAAGTTGGCGTTTCACCGGTCAACGAATGGTACCGCCAGCGCGAAGGTAAATCGCTCATCAACTTTGGCGCCTCGGTTGGACACATTCCGGTTCGGATCAAGGTGTTCGGCGACAGTGGAACCTTTCTGCCACGCGATCGAGCCGTCAATGCAGTCGCCAACGCTGGCCAACTTCACGAAATTCTTGCGGCGCTGCAAACTGGATTGGATCAAGGCGCGCTGGGAATTGGCTTTGGAATCGCCTATGTTCCCGGTGCTTCACGCGGTGAAATTTTCCAAATTTTCAAGCTCGCAGCATCGCGTAAAGTACCTGTCTTTGTGCACCTGCGAAGCGCGGGTCCGGTCGATCCAGGCGGCATCGACGCATTGCAGGAAGTGCTGGCGGATGCCGCATCCACTGGCGCATCGCTCCACGTGGTCCACATTACGAGCACGGAGCTGACCGACACTCCGTTGGCGCTGAGCATGATTCACGGCGCCGCGGCTCATGGCGAAGATGTGACGACCGAGGCCTATCCCTATACAGCGGGCATGACCGATTTGAGCTCGGCGATTTTCTCACCTGGATGGCAGGAGCGTAATGGCGGCATCGGGTTCCATGATCTACAGTGGGCGGCCACCGGCGAGCGGTTGACGGCGGAGAGTTTCGCACGCTACCGCCGGGAAGGCGGAATGGTGGCGATCCACAGCATTCCGGAGCAAGTGGTGCGGACGGCGATGGCCGATCCTGAGGTGATGATCGCGAGTGACGGGATTTTAGATCATGGCAAGGGTCATCCCCGCGCGGCGGGTACGTTCGCGCGCGTGCTGGGTGTATATGTGCGTGAGCAGCACGTACTGACGTTGATGGATGCGATTCGGAAGATGAGCCTGATGCCGGCGAATCGGTTAGGCCTGGCTCGGAAAGGCCGTATGCAGGTAGGCGCAGACGCCGACATCACAGTGTTCGATCCGAATCATGTTATTGACCGCGCCACGTTTGAGAAACCTGCGCAATACTCCGACGGCATTCCGTATGTTTTGGTAAACGGCACGATTGTGGTGAAGGACGGGACGCTGCAGACGGATGTGTATCCGGGCAAAGGTTTGCGAAGGCCCTGACGATCTACTGCATGGAGAGCAAAGATGCCATGGTTTCAATGCCGTCCCACAAGTTCTGCAAACGGAGATTCTCATTGGCGCTGTGCTGATTGTCATCGTGATTGGCAATGGGAACTGTGATCGTCCGGCTCTGCGCAGCGCGCTCCATGGCGCCCAAAGGAACGCTGCCGCCCATGGTTGGCCATTCGATGACCCGGCCGCGCGCCCGTTCGATAGCGGTGAGAACTTCTTCGGCCATTGGTATATCCATAGGTGTGCGCACCGCATTGTAGCCCGATGAATCTTTGCGGACCAGTGCTACCTTGGCATGTTCCAACAAGATCGCAGCCGTCGGAGGAGTTTCAGCCACGAAGTATCCCTGCGCCTGAATGTAGTTCACAACGCGGTCCTGCTGTTGCTGCCAATCGATGCCCGCGACCAGGCGCAGATCGAGATCGGCGGTAGCTGTGGGCGGAATAACGTTGTTGGCGTGCGCGCCGGTTTGCCCCGAGGAGATGCCATTGATGTTGAGACTCGGGAGATTTAAAAGTTCCAGAAGATGAGCACCGCCGCCATCTACGTGGCCGAGCGAGAATTCCCGCCGCAATGCATTGTCATTCACAGGCGCATTGGCGAGAGCTTTCTTTTCGAGAGGACCTAACGGAGCGATTCCGTCGTAGAAGTGCGGAATCAGCACATGGCCCCGATCGTCTTTCATCCCAGCCAAAAGCTGCACTAACATCATCGCTGGATTCGGCGCCCAGTTACCGTAATGACCGCTATGCAGGCCATGATTCGGGCCGTAGACGGTAATCTCAACATGCGCATCTCCGCGCGCGCCGAAGACGAGTGTCTGCACTCGGCTTTGATCGACTGGCCCGTCGCAGACCAGCCAAATATCGCCATGAATCAAATCGCGACTCGCCGTGAGAATTTGTTCCAGGTGAGGCGAGCCAGCCTCTTCTTCACCCTCCCAAACAAAACGAATATTGGAACGAAACGGGACGTGGGCCGCTTCGAGGGCATCAAGCGCGACGAGTTGTGCATAGATAGCAGCTTTGTCGTCGCCCGCGGAACGGGCGTAAATGCGCTGTTCACCATTCACTTCGCGAATAATCGGGGAGAACGGCGAGCCGCCATCCCACTCCGAAGGCGTCACCGGCTGACCGTCGTAGTGCGCGTAGAAGACGATGGTGTGCCTCGCTCCCGGCACTTTACGCTCGCCGTAAACAACAGGAGGAACGTTCGGAAGAGCGAGCAGGCGAGTTGTGAAATGGCGCTGATTGAGCAGCGAAGCAAGCGTATCCGCGTTCCGGCGAAGATTGACGGGATCTGCGGCAACGTTGGGAATACTGAGGAGCGCGGTAAAGCCGTTCAGAATTTCCGATTGATGGTGGACGCGCCATTCACGAGCTGCTTCGACCGGATCTTGCGCGAAAAGCGTGACGGATACGAGTGCAAGGATTGCGGGAAACACCGGCTGAACTGACGGCATCACTGGAGCGTAGCATGAGGGAGAGGTTTCATGAGATTCAATACCAGAGCCATCTTCGCGGCTATTCTGCTGACCGGAACGCTTGGGGCGGACACGCTTGGCTTTGTCGAGCAAAAGTTCAGCGACCTGAACTTTGAAAAAGGAAAGTGGAGTCGAACGGTGCAGCTTCCCTGTTACACATATGCCGCCGAAAAAGATGGCGCCACAGTGGACGTGCTGCGCATCGGTATGGGCAATTTAGTGCCTTTCAAGGCAAAGCGCGGACTGACGGTGACGGTATGCGGATCTACCGCCGCATTCGATGAAGGCTTTGAAACGGGCGCTCCGATTGCCAGCCCGGTGATGGAGAAGATGAGACGTTGACTGAGCTGGGAGGGCGTAATTTCGATACGATAGGGACGTTGGCCCTTTTAGGGAGGCGCGCCTTGAGACCTCATTCGCTGCTGATTATTGCAATAGCGTTTAAGCTTTCAGCCGCAGGCCAAACGGCCGCGCCGGAGGCGCCCGTGCCGAGCGATCCGCTGGAATTGGTAACCGGATCGGCGGAACCGGTGACAGATGCAGCCAGCCGCGCCGCCGTGATCAATCTGATAGCTCACGCTCACGCCATTTCGAACGTGCGGTCTTATGCGTATCACATGAAAAGCAGCTTCACTTCCACCGATGGCGCGTGGCAGTTGGACGATGAGTCTCCGGGACGCGGGCTGTATCGATGGACGGCGCAGGGCCCGTCATATGTGGCGGTAAATCTCAATGCAAATCAGATCCATTACAGCAGCCAACCGGGTGTTGCCATTCCGGTTCGGCTCGCGCAAGTGCGGGGTGCGCTATTTTTCGTGGATCGACTGCCGGGCCCGCGAGCATCGCTCCGAACTGTAGAATCTAACTTCAATGGCACGACTGTTACGTGCGTCCTAATGAAAAGAATGTTTATGGGCACGCCTGTTGCCGGCGGGCGGCGCTGGACCGAACAAGAATTCTGCATAGATCCCAAAACCGGTCTGATGATGACCTATTCGCCTATTCCGGGTCTGTACATCCAATACGACTATTCGACCGCCATTCGGTTCCATGACCTCACCATTCCTGGCGCGTTCATAATCTCAGAAGCGGGACAGCCGGTGATTCAGGCCAAGATCGAAAGCGTCACGGATCCGGCTGCCGCTGATGCTGGATTGTTCCAGACGAATGGATTGACGCAGGTGGGTTCGGGGCCGCCGATGATGCCGCCGGTTCATGTTTGGATGGGGATGGCGCGTCAGGCGCAGAGCTCCAGCGGAACACCAGTTCCCGCCGTAAGCCTGCACGGCATGATGTCGCCGGCCGGGAAGATCAGCGATCTTGAAGTATTGGCGAGCAGCGATTCCAGCCTGAATCAGGCCGCGCTGCAACGCGTTCAGAACTCACCTATGTGGGCCGACCAAGTACAAAGCGGCGCGACGCCGCAATCGTACGAAGTCTATTTCGAAGTTGAATTTCAGGATCCGCGGATGCCGCCCGAGTAAAATCTAACGCTAAGCGGTTGCCGCTAAACGATGATTCCATGCCCGAATCGGAGTACGTTCAGCGACGTTGACTACCCGAACTCCAGGGCGGCCGCAAGGGCATCGTTTGTCCAGAATCTCTCCGGTTAAACCGGTGTGTAAGCGGCGCCGGTCGGTGTGCAACAGGAGTTCGCCATGATGCATGGACATTTTGATTCCATCCTGCGCGTGCCACCCGTCGTGCGCTTCGCACTCGTAGCAGAGGGGAACGCCTTCCGGCGAAAGGTAGACCTCATAGATAGGCACTCCAAAGGTCTGCCAAAGGACGACACGAACAACATCGTTGAGCGGCTTGTAGGGGTATTGCGTGGCCACAAAGATGGCCCGGTCCAGACTGGGGAATTCGACGCCGCATCGCTTCACGTGATCGGCGAAGGTCAGTAATTCGCTGCTATGGCCCACCAGAATTCGCGGGCGGAATGCTTCCAACTCGCGCCAACGATCGGGCGGAAAGCATTCGACCCGATCAAAAAGTTTGCCAGAGGAGATCTGGGCCGCTCGGACAGTCGTCTTAGACAGACGGACTTTGCGGTTGCTGCGCGAAGTGCTGGGTCCACGTAGCCGAAGGGCTACCTTTATCGGCATAAATTGGGCTTTCTATAGGGATAAGTG
>JBARMQ010000666.1:0-2019 GCA_049802535.1 Bryobacteraceae bacterium | reverse complement strand
ATGTAGCACTAATTACGTATCCCAATTGCTCTGCATTGGTGCGCGGTAATGTCATATAGTTGGCGTCAGACGAGTGTCAAGAACTATTTCGAAAGCCAGTTCCGTATTGAACTCCTGTAACCAGAGTTGTTACGCACTGTGAGCTAAGGCCTTAGCTGGAGGGGCTGGCTTGTGGTGTTAACCACTAAGGCAGGGTGATTCAAATCGGGACGGATTCGGAGCATCCAGGCAAATGGAAACCGCAGAACTCTTTGCTTTTTTTTATTTATCTCGTTGTCTTGGTGGCCGGAAAGCTGTGAAGAGGATCGGCCGAGAAGCATCGTCGGGGTCCTTCGACTACGCGCTATAAACTCTCTGTCAGGCGATAGATCTGCGAGGCGCTTCGCTCAGGATCACGGTATTGTGGGAGTTTTGAAAAACATTTCCACGAACGGTCCGCCGTACTGCAGGACCCTTCGTGGCGAGGTCTTTCGACAGAGTGTACCCGGATTCCCTGCCACGCCGCATAGATCTGGCTCTCGCCTACTTTGCCGATCCATCCGGATTCGGCAACAACAAATCGCGGACACGAACGGCTAGTTCGTGGGTGGCTTCGAGGAACTGGCGGAGCGTACGGACGGTCGGACCGTAGGTGTCGAATTCGGCCAGGGAGAGCCCATCCTCGTGGTAAGCACGGCGGAAGTCAGGGAACTTGCGCAACAGCTCGTCAACGATCTTCGGGTCTACCGGATTTTCGATACGGGAGGCGACACGGACGTCGCTTTCATTGAAGCGAACCTGCCACTTGTAGGGAGGAGAAATCACCACATCGCCGCCTATCAGTTCACTCCACTGCATGTGATTGCGGAATGCGGCGGAGAGCAGGCGGACGCGATAGCCGCGTTGCTGAAAGATCTTGTAAGCCTTTTTGAATACAGCGACGCCAGCCCATTCCAGGTAGCCGGGATCGAGGGTAATATCCTGCTTCTCGGCGACTACCTTCAGCCAATCGTCCAGCCGGCCGCCCATGATGGTACAAACCGGACCCATCCGGGATATGTCCAGCCCTTCCTTCTGCCGCCGGTTGAAGCCACGCTCCATAGCCTCGGCTACAGCAATGCATTGGGGCAGGGCAAAGGAGACGGTCGCATTGATGCTGATGCCGTGATAAGTCGCTTCCTCAATCGCTGCGATCCCAGCCTCGGTTGCGGGAATTTTCACAATCATGTTGGGCGCCAGGGCATTGAAGCGCATCGCCTGCTGCAGCAGGGCGTCGGCACCGCGGTAGTAGTGGGGATCGGTCTGAATCGAGAGCCTGCCGTTTCTGCCCTGGTAGCGGGCGAAAATGGGCAGCAGCAATTCTGACCGCTTAGCCGAAATTTCCTCAACCAGCCTCCAGCCGATCTCTTCTTCCGTGGCAAGTGGAAGCTCTTTCGCAATGGCCCGGATGCGATCATTCCAGAGCTGAGCTTCTTTTTTGAGAGCGTCCAGCACGATGACAGGATTGCAGGTAGCACCCACCCCGCCATGCTCGATGGAGTAGGTCAATTCCGACAGTGTCGCGGAATCGTTCCAGAGGCAGGTGGGCGTTGTCTGCGTCATCTCGTACAAAGGGCTCTTGTACGTCACTGGGTTCTCCAGGGTCTTACTCATGACTCTCCTCCGCTATTTTTCCGGATACATCAATACTTTAATCGCCTTCTTTTCATCGCATAGGCGAAAAGCGGTTTGCCAGTCCGATATGGGAAGCTTGGTGGAGATGAGATCGTTCAGCCGGACCCGGCCTTCGGCGTAAATCTTCATCATGCGCTCCCAGGTCCGAGCGGTATAGCAAACGGAGCCGGACATCGTCAGTTGCTTGTAAAAGATCAGGTCGATCGGGAATTGAATATCCTGTCCGCAGATGGCGACCTGGGTGTAGCGCCCCATCGGACGAAGGGATTCGAGGCATCCGCGAACGGAGCTGGGATGCCCGGCACACTCAAAGGCCACATCCACGCCCACTCCGTGGGTGTGCTCCTGAATCGCTTCGTGGAGACT
>JBARMQ010000665.1:0-8657 GCA_049802535.1 Bryobacteraceae bacterium | reverse complement strand
CACTTATCCTGCCAACCTGCTTGCCCTACTTCGCCCGCACGACCCGAAGAGTATGTAAGAATATTGGCCGGAAGTCAACCCTGACGAGTGAACTGGAGAACTAAGTCCAAAATTCAGCGCGCGTGTGCGGCGCTTCCGATAGGCAGCGATAGTGTTTACTATCTGATTCAACGGTATGGGGGCTCTCTGCGTCGCGCTCGCGACCCACGAGAGTTAGTCGCCGCCGGCGCGTCCCTGGTGGAGGATCTTCGCAAACACGGCTTCGGCGTCGAAGGCAAACGCGTCATGGAAATTGGCACGGGCCGTTATCTGGAATTGCCCATCGCCATGTATCTTGCCGGCGCGGACTCCGTCTTGACTGTCGATCTCAATCCGCTCCTCAAGGAACGCCTCGTTCTGCAAAGCGTCCGGCAGATGCGCGAGCACTCCGATCAGGTGATCGGCGCATTTTCCCGGCTGCAGGACAAGCGCGACGTCGTGCAGCGGTTCGCCCGCGTGACCAATGCGAAATCGCTTGCCGAACTCCTGGATATCGCTTCCATCGAATATCGCTCTCCGTCCGATGCCACCAAAACGGGCCTTCCCCTGCAAAGCATCGATGTCCAGTTCTCCTACACCGTCTTCGAACACATTCCCGGCCCCATACTGACGGGCATCTTACGGGAAGCCAACCGTATTCTCACGCCCAATGGCGCCGCCATTCATCACATCGATCCATCAGACCACTTTGCGCACGACGATCCTTCGATTTCCTTTGTCAACTTCCTGCAGTATTCCGAACGCGAATGGGATCGCCTTGCTGGTAATTCATTCGCCTATCACAATCGCCTTCGTGTGTCCGATTACGAACGGATCTATCAGGACGCCGGCCACAAAGTCCTCATGTGGGATGCGCACATAAACACCGCCTGCGTCGCCGCGCTTGAAAATTCCTTCCCGCTTGCCGCCCAATATAAGGACCGGCCCATCCCTGACTTAGCGTCTGTTGTGCTCCGGGTCATATCGACCCCCAACTCTTCCGCCAAATAAATCTAAACACCTTGCCGCGTTGCCCAGTCTTTGCTAATGACACAAGCAATGGAGTTCTCGTCACAGGTCGGCTTCCGGGAGGCGCATTTGGCCCAGGGCAGGGAAGAGACGGCGGCCAATGCAGCATTCGCGGCCCTTGTCAGACGGCAGTCCCGTTTCGTCTATAAAGTCGCCTACTCCATTCTCCGCAACATCCAGGATGCCGAAGACGCCACTCAGGAATGCTTCTTGAAGCTCTATCGCAATAGCAGTTGGACCGGCATTCAGGACGAACGTGCTTTCCTCGCCCGCGCTGCGTGGCGCATCGCAGCCGGCAAACTTTCAAAGCGCCAGCCTTCCGCTCTTGATCAGAGTCTTGAGTCCTGCGCAGCGACGCCGGAACAACTCGCCGTCAATGCCGATTGGACCGCCATCGTTCATAAGTTGATGGACGCCTTGCCCGAACAACTCCGCCAGCCGCTCGCTCTCTCCGCGCTGGATGAACTCACATCCTCCCAAATTGGCAAGGTCCTCGGAATCCCTGACGCAACCGTACGCAGTCGCCTGCTCCGAGCACGGCAAATTCTCAAAACCAAACTGACTGCACTCACGCATCGAGGCGCCTGTGGACAATAATTCTCACGATCCGATGGACGCTTTGCTCGATTCCGCATTGAGCAGCTATTCCAACGCCGAGCCCCTCAACGGCCTCGAAGATCGCATTCTCAATCGCGCCAGCCGTACGCAGCCGCGGCCCAATTTTGGACATGGCACAAAATCTCTTCTCGCCGTAGGAGCCTCTTTGGCTCTTTTGTGCCTGATAATTTTCACTTTCGAACATCGTAAGAGCGAGCCAACCAGCAGACCAGCACTAACTGCTTCACATGTCGACGTGCACAGCCCGGCTCAAATCTCTTCTGTACAGCCTCTGCCATCGCCATCGCGGCGTAGACTGGACCGCCACCATCCGCGCCTTATCCAGCGCCTGCCCAAGCGCGAGCAATTCCCAACGCCTGAGCCGCTCACCCGGGATGAGCGCGCCCTGTTAAGTTTCGTCCAGCAAGATCCGAAAGAGGCGGTTGCGGCATTCTCGGCTATGCAGCGGCAAACGGATACGCCACTCGAAATTCAGCCGCTCAAGATTGAGCCGCTCTGAACCAGCAGTGTGATTTGACTGAAGGAGAACAAGCAAAAATGAAGCGTCTCATCGTGCCATTATTGGCCCTTACGTTGACGGCTGCCACCGGCCTCGCGCAGGACAAGACAACTCAGGACAAGACAACTCAGACAGTCGTGAACCAGGATGTCAAGCCGGCTCCGGTGCAGAAATTCTTCCGGCTCGATCTCGTGGTTCGCGAAACCGAGGGTGGCAAGGTCGTCAACTCACGTTCATACTTCATGACGGTGGCAACTCCCACCCACGAGCGAAGCGAGATTCGCACCAATAGTCAGGTCCCCGTTCAAATGAGCCCGGGCAATTGGAATCGGACCGAGATCTCCACCAACTTCGACTGTAGCGAAGTGCGTGAGGCGCCGGGCGGATTGTCTCTTTCCGTCTCCGCCAGCGTCCAATCCATATTAGAAGAACCGTCTTCAGGAGATTCTCAACGGCCCATCGTCCGCAGGAACGATTGGCGTTCAACAGTTCTTCTCCCGATCAAAAAGCCCACCGTCGTCTTCTCCTCCGACGACGTGGCCTCGAAACGCCAGATGCAGGTCGAAATAACCGCCACCCCCATCGGTTAGCGGCGCGTGCAGTAGCGATCCTAAACCTTAAATTCAAATAATCTTGTCACTCCTTCGCCGCTTTTAGTGTCATTCGAGTAAGGAACCAAGATGAAATTGAAAATTCCCTTTGCTACGCTTCTCCTATTTGTGGGAACCTCCGCCATCTATGCGCAGGTCGGGCATGATCTAAAGGATGCCGGTAAAGACACCAAAGATGCCGCGGTAACCGGTGCGAACAAGACCAAAACAGCCACCAAAAAGGCCTACCACTCAAGCACTCACGCGGTGAAAAAGGGAACCCACAACGCCGCCCACGCGACTGCGACGACAGCTGATAAAGTCGCTAACAAAACCGAGCCGCACTCCAACTAGCGCAGCCGCGCCAGCTGACTCCTACACCGTCATTCTTCGCGCATGATCGAACGTGGGCTTACGGCTATAGCCCGGTGCGCAGGCAGCAAACTGGAAATCAAGACAATATTGATAACGCCATAGGCGCGACTAGCCAAGCGAACAAACTGGGCGAGCGATCGCTGGGCGTCATCGACACTAACCATCGCGATAAGAGCCCACTGTTGAACTCCTCCCGCCACATACGTTGGCTGATGACTGCACCCTTGCCGAGCGGCAGCCCGAGCGCACCGGCAAGGTTGGAAGTCACGGCAGCTACCGACACAACCTCCGATTGATCGTCCATAACAATGGCGGCTGGCGAAACGCGGGCCGCGCCCATCCACTCAAACGCGTCGGAATGAGTTTTGAGGAACAGATACTCTCCGTAAGAGAACGGGGCAATTCCACTGCTTGTATTTGAACCGAATATCGAAACCGTGCGGTCCAAAGATCGGTTGGGAAACTCCCCTCTCGTCAGCCCGCGAGCGAATCCTTGAACAGAAACGTTGCTGCCGATGCCCAGCGCTATCGTGAGCAGCAGCGCTATTGCAAGGCCGGGCGCCCGTAGAAGTTTTCTGACCGAATATTTGATGTCAAACCGAATGCGAGACAAGGTCTACTATTGGTCTGCAACCGGAGGGCCGCAGCTACCTTACATGCCTTCCAAGCATTCGCTCATTTGGCTCAACGTTTTCGTGTGCTCTGTGTTCGAGATCTGCACGCAGATGTTCGGATATGAACACTACTTTTGCTCACCCGCCGCTACCCAGCGACTTCACAAAGTCCTCCGCAGTCAGAACCTCTGCGCGTTGAGGAAAGAGACGGTTCACTAACGCCCCGTGAAGTTCACTGTCCAAATCCGCACAGCAGTCGGAGATCACGCCCGCTTTGTAATCGAGATCGTTGGCCTCTAACAGGGTGGAAAGCACAACGCCGCTCGTCGCGATGCCAAATAAAATGACCGTTTCAATGTCTTTGGCGCGTAGAATCATCGATAGGTCGGTTCCGGCGAACGCGCTGATCCGGTGCTTCGTTATGACGATGTCGGCTGCCTCCGGCCCAAGCGATGGGGCGTTGCGCCCGCTGCGCCTTCGAATACCCGCTGATGCTGCGGCGACGACTTAATTGCGCCAAAAAGTTTGTTTCGTCCGCTCACTTCTGGTAATCCCGGACGGAAGCCGACTTGCACCAATATGACCAGCATGCCGGCGTCTCGCGCCGCTCGTAGGACATGCGCCGCTCGGTTCACGAACTCCTCTTGAGGCTTTGCATAGATCGACACAATGGCCGTTTGACAATCCATCGCAAGCAGAGCTGTATGAGGGATATCGATGTTCATGACGCCAGCGTACCTCTTCGTGCAGAAGATACCTGACTTGGCCAGATGGCTTCCACAATCCATACCGAACGTTTACAATAAATCCCTTGCATCCTGCGTCTTTCCCGCCCCGTCGCCCGTAGATCCGGGTAGGATGAACGCGATAGCGCAAAGGGCACGGATGCATGCCACCGGACAGGAAAACAACTCACCATTTCTTCGGGTGGCAGGCTCGATTCCGTTCCCGTTTTGCGCGGCTGTCTTTGAAACCCAAAGGGCACGGATGCATGCCACCAGACAGGAGAACAACTCACCATTTCTTCGGGTGGCAGGCTCGATTCCGTGCCCGTTTTGCGCGGCTGTCTTTGAAACCCAAAGGGCACGGATGCATGCCACCAGACAGGAGAACAACTCATGTTTCTTCGGATGACATGCTTGAATCCGTGCCCGTCTGCCGCGTGTTCCTCAAACGTTTATTGCTTCGCGAACGTGATGGAACCTAACGCCACCACAATTGCTCGCGGTCTCCGCCGGCGTGATCCGGACGTACTGGACTATCTCATCGAACGGTATCAGCATCGGCTTCTCCGCTATTTGCTCTATCTCTCGGGAAATCGAGAACTGGCGGAGGATCTCTTTCAGGAGACCTGGCTGCGCGTCATGGAGCGTGGCCATCAATACGACGGCCGCCGGGAATTCAGCACGTGGCTTTATACCGTCGCCAGAAACCTGACGGTTGATTATTTGCGAAAGAAAAATCCCATCAGCCTGGATGGACTGATGACCGGCGAAGAGCATACGCCCTTCGAACCGCCAGATAGCAGTCCGTCAGCATGGCAATTGGTTGCGCAGCACGAGCAGACGGAACGCATCGGCGCTGCGATGGCTCGTATTCCGGCCGAGTACCGTGAGTCCATCGCGTTACGTTTCCACGATGGACTGGCCTTGGATGAAATTGCCGCAGTCATTGGAGCGCCACTAAGCACAGTGAAATCCAGAATCTACCGCGGCCTAGACCTGCTGATGGCGCAACTGGGGGAGGCAAAAGCATGAACCGGAGCGTACATGAACAGGCTCGGGAACTCATCGCGGCGGGGGCTGATGATCTCGTAGACAAGCAGCAAGCCTTCCTACAAGCCCATTTGCGTGAATGCCCATCCTGCCGCGATTACGCGGAGGCCACCGGCCGCGTGGTTCGCGCATTGCGTTCTCAGTCCTTCGCCGCTGATTCCGCTCTCGTCCAAGCGACGCGGATGCGCGTGCGGGCGCGAGCCGCGGAACTGCGGCAACAACAGGAACGCCGCTGGCTGGTATGCGTGGCTTGCCTGTTTGTCGGGCTCTCCGCCGCAATCACGACGTCGATACTCTGGCGAGCTTTTGAATGGGTCAGCGTCTGGGGAGGCGTTTCCAACTGGGTTTGGCAGGCGATTTTCGCGATCTTCTGGATCGCTCCGGCGTTGGCCGTGAGTGCGGTCTTGGTCGCGCGCGGCATTCATTTAAGCGACAGCGGAGGGACGCAATGGACATGAGAAAGCAGGCAAGTCTATGCAATTGAAAAACGAAACTCAAACAAGATTAGGCGCGGAAATCAAGATCATTCCCGGCTGGGCATGGACGTTGGCGGTAATCGGAGTTGCCGCCGGGCTATTCATGTTCAATATCGTTCCACTGCACCCGTCGGATGCTCCGCCGCCCTGGGCGCGGCCACTGTTGGGTCTCTTGGCTGGAACCGTACTCGGCTGTTATGTGTTGTTAATCGGCTATGTGAACCGCGACGCGCGCCGCCGGGGGATGAGCACCTTACTTTGGACAATTGTGGCCATCTTTATTCCGAATGGCCTCGGTATCATTCTGTATTTCATCCTGCGGCAACCGCTGTGCAGGATCTGCTCGCAGTGTGGAAATGCCGTCCAGATGGGATTCAACTTCTGCCCTCGCTGCAGCCACCGGCTCAGCCCGAGCTGTCCGCGATGCCAGCGTGTCGTCAGCGCAAGTGACGTCTATTGCCCCTACTGTGGAACCGCGCTTGGCGATCAGACGATCCCAGTCTAAGCGACCCGCCCGCGGGAAAGTGCTCTCGCCGACGCCGCTCCAGCAGCATAGGCGACAGACGTAAGGACCGGCAGCGTCACAGCAACCTGATTGAAGCAGTGATGCTGTAGCGCACATCCTGAACCGAAGAAATATGCAACCGTGCGTGGTGCGATTCGGGGATGCTACAAAATGCAATCAAGAGAACCAGCACGGGGATTATCCAAACCCAGAACATAAGCCTGTCTTGGAACCTGCGCCACACACCGAACCCAAATACCAGGCTGGTTAGCGCCTGAACTCGGAACATGGGCGACTCGGTCAAGAGCCAGCTCGGCGTAACTGATCGCCACGCCAAGCCCCACATCTGCAGAAAAGGCCAAATGATGGAAGACCACATCGTGAAAGTCAGCACGGCACATGCGACGATGACGCCTCAGTGCTTACAATCTGGTGAACAATGAACCGCAACGCCAATCGGAGCACTCAGGAACCTTCGACTCCTTGCCATGATCGTCGCGTAACACTTCGCGCCGTCAGCGCGCGCTTCACTTTCTGTCGAGCACTCATGCAGTGAACATCATGCAACCGGCCCATTTTTTTCGCGCTCCTGGATGAGAGCCTTCCCTTCCGGTTTAATTTCGATGGCCAGCGGGGCCGACAACCTCGGCCTGAACTTGTCCAGTCCAAAATGGAAAATTGACTGGATAATCCCGCAGCACCTGAAACTCCTGCATTTTGTTGTTTGGCAGTTCAGGCTTTGGATACACGCCGGTGAAAACTGCCCGAACCTTCCATTGCTGCTTTACATCGATAAGCCTGGTTTTGTATCCCGGAAGCCAAAGCTTGTGCATATCGAAGCGAAGTCCGTATTCCCCGCCGGTAGGTAGGCAGACTATCAGGTAGGTCGCACGGCCGCCAATGACGCCCGGACCATTCGTGTCGATGAGAGAGCCCTGGGAACCGCCCATAACGAATCGGAACGTTACCCTTGGGCTCACGCCGGCCCAGCCGAAAAGGGACCCTATGTTAACCAGGGCGGTCTTGGCCTGGTTGCTCCACGTCACAAGGATCGCGTCGTTGTCAATGATGGCCCGTAGTTTAATCGATAGCGTTTGTGACCTGACCGCTTGGGGCCCGAGCAGGGCGATGAGGATAGCAATAGAAGCTGGCGTGACGGACCGAGTTCCGAAAGGGAGCCTTAGAAGCGCAAAGGGCACGGCTGCATGCACCAGACGAGAGAGGAACTCGCTAGTGTAAACGATTCTTGCAAGACAACGGACAGTGGTGGCGTGCATTTTAACCTGCCATCATTCGACTCAACCGAAGCGCGCCAGCTCACTTGATTCTGGGCGGCAACGCCGAGAATAGCAAGAAACATCCCTAAGTGAAACCCCAAGCCGATCTTCATCATTGTTCGTCTCATTGTTGAAGTGTTCGAGTGGCGGTCACGCCCTCACGGGACACCGTTATCCCGGTGCCACTTGAACCGGCAACGATCAGTGGCCTGAGAGTAAGCGTCTGGTGAACTCTGGTGAACACTGGTGAACCTCGTGAACCCCTGTTGCGAATCCCGGTGAGAGGCTGCATAGTGGTCGAGATGAAAGAGACCACTACGGAGCAGCGAACAGCATCGCGAATCGATTATTGGCGGGAGCAGGTTGCGCAGCAGGAACGGAGCGGGTTGCCCGTAAAGCAGTTTTGCGAGACGCATGGTATTACAGAGCAGTCGTTTTCCGTGTGGCGGAAGCGGCTGCGGAAAGGGGCATCCGTGCGATTTGCGCTGGTGGAGACGACGCCGGGAGAGCAGGAACTGGCTGGCGATGCCAGTTTGGAGTTGATATTCAGCAGAGGCGAGCGATTACGGATCGGTCGAGGTGCTGACCTGGCGCTGCTACGCAGAGTGGTGGAAGTGTTGCGCGGATGATTCACCTGCCGGCCAGCGATATGCGGAAGAGCTTCGATAGCCTGCATGCTTTGGTGCGGGACCATTTGGAGTTGGACGCCTATGCTGGGCATTTGGTGGTCTTCTCAAGCCGCCGGCGCGATCGCGTGAAGATTCTGTATTGGGGTGTGTCACGAATGTGAGTGAAAACTTGCAGTGCTGTATCGAAGATGGGAGAAGGCCTCCCGGAGTCGACTTTCAGGAGTTGGCTCCAAACCGCCCGGAGCTGCTGCG
>JBARMQ010000664.1:0-6756 GCA_049802535.1 Bryobacteraceae bacterium | reverse complement strand
CCGGCGCCAAGGCCTTGAAACGTGCGGCGATTGCGGCGGCGTCTATCACTAATCACAGTATGTCTTAAAACATTCTTATTTGGAAATGTTATTTCTAGACAGATCCTAAGTGACGCACGCCGGATGCTTTCCCCACCAGCGATATCGATGGCATGATCTACCCAACCTCACCGCACAGAGACTTCGCGGCTGCGCCCCATTTGGTTCACTGCGGTAGTTAATGATCTCGCTCGCTCCCGAGATCTTTCGCGCGAGCGAGCTTGTAGTTGCTGTTGTGATGACCACGGTCGCGCCCGGGCAAACCGCAAAGCAAGAAGGGAGATCCCACCGGTGCCCTGCACAAGGACTGTCTGTCCCGGCTGGAGATCTCAAGGTTCGAAGAGGGCGGACCAGGCAGTGAGCGCGGCTATGGGAAGAGTCGAGGTTTCAACGTGACTCATGTAGGGCGGGGTGGGAACGGCACCCTCTGCATCAAGTAGTACGTATTCGGCAAGTACACCGGGGAGCGGAACTCCAAGCGTCGCTGATTGCTCCCGAATCCGGGCTTTGCCGTAAAGCCACTTCGGCGCGAAGTGGGACGTGACGCGCTCGCCGACCCTGAATCGACGGACGGCGCCCCCACGCGGACGACGGTGCCGGCCGCACCCGACCCTGGGACGATAGGCAAACGGGTGATACCGTCCGAACTCGCCAAGCTTTGCCAGCTTGTCTCGATAATTTAGCGAGACGGCGCCCGTTCTCACTAGGATCTGGCCGTCTGCTGGCTCAGGAATAAGGACTTCGGCCTTACAAAGCGACTTAAGCTCGTATTTACTTGCTTGCCATTGCTGCATTACACAGTTCACAAAAGGCATAATTCGCGACATAAGACTACAAAGCACATGGGAAGAACCGATGGGTTCTCGCACGTTAGAACGGCTCGAGGATTGCTGTGGCGACAACTTCCTTATCTTTAATGAGTAACACGGTTTTGTCGATGCTGAGATCAAGACCGGCGGGTAACGGCAATACGGTTTTTCCCGTGGCGGCAACTGTGCCCAGAGTCTGCACTTGGTCGCGAGGTTCGATTTTGGAAGCAAGAGCGATGGTCAATGAAGCTGCTTCTTTGCTTCGGAAATTGGTAATTTCAAGTTGTAGTCCTCCACGCCGGTCGATGATGTTCACCCTTCCGTGGGTATCCTGCATTCCAACCAGAGGGCGAAAGCTACCAGTGAAGATAGGCTGAAGGGTAGCGACGGCAATTGGGGTTGTCTCGTTTACCCGCTGATTGATGAAGAGGAGTTCCGGACGAAACAACCACCATAGACTGATAGCGGCGACAAACCCCAAGACCAGTAATGGAACGCGTAGTCTCCTGAAGGCGGGAACCTGCTTGGATTGAGTCGTCAACGCTATTCCTCCAATGGAGCGGCACCAAAGTTCGCATTGAAGTGTTCGCAATAAATCGACACCGTCTTGAACTTCGAGAGATCCGTCCCTGTCGGGACGGTGTAGTTTTGATCCCCTTCATTACCTTTGAGCTTTCCAAGGTCGACGCGCTCTATCTTCCCGTTCAGGAAATTTTCATCGTCTTGCGCATCTGTTGCCGCGATGAGGATGACGTGAACATTCGGCCCATTCGATGTCTTGAAGTTGGTGAGCCTTAGCGTGTTTTGCCCATCAACCGAATAGATGGTGGCCCGCCCCGACGTTTTATGTACAGCGCCGTGAAATGTCCCGGTCGCAACAATATGCCCCGACTGGGCAAGTAGCACGCTGACCTGCATTACGGCTGCGGCTGCGAAACCGGTAAACGATCTTTTGAAGCACATTTTTTTCTCTGTCTTTCCGTCTGCTTCCACAGACGCTACAAATATGGCGCTTCGACGCGCCTGAGACCCCGCTCAAACCACGGGCGAAGCGCCTGCATTTTTCTTCAGGGCATGACCAAACGTCCAGCTGTTACCGCCATGTCAACAACATGAACCTGTAGAAAAGCACAGATAGCACCCTATGTCTTTGTGGATTGAGGTTGAGTTATCACCAAGTCCACAATGTGAATTGGATCGTCCCTCAGCAATCAAGATGGAGCCTTTTCAGTGGCTGGCATGACAAAGATTCGTCGAGCAGCCGTCAACTCCCGTTCTGCGCTAGTGGCCTTCACGGTCATCGCAATCGCCGCAGCTTGGGCGACAAGATTGAGATCCCAACCGCCAATGTACGAAGCGCGAATCAAGAAGGCGATCTTCGAAAACAATCACAACGTGCGGCTGCCCACTGGATACCGACTTTGGGAACATGTTGGTACTCGAATAAAGCCGGACGGGTTCAGCGTTCTTGATGGTTCCAAGATCACGATTCCTCAAGTGATGGACGCGTATGTCGAGCCGTCAGCCTATCAGTCTTTCAAGAAAACCGGCAAATGGCCCGAGGGAACGCAGATTGTTAAAGAATACAGTCTTGTCAAAACCGGTCCGGACTGCAACACCACGACCTTCGTCTGTTCAACGAGGTTCGGAAGAGGTGTATTCGAAGAACGGTACGCCGGCTTGGGCATGATGATTAAAGACAGCAGACTTTTCCCCCTAACAGCCGGCAATTGGGGTTACTTCAGCTTCCTGCCTGCCGGCACAAGATACCAGCTGATCGCTGGCGCTCGTCCCCGCGAGCAGTGCTCCTCTTGTCATGAAAAAGGAGCAGCGGAAACAGATTACGTTTTTTCAAAAAGCCACATTGGATTGCTTCCCGGCAATATGCAGTGATCAAGATGTCACAGTTTGCTAGGGATATGTCTCGTCGGAGATCACTTTCGCAAAGTGCAAAGCTAGCTCTTGCGGCCTGTGCAGTCTGAGCGAAATCCCAACCTGCAGTGCTATCGACCGAAGCGGTCTTTAACACCATATTTTCGCGAGAACAAGCCACCGATTCTGGCAATCTGGGGACGACACGATCCGTTTTTCACCCCTCCTGGTGCAGAAGCATTCCGCAGAGACGTACTCAACGCAAGGGGGGCTCTGATTAATGCGGGGCATTTCGCGTTGGAGACGCATTCGCACGATATTGCCGCCCGCATTCGGGCGTTCGCTCCTCGCATTCGCACTTGACCGCTTCTTCGGCTATAGAGAAATACAGGCACGCCACTGAGCCATTCAGGAGTGCGGAGTTCGGGGAGATCTTGAAAACTAGAGCTAGCCATGACGAGAGAAGTTTTCAGCAGAACAAGGCTCACGCGACGTGCGGTTCTAAGTGGGGGCGTCTGTCTACTCGGAGGGCTCATAGAATCCGGGCCCCTAGCTGAATCCGCATCTTGCCGGTCAGCAGCATTCGACGGAAAAAGCGCGGCTGAACTCTATGTGTTTCCCGGCAGCGGCGGCCATACAACCGTGATCGCGACAACATGGCCGTTGCGATTGCTCAAGTCAGGATTGATCGACAGTAATGAATCGATAGTCAAGGTCCACACTGGCTCCATAAGCTGGACAATTGAGATTCGCTCAGGTCTGAAGTCCACCGTGCGATTCGATAGCGGCTGCCAAATCTATGCAGGTTGTGTGCGGTCGCGGGCAAGGGCGAATAGTGGATTGGTCGAAGCAGTAGTCATCGAAGCGGACAATAGTCTACTGGGAGAAGCTCCGCTCGAAGTGTGGGCCGAGCGTCTTGGCCGCGGTGTCAAGCGACAGCGAGTGGGATCTCCATTCCTCACTGGTCTCAATTCCCAGAACGAAAGCTTGGCTGAACTGTACTATTCCAGTTCCCCAAAACAAGACAGCATGCTCCTGTCACAAGAACTTGCAAGACAAATCACCGTAAGGACACGTCTCGCAGGACACGTAAGCAATCCAGATGAATACGGGCATCGCATCGCCTCTGTGCTGTTGCCGGACGTAATACATTACGATCGGAAACAGCCCCTCGGATTCTCGTTTGCCGCTCAAAACGGCAGGCATCCAGCGGACGAAAGCGCCGACATCGTGGCGACCATTATCAATGGAGTTCCGGGACCGGCCGAACCTTCCCGCCGCACCCAGATCCGGCAGACTTTTCCGTATTTTCCGATCTCTTGAAGCACACTGCTCAAAGAAACCCTGCAATGTCACACCATTTCGACACAAAGTTAGCGAAGGAAGATCCGAGCCTGAACCTCTGCGATTTCTATCTTTTCGAGGGAACGCCCGGGAACACAGTAATGGCAATGACTGTGAACCCGGATCTGGGTCTGTCTGCGCCGGACACACTGCACATCGAAGGACTCTACGCGTTTCGCTTCGATCTGAACAACGACGCTAAGGAAGACGTCGTCTTCAAATTTCGTTTTGCGGACCCCCGGCATTCCTCAGCAGCGGACGACCATATCCATCTGCAGAAATACTGGGTACACCGAGCAGTGGGCGAAGCAATACGGGGAGACGCCGGCGAACTTCTGATCGAGGCAGAAACCAGAGCGGTTCACGGGAAAGGAAAGATAAAGACATATGTTGGCGCTGCCCCTGAGCTGTTCGCCGGAGACGCATTTGCGCTTCATGCCTTTCTCAACTCGTTCTATAAGGACAAACGCTTTAACGGAGAAGCTTTTTTGAATCGCCAGAACTACTTCAGTAGACGCAATGTAAGCGCAATTGTGCTCGAAGTGCCGAGCACTTTGATCGGTGCCGGGAAGGTACGCGCCTGGGCTACGGTGTCTCTGTTTGGGCATGCCCCCGAGATGCAGGTCTCCCGATGGGGGCTCCCTTTGATGACCCATCTCTTTCTGAATGATCCTGGCCATCAGGAGATAAAGGAGAAGTTCAATGCTTCCATTCCGTCTGACGATAGTGCCAACTTTTCGGAGCACATTGGAGATTTCGCCGAGAGGATGACGACCTATGCCGGTTCCATCCAGAACCCTTCCGAATACAAAAAACAAGTTGTGGCACGGCTTTGCCCCACGACGCTACCATATGAGCTAGGCACCAAGGGCGCCTTCGACCAAGCCGGTTTTAACGGGCGTGCTCTGACAGACGATGTTATGGACGTAATGCTGACGTTGGCATCAAACAGGGGGTTGGCTGATGGTGTTAAGCCGGATGCGAATCGTACGCGCGCTGAATTTCCCTACTTTGGTGATGCCTACTCGAAAGCCGAGCAGGTCGGCGTGCCGCCCGTGCCGCGTCCAAATCGAAAGTAATCAGGCTTCCAGGAGGCCTCTTCGGATAGCCAGAGCCACGGCGTGGGTTCGGTCATTGGCTCGGAGCTTATCCACCAAGTTCTTGATATGGAAATTGACGGTCGTCTCCGCGATGGACAAGTGATAGGCGATTTGCTTGTTTCGGTATCCATCGCGAATCAATCTCAGTACTTCTAGCTCCCGAGGAGTGAGTTCGTCTTGGGCCAGGTACTCTGCGAGCCGACTGGCTACTTCCGCCTGGATATATTTGTGGCCGCTGTGAACTGAACGAATAACTTTCAACAACTCTTGCTTGGGCGCACTTTTGAGTACGTAACCAGAAGCACCCGCACGAAGGGCGCGCTGTATGATCAAATCTCCATCGGAAGTCGTTAACATTATGATGCGAGCGGAAGGGAACTCGCCTCGAATAGTGACTAGTGCATCCGTCCCGGTCGCGCCGGGGAGGCGCTGATCCATGAGGGTAATGTCCGGCCGATGCACGCGAAACGCTTCGATGGCTTCTGAGGCTGTAATCGCCTGTGCAACTACAGCCATATCGGTTTGAGAAGCTATGATTGTGCTCAACCCTTCCCGGAAAACAGGATGATCTTCAACTACTAGAATTCGGATTACGTTGGGCAAAGCCATGACAATGTCTCTCGAATGTTGTCTCCTCTCAGGTATTTCTCCTGCCGCACGACAAGACTCTTGCTGGACCTGGTTTGTCGGCAATTGTGTGTTCCTCCTTCTGACACCGGGTCTTTGCCGGTGATCTTTTCACTGACCTCTTCGCCCGGCGTCGCCTTTTCACCCACTACGAGTCAACGAGGAGCTCAAAAGTGACAACGATCGTCAAGAATTCTCTTGCGAGTCGAGAATCGAAACGTGGCGGCGATGCGTTTACTACGCTAAGGCTGAGGATTTAACGAACTAAGGAGAGATAGCAGTGGACGATCGCTACGCCATCAACGTGGCTAAAACAGAACTTCGCGAAGCTTATCGGAATGCGGATGTGGACGGAATTGTGCGTCTATTTTCAGATTCGTTCACCGATATGCGTGAAGGTCAGGCATCGTTCTGGAACATTGATGCCAAAACCGCGCTCCGGATCGGGCTCGAAAAGCTGTTTCGCGAACACGACATCGAGTTCGTGCCGACGATCATAGATATCTGGGTCTCCAGTGATATCGCAGTGGAACACGGCTGGCACGATGTCACGAGACGACCCAAACTCGGAGGAACACCGGCGACGACGCGGAAGCGCTACGTCGAAGTTTGGCGACGAGAGGCTGATCTCGGATGGCGTATCGTTCTTCTAATCGACAACGACGATCAAAATCCAGAACTCCTAAACCGCACGAACAGTTAAGGGAGCCGATAGAAAAGGGGCGGTATCCGCTACTATGTGTCTTCGCAAAATTCAGATGAAAGACGCCGAAGTAGGCGTTCACTGAAGCCTGTTGGCAGCGAAAACCAATCACCGTCGGCGAGCAAATGCACGGTGTTGCGCGTGCCGTCCAAAACCGCCGCGCAATGCTTGCACTTCTGTAGATGGAGGGCCATACGATTTCTAAGCTCAGGCTCCAAGTCACCATCCACGTAGTTGGAAATTTCCTGCCACACCTCAGCGC
>JBARMQ010000663.1:0-10217 GCA_049802535.1 Bryobacteraceae bacterium | reverse complement strand
GGGCGTGGATGTGGACAACCTGCTGGTGTCGCAGCCGGACTTTGCCGAACAGGCATTAGAGATCACCGGCGCGTTGATTGCCTCGGGCTCCATCGATGTCCTGGTGGTGGATTCCGTTGCCGCGCTGGTTCCCAAAGCGGAGCTCGATGGCGAGATGGGCGATTCGCACATGGGCGTTCAGGCCCGGTTGATGTCGCAGGCCATGCGCAAGCTGACCGGCGTGGTTTCCAAATCGAATACCTGCCTGATCTTTATCAACCAGATCCGCGAAAAAATCGGCGTCATGTTCGGCAATCCCGAAACCACCACGGGTGGCCGCGCCTTGAAGTTTTATTCGTCTGTGCGCGTCGATATCCGGCGCATTGCCGCAATCAAGGATGGCGATGTGGTCACCGGCAACCGCACTAAGGTCAAGATCGTCAAGAACAAGGTCGCCTCGCCGTTCCGTGAAGCCGAGTTCGACATCATCTACGGCGAAGGTATCTCGCGCGAAGGAGATCTCATCGATCTCGGCGTTGCCCACAATGTCGTTGAGAAGAGCGGGTCCTGGTATAGCTACAAAGGCGAAAGAATCGGTCAGGGGCGTGAGAATGCCCGCCAGTTCATGAAGGACAATCCCGACATCCGGGTCAAGGTGGATGCCGAACTCCGCAAGACCCTGGGATTGAAAACATTGGACCCGGAAGCGGTCGCCGCTGTCCCCACTCCCATCGATTCAAAGCCCGCCGCCGCATCACGCGCGCGTTAAAACGACTTCGTCGCGTTGCCCATCCTTCTGAGGAACTCGCGCAAGACAGGCACGGGATCAAGCATGCCCCCCGAAGAACTAGCGAGTTCCTCTCTTGTATGGTGGCACGCAGCCGTGCCCTTTGCGCTACTGAGGAACTCGCGCAAGACAGGCACGGGATCGAGCGTGCCACCCGAAGAGATAGCGGGTTCTTCTCCTGTCTGGGGTGGCACGCAGCCGTGCCCTTTGCGCTTTTGAGGGGCGCTGGCGCCCTTTGTCCCCGTCGCCTTTCATCAGCCCGACCAGGCGGCTTCGCCAAAAACAACTGAGGAAGCGTAAATCCGCTCAAGATAAGGGCGTTTTACCCCGATAGGTTTCTTGAGACCCTCAGTTTTATGATTCACCTGACGCGAATTAATCGTGTTCCGCTTGTGCTCAATTCGGATTTGATTGAGCATATCGAGGCCACCCCGGACACAGTAATTTCTTTGATCAATGGCCAAAAAATCCGTGTTCTGGAGTCGCCTGAAACGATAGTCGAGCGGGTGATACAGTTCCGCCGCGCCTTGTCGTCCCAACCGCAGCATCTGCTGCGACGGATTCCGTTGGGGATCGGGTCTACTTTCGAAAATTCAACCGAGGAACGAACGTGAGCAAGACCAAAGGATCCAAAGGAAAGGGTATGCGCCCCGACATTGCTACGTTTGCCGGCTTGGCGCTGGCGCTCGGTGGCATACTGGGCGGACTGCTTCTCGAAAAGGGAAGTCTACTGGACATCGCGCAATATACAGCCGCGATGATCGTGTTGGGCGGAACGTTGGGCGCCGTGATGGTGACCACTCCGCTCAACGTAATGAAAATGGCGTTCCTTCAATTCAAGAACGTCTTCTTTGAGACCTCTCACAGCCCCGCCGCGATGATCAGCGACATCGTGGAGTTTGCGACCAAGGCGCGCAAGCAGGGCATCGTATCACTCGAATCGGATGCCGAAGCGATATCCGATCCGTTTCTTCGGAAGGCGGTCAACCTGGCGATCGATGGGACGGACCTGGACGAAATGCGGTCGATGATGGAACTCGAGATCGATTTGCTTGACCACCGGGTTGAGGAAGTGGCTAAGGTGTTTGACGCCGCTGGCGGATATTCGCCGACGGTCGGCATCATCGGAGCGGTCATGGGATTGATCCAGGTGATGAAGAACCTGTCGAATATAGAAGCGGTTGGCCACGGCATCGCGGTAGCATTCGTGGCGACGGTTTACGGCGTGGGGATTGCGAACCTGTTACTACTGCCCGCCGCGGGGAAGATCCGGGCGCGCGCAGCCAAGGAGCGCCATCATCGTGAACTGGCGCTGGACGGCGTGATGGGCATCATCGAAGGGTCCAATCCGAAATTGATCAAGGCGAAGCTCGATGCCTACGTCGAAGGCGATGCCGCCAAGACCAAGGGGAACGACAAGGGCAAGAAGAAGCCAGAAGCCAAGGCGGCGTAAGGAGAACTTATGGCTCGTCGACGCAAAGGGCATCAGGCCCACGCTAATCATGAACGGTGGGTCATCTCCTACGCGGATTTCATCACCCTGTTGTTCGCCTTCTTCGTCGTGATGTTTGCCACGGCGAACGCCGACAAGGGTAAGGCTCGGGCCGTCTCCGAAGCGGTAAAGGCGGCACTCTCCCAGAGTAAGGACGCCAAGGTGGCCGAAATGGTCAAGGAGGCCGCCGACGAGGATAAGGTTGGAGGAGGGAAGACCGAAGATCCGAAAAAAGAATTAGCCCCGGTTGAAAAACAGCTCCGCGCCCAATTGAAGCCCGAGATTGAAAAAGGGCAGATCGAACTGAAAATGGAGTCGCGCGGTCTCATCATTAGCTTCAGGCAAGCCGCCCTTTTCGACTCGGGGGCGGATGTGGTGAAGGCTTCGGCTTTCAGCCCCATCTCGAAAGTCGCCGAAGCCGTGTTGGCCATACCGAATCAAGTACGGCTTGAGGGGCATACCGACAATCAGCCGATTCACAACGAGAGGTTCAACAACAACTGGGAGCTTTCGTCCTTTCGCAGCATTGCATTGTTACAAATGATGACAGCGAAATTTAACATCCCGGTCCAGCGGCTGGCAGTGAGCGGGTACGCCGATGTGGTTCCCGTAGCGAGCAACCAAACCGAGGAGGGGCGGGCGCGGAACCGCCGCGTCGACGTAGTCATACTTAGCTCCCAGGCTGCGATGCGGGAAACGGGATCCTCTCCTCCGGGTCTACACTAATAGATGTGATGGTGCGATGTACATGCGGAGCGTATCCGCCTGAAGATGCGCGGTTTTGCCATAAGTGCGCTCGTCCTCTTCGTGAGGATGACGTCGAATCGGTAGAACCGGCGGTATCCGCGATCCCGCCGCCGCTTCCGGCAACGCCGCCCCCTTTGCCGATCGGCCCCAAAGTGTCGTTCAGTAATGGCCGTGCGGTTTCAATCACAATGATCTCGGCCGCGTGCGCGTTGGCGGCTTTGTGTGTCCTTGGTTTACTTTCGCCGATGCTGGTCCCGTTAGGATTGTGCGGAGCCGGATTTCTGGCTGTGCGGTTGTATGCGCGCCGGGCTCTCCAGCCCCCCACCATGGCCGAAGGAGCTCGGCTGGGCTGGATGACGGGTTTGTGGCTTTTCCTCACTTTGGCGGTGCTGGTGGCCATTACCAGTCTTTCCATCAACGATCCGAACTTCCGTCAGGTTTTCAAGAATTGGGCTGGCTCCCCCGAAGCTGCCCGGCTGGTGGACGATCCACATCAGTTTTTGATTGAACTGGTTCGGAGCCTGGTTACCTTCTTCGTGGTCGGCACCTTGATGACCGGCCTCGGCGGAATTCTCGCTGCGCGAATCCTTCCTCGCGGCCATTCCCGAGGCTAATAGCCGTCCAAGACATTTGTGCTGATTGAGGCCCACGCCGGCGATCGCGGCAAGCGCCTAGATGCGTTTTTGCATGAACGTCTTCCTGAGTTCAGCCGCTCCCGATTGCAATCGTGGATCAAGTCCGGCCGGGTATTAGTAAGCGGTGCTACGCCACGCGCCTCGTATCTGGTGCGAGACGGCGACAGCGTCTCGATAATGCCGGGCGAACTGCCGCCATTGAAGGCTGAGGCCGAAGACTTGCCCCTCCGTATCCTTTACGAGGATGACGACGTCGTTGTCATCGACAAACCCGCAGGCATGGTGGTGCACGCCGGCGCCGGCCATACACACGGCACATTGGTCAATGCCCTTCTGGGGCACTTCGGATCGCTATCTTCTGTGAATGGCGACTTGCGGCCTGGCATTGTCCACCGTCTCGATCGCGACACCAGCGGTGTGCTGGTAGCGGCGCGCACAGATGCCGCGCACCAATCGCTAGCGCATCAATTTCAAACGCGCCAGGTGGAAAAAGTCTATCTCGCGCTCGTCCATGGCCGCCCCCGGCCGGCTCAGGGCAAGGTCACAAGCCCGATTTCCCGCGATCCAAACCGCCGTACGCGGATGAGTACGAACTCGGGCGCCGGGCGTTCGGCATTGACCGACTACCGGATTATCGAAGATTTTTCAAAGCTGAGCCTGCTTGAGGTGCGCATCGGCACAGGACGCACCCATCAGATACGCGTGCATCTAGCAAGCTTGGGCCATCCCGTGTTCGGCGATCGTCTCTATGGAGCCCCTGCCGCTCCGGGCCTCGAGCGGTTCTTCCTGCATGCGCTCCGGCTGCGGTTTGTTTCGCCGTCAACGCGCCAGCCAATCTCCGTTGAAAGCCCATTGCCGGCGGAACTCTCCGGCGTGCTCGATTCGCTGCGGAGAGAGATTTCAGTGCGCTAGAAGCGGCGTTCCAACTCCGTCTGCAGTAGCTTCACTGCAGGGTCTCGCTCGACCGACGCAGAATACCGATTCCAGAATTCGCCCCCTTCTCGCGAGGGCGAAAGCAGTGCACGAGTATCTTCAATCAGGCGCTCGAAATCACGATTGGAAGCTGGCGGCCGTTTCGCCGCCAGCGCCTCATCAATGTGAACGACCAACGTCGTAATGGGCCGCAGCCAGGCGAAGCGATTGTCGTTGATCAGGAGTTGCAGAAACGCGCCCGGCCCCTGTACGGCACCATGCACCATTTCGTACGCCGTGCGTTCGGAATCGAGCAATGCTTTGTGCAGTTTTAGGAGAGCCTCCCGAAGTGAGCTCAGCCTTTGTCTGGCATCCTCCGGAGCGGGTCCGGAGAGAGGTTCAGCGGTTGCCATCAAATTCCAGATTAGCGCGTGAGCTTGCCGAGGCGACGGTGTGCAGCTAGTTCTTTGCCACGGCGCTTGCAGGGTCGATCTTTGCCAGCGCCTGCTTCAATACTGGCGCTTCTTTCGTATTTGGATAACGGAGAAGATAGGCACGAATGTGCGTGGCGGCCTCGGGGTATTTCCCTTCAATCAGCAGCGCGTGGGAAAGCAGAGCTTCAGCATCCGGAAATTGGTGCGTGGTATCGATCTTCATCAGAGCGAGAGAGCTTTGTTCCGCTTCGGCGCCTTGATTCAAATGCAGCGCCGCCGCAGCGTTATAGAGATATGACGTGGGAACTTCAACCGGATTCAGCGCAATCGACTGCTTGCTATAGCTTTCGGCATCCTTCCAGTTCCCGCTTTGCAATGCTAATAAGGCTAGGCGGTCATACGGACTGACATATTTCGCGTCTGCGGCAATGGCAGATTTGAAGGACGCGGCAGCGGCATCGGGGTGGCCTTGCACCCGTTGTATGTCGCCCAGAGCGAACCAGGCCACAGCATAATTTGGATAGATGCTAACCGCTTCTTGAAATCGTTTGGCGGCTTCATCCAGCTTCCCATTCTGAACGTCTTTCCTTCCTTTGTCGTAGTCCTTGAGAGCGGCCTTTGGCGCTTCGCCGCTGGTGGCGCTAATAGTTGTTCCCGCGACGTTCGTCAATCGATGAAGAACGATTGTCCCCACATTCGGGCTGTCCAGCATACGATACATTCCAAGCTCTACAGTGTCCGATCGATAACCCGGATAACGTGCCCGTAAATCGCAGTTGCCATTCTTCATGATGGACTGAAGACTGGAATTCGGCATTCCATTTGACCCTAACCCCCCGCCGTAGGTCCCGACGCTTGCGTCTTGTGTATCGATCGCCTCGGGATTTTGTCCCACCTGGAAACTGAAATGCCCCTTAGCATCGGTATGGCCTTGCGGGCGAGGATTGCCGTTGCAAACCAACTCCATCACAATCTCGTTGGTGGGCTTTGCGCCATCATCGAAAATGACCTGGCCGAACAGGAAAATCGTCTGGGCTTGAATGCCGGTCGTCGGACTGTTACGCGTGGCGTTAGGCAGGCTCGTTGTACCGCTCGCCGAACCAATGGGATTGCCGGGAGAAGCTCCTCCGGGATTCGAAGGCGAGGGGGCTGAGTGCTGGGCCCAAGCCGCGGTCATACTGAAGGCCATCAATAGGGCCGCCCCACTAAATCTAGACCGAATACTCATGTGAAACCCCGAAGAAACGTGCACAAAACAAGCACGCTACCAGGAGAAAAGGGGAGTTCATCTCTCCCGCTTGGTGGCATGCAACGGTATTCTTGCGCTGCTAGCGCCGTTGGCCCAGTATCCCACGACTCCGCTGTTCGTAAACTGCGCTACTTGCGATGGAAGTATCCGTTGGCGAGAGACTTGAGAGTCTGCTGCTCTCCCTGTTTCCGTGCCTGTTGACCCCGCTGATCCGCGCACAAACCTTCATCTATTTACCTCGTGCCGCTGGCATCTCAGTCAATGGCAGCGTACCCTGCGTTTGGAGTTGATCTATCCCTGTTGACTGGGATGGCCTTTTCGATCGCTCGCGTGGCGGCTGCGGCAGTCGAGCACAGGCCTGAGGCCGGGCGTTCCCGGCGGCTTTTGCCAACGAGGCCTGCGACTCGCGAAAGAAGTGCTCTAACGGATCTCATAAAATCTTCCGCCGGGCCGCGAGGCGCCTCCGTATTAGTTATCCAACAGCGTAGCGAACTCGTATTGATAGCCCATACTGGGTTCGCTGCCCGAAATATTCGCAGGCTCTCCTTCGCTGGAACCGCGCATCTGTTCATATGGCGACAGTTCTATAGATGCCATCACGATCGGCCATGTTGAGTCCGGAACAGAAGTTGGCAGTTGCTGCCGGTCTTCGTTACGCGCTACCGAAAGGCGCGGGCATTGCTCGCAGACGCGCCGGGCATGGCTTTGCATATGTAGCGAATGGCAAAGTTGTCAAGGATGCCAACACGCTGAAACGGATTCGCGCCTTGGTCATCCCGCCCGCCTGGACCTCAGTCTGGATCAGCCCGGACGCGAATAGCCACATTCAAGCTGTGGGCTATGATGCTCGCGGAAGGAAACAGTATCGTTATCATGCCGGGTATCGGCACATTCGAGACCTGGTGAAATTCGATCGCATGCGCAACTTTGGCCGGACCCTTCCGCGAATCCGGCGGGTTGTGCGCCGCGACCTTGCCCAACAGGGATTGCCCAAGCGTAAAGTCCTTGCCGCCATTGTGAAACTGCTTGAGACCACCTACATTCGTGTCGGCAACGAAGAATACGTCAAAGAAAACGATTCCTTTGGGCTTACCACGCTCCGCAATCGTCACGTCGACATCCTCGGCGAAGTTTTGCGTTTCCATTTTCGCGGGAAGAGCGGACAGTCGCATGAAATAAAGCTCGATGACGCTCGCCTCGCGCGAGTGGTCAAGCGATGCAAGTGCCTTCCCGGGAGCGCCCTTTTTCAATATCTGGATGAGGACGGCCAGCCTGCTTCGGTAGATTCAGGCGATGTGAATCACTATCTGAGAGAAATCAGTCAAGGCGACTTCACGGCTAAGGATTTTCGCACTTGGGGCGGAACTTGTCTGGCGCTCGAGTTCCTTCTGAAAACGGGCGCAACAGACCAGACGAGTGATGTCAAGACAACGCTGGTCGAAGTGGTAAAGTCAGTTGCTTCGAAACTCGGCAATAAGCCCGCGACGTGCCGCAAATATTACATCCATCCCGACGTGCTGGATAGCTATACGACCGGTCGAATGGTCCACCTAGCGGAAAGCCTTCGGCATGGCGAATCGTATTTATACGAAAAGCTGCTGTTGGCTTTGTTGAAGCCGCAAAAGCTGGCTGCGTGAAGGTTATGGCGACGGTGGCTTGGCGCGCGCCAGCACCTTGTTTAAGCCATGAATCGCGCGATCGACGTCCTGTTCCGTCAAAATATAGGGCGGTAGGAAACGAAGTACGAAGTCGTGGGTGCAATTAAACAGCAGACCTTCCTGAATGCCGTCCAGCACCATTTGATTACCGGGAAACTCGATCTCGACGCCGATCATGAGCCCTTGGCCGCGCACTTCGCGGATGAAACTATAACGCCGCGCGAGCTCTGTCAGCCGCATGCGGAAGTAGCCGCCTACCGAATTGATCGACGGCAAAAGCTCCTCGAGTACGTCGAAAAACTCCAGTGCAACACGGCAGGCTAATGGTCCGCCGCCATAGGTTGTACCGTGCATGCCTTTCCCGAGGGTGGCGGCCGCTTTCTCATTCGAAACGACGACACCTAATGGAATCCCGCAGGCCATCGGCTTTGCGGCTACCACGATATCGGGCAGAACAATGGGATCCAGAAGTTGATAGGCGAAGTGCGTGCCAGGTCTGCCTACGCCGCACTGGATTTCATCGAAGATCAGGAAAGCGTTGTGGCGATCCGCGAGTTCGCGAGCCTTGCGCAAGTACTCTTCTTGAAGCGGATAGATCCCGCCCTCTCCCTGAATCACTTCGAGAATGATTGCACAGGTATTTTCGTTGATCGCGGCCTCAAGTGCCGCCATGTCCCGGCGTGGGACAAATTTTGCTCCCGGCAACAACGGTTCAAAATCTGCACGATATTTTGGCTGTCCCGTGACGGACAATGCGCCCAATGTTCTGCCGTGGAACGATCCTTCTAAGGCAACTACCTCGAACTTGTTTGGCCCGATTGAGTGCCCGTGCGCCCGAGCCATCTTGAGCGCGGTCTCGACACACTCCGTGCCGGAGTTGCAAAAGAAGGAGCGATTCAAGCCGGTAATTTCGGCCAGGCGTTTGGCCAATTGCCCTTGATACTCGTGATAAAAGAGATTCGATGTATGCAACAGGAGACCGGCCTGTTGGCGGATGACTTTGGTGATTCGTGGATGTGCGTAACCGAGCGAGTTCACGCCGATGCCGGAAATCAGATCCAGGTAACGCTTGCCACCAACATCATAGAGGTAGCAGCCCTTGCCACGGTGAAGAGCCAACGGATAGCGCCCATAGTTCTGGACCAGGAATTGCCGCTCCAGCCCCATTACATCTTCAAGGGTGTGGGGCGCGTTGCTAGAGGATGTTACCTCCGCTACGGGAGGTAAAGTTGTCGCCATAGATTCATCATACGGAGTCGCCTACGCGGAAAGTCATTTCTTCAAGACGTAATCGAACTTCACAGCGCCATTCCGGTAGTCAATGGTGAGCCGGAACATGTACAGCAGCGGAAAGCCAAAGATTCCGCTCATGCGTATATCCCTGTGTTCTGGCGAGTTGTTGAGATTGAATGACGTCAGCCCTAAATTGCGTTGGCGGAACGAGGCAAACTCCAGGGTGGCATTCTCCGCTTCGAAAACGTCGTTGACTTCGCCGGAGATCCCGCGAATATGCATCCAGGAGTTGCCATAGACTTTCGTGGAGAGCCTGGCAAACGTGGAGTCGACTGTGGAAACACCACCGCCGGTGTCGATTAGAAATAAACCCGACGTTTTGCCGTTCAGGCGGGTCGGCACCATGAGTTGATGTCCGAAGCGATACACCCACGTGAAGTCCTTTTCGTCCGGCGGAAGGTCCCGGTCGTAGCCTTGCGGGTTGGCTTCACGGGCCGGTTGCGGTGTCAGATGCAGCAGCTTTTTCTGGAAGTCGATCTGGATGACGTAATTCGAAAAGAAATCCGCCCCAATCAGGCCGTCCTCATCGCCCGCCGGGTGCCTGCCTTGCAAAACCTGCAGCACACAAGTCTTATAGCTAAGGGTTCCCACTTTGCAGCTGTCGGCGATCGAAATAAAGCCCTGGCGAGGCCCTTTATCACCGGCTCCGCCTGTTTCAATGGCCCCCAAGTGATTCAGGCCCAGCTTGTCGATAGCCCTTTGGTTCACCACAATACCCGAAGCGCCGGTATCAAAAAGCAGTAGGAGCCGTTTCTTTCCTCCCATTGTGAATTCAAGCCCCAAGCCGCCAAGCCTGCTTGCCGTGGCCATCAACGGCACTAGATGCAGCGTGGTTTCCTGGCGCTCGCCATCCAACTGGAAGACTTTTTGATTGCTGACTTCCGATTGAACCTGCGACGCCGTGTCCGAAATCATCGAGTAGTGCGGGTAGAGCCACGGATGCGCGACACGAAACGGTTCGAAAAGCTCCCGCCGTTTTTCCAGCGTCAAATACGACATCCACCGGGAAGTGATTAGCGCATCTTTGGGGT
>JBARMQ010000662.1:0-1548 GCA_049802535.1 Bryobacteraceae bacterium | reverse complement strand
GTGCAGGAGCAGGCCCCGCGCAAGCCACCGAGGCGAAGACGGAGTGGGACGTCTCCACTTTGCCCCTAACGGATCAGGAGGTGAGCCAGGAGGCTGAATCTCTGCGAAGTCACGAGTTCCTCGAAAGGGTCGTCCTTACCAACGACCTCCAGAACCGGCAGGATGGCCCTTTTTCCGGCATCTTTCGTTCCAGGCAAACAGAAGCGGTTCGAGTCGCGCTTGCCGTGCGCCAACTCGACCGGCAGCTACAGGTTCACACTCGACTGGGTGAACACGTTATCGAGGTGGCCTATCGCTCCACGGATCGGACTCGGGCCTACGGGGTTCTGAACAGCCTGGCCACCGTTTACTTTGCCCAGCACGCCCTTCGGTCGCCGACGGTATCTGATTCGACGTCAAATCCGCAATCACAGAACTATGAAGCGGCTATAGAGGACGCTGAATCGGGTCTGCGGGAATTCCAGCGTAGCCAGGGCCGATCTGATACGGGTCGTGATTTTGCTCGCCAACTCAATGCGGCCGTTGCCCAGTCGCGCACCCTGGAGCACGCGATTGCTTCCGGCGAGGAAAAGATCCGGATTGACCAGGAGCAAATGAAAGTGAATCCGCCGCAACCGTCTCCGCAACAGGACACTGAAGAGAGCAACCTAGCGCTGCAGAATCTTGGCGCCCGGCTCAGGGCCGCCGAAACCAAGCGTGCGCAGTTCCTGCAAAGGTATCCGTCGAACTATGCCCTGGTGCAGGATGCTGATAAGGAGGTGTCTGAAGTGAAAGCAGCCATGGTCGCAGCGCAGAAAAGCGCCGATGGGAAACAAACACCACCTCGGCTGGCCACCCTGGCTCTCCTGCGCGAGAGGTTGGCGCATGACCAGACAGACCTGGCGACGCAACGCACGAGTCTGAGCGCCGCCCGGCAAGTCATCGAGATGTTGAAGGCGCAAATGATGAAGCCGGGGGGCAGCTCTCTCGATGACGCTGACCTCAAGCGCGAGGTCAAGGCAGACGAACAGAGCTATCTGCAGTATCTCTCCACGCGAGAGCAGGCACGCGTGCTTGACCAGACCCCCACCGTGACTGCCGCGATGGCTGCGCCGCCCACCGTACCCGCATCGCCGGTACATAGCCGTGGGGTAGCCTTCCTTATTGCGCTGGGACTAGCCACTGCGGTCAGCTTTCCAACGGCGTTGATCCTCGACTGCTTTGATCCCTATTTTCACACCCCAGGCCAGGTGATCGAGACCCTTGGGATCCCTGTTGTATTGGCCCTGCCAAAAATGACTGCGTAGGCAATTATGGTCCTGGACTACTTCAAACTGCGGGAACAACCTTTTGGCGTCACGCCCGATGCGCGCTATCTGTTTTTGAGTTCCACGCACAAGGAAGCGCTTGGCTCGCTTCTGTACGGCATCAGTGAGGGATGCGGATTTCTTGCCCTGATGGCCAGCCCGGGGTTGGGAAAAACGACACTGCTCTTCCACGCGTTGGATCAGCTACGGGAGAAGGCTGTGACCGTCTTTCTTTTCCAAACCATCTGTACCTCCGTCGACC
>JBARMQ010000661.1:0-23722 GCA_049802535.1 Bryobacteraceae bacterium | reverse complement strand
GAAGCTGGTTTACTTGTGGAGCCCAAATGTCAATTTCAAGGGTATTCCAGACGAAATGAGCCCAAACATTCCGGATTTTTATGAATGGGCACGGCTGAGCCACAGCTTTACATCCACTGCGATGTTTAATCGAGCGATGATCAACCTTGTGCATGACGGCGTTTCAGAACGCGTGGCAGGTGCAAAAGTGACGGGCCGATTTTTCAAGACGCTCGACGTGCGGCCTGAATTGGGGCGGGTTATTGATTCCGATGACGACCGGCCCGGCCATGAGTGGGTGGCGGTCATCAGCAATGAGTTCTGGCGTTCGCACTTTGGCGGATCGTATGATGTGCTCGGAAAAGAGATTCAGTTCAATCGCAAACACTACAAAATCATTGGCGTGATGCCAAAAGATTTTGGCTATCCGCTGAATAACGATGTGCCGTATGAATCGTCCGAGTCCAAGCAAACGGACGTTTGGCTGCCTGCATCGTACTCAGCGAGAATCAAGACCGATCGGGAGAACTTCCGCAGCGCCGATGCCATTGGCCGATTGCGGGATGGTATTTCGCCCGCGGCAGCACAAGCAGAATTGGCGGCGATCGAGTCTCAATTACAACCGCTTTATCCCGAAATGTGGCGAGGCTGGACCGTCTTGGCGAGGCCGCTGATCGCAACGATCGTTGGACCGGTTGAGAAGATGCTATGGCTGCTGATGGGCGCAGTAGGAATCGTGCTGCTGATTGCCATCAGCAATCTGGCAAATCTCTTGTTGGCGCGTTCGAGCGCGAGAGCGCACGAGTTAGGGATCCGAACGGCGCTGGGAGCAGAACGGTCGCGTATCATACGCCAGTTGCTGACCGAATCACTGGTGCTGAGCGTCTTGGGAGGCGCAGTTGGGATTGGTTTGGCTTATGCGGCGGTGGGACTGCTCACGCGGCTGAATCCGGGCGGCATTCCGAGGTTTGATTCCGCCAGCGTGGATGGGCGCGTGCTGCTGGTAGCGGTGTTGTTGGCAATATTGACAGGCGCGCTAGCGGGGATTGCGCCGGCGATCTCGGCTTCGAGAACAAATGTGAACGAGCTTTTGAAACAAGGAGGAAAACGCATTGCGGGCGGCGCAAACGGTGGCCGCACGGTGTTAATCGTGATGGAAGTTGCTTTGTCGGTGTTGTTGCTGACAGGGTCTGGCTTGCTGATCCGCAGTTACCTACACCTCGCGGCAGTGAATCCGGGATTTTCGCCGGCCACGCTTACGTTTGAGCTGAACCTGGACGATCGCTATACCGGGTCTGAAGCACAACGAGCGCTCTACAAAGCGTTTCTCGACAAGCTTCGAACGATTCCGGGAGTTCGAGTCGCCGGCGCATCCACTGTGCTCCCGCTGACCGATCATGAGTCGGTCACCTCCGCCGAAATTCGGGGATATGGCCACTCTAAGGAGCTCATCGAAAACCGTCAGATCACGACGGATTACCTAAAGGCGATTGGTACTCCGCTGCTGCGCGGTAGAGATTTCAATTCTGCGGATCTGAGTTATCAAAAGCTCGGCATCCTGGTAAACCAAAGATTTGCCGACATGTACTTTCATGGCAAGGACGCAATCGGCGGCCAGGTTCGAACTGGAATTGGCGATCTTTCTAAGACCAAGTGGTCCACTATTCTTGGCATCGTAGGAAATGTCCACACCAGTTCGATGGCAGAAGTCAGCCAGCCGATGATCATACAGCCGTCGGATAGCGGCGACAGCTTCGCCTTGCGATGTGATGTGCCTACCGCACAGGTCATTCGCGAGGCGCGTGCCGTCTTGCGGTCGTTGGATCCGGTGCTGACGCTTCAAAATGCCCGAACGATGGGCGAACGGATTCAAATCAGCAACGCCCGGCGCAGCTTTCAGACTGCGCTGCTGACAGGTTTTGCAGCGATTGCGGTGTTGTTGGCGTTGGCCGCCCTTTATGGATTAATGTCTTACGCCGTGAAGCAAAGAACAGCAGAGATTGGCGTGCGCGTGGCGTTGGGTTCGTCACGAATGCAAATTCTGGCATTGTTCCTGACGCAAGGGCTGCGTTTGACGGTTGGCGGGTTATTGATCGGAATGGCGGCGGCGTGCGCCCTGACGCGATTGGTGAGCGCCTGGTTGTTTGAAGTGAAGGCGCTCGATCCGGTAACGTTTGCGATTGTGCCGGTGTTTGTCTTAGCCATCGCGTGCTGTGCGTGTGTGATTCCGGCATGGAGCGCTACGCGGGTGGATCCAGTCGAGGCGCTGCGGGCGGAGTAAGACGGGCGCGCGCCATTTGGATGGATAAGCTTTAGTTCATGCGGTACGCGATCCGAACTCTGTTAAAGAGCCCCTCGTTCACGATTACCGTGCTGGCGACACTGACTCTAGCGATTGGGGCGAATGTCGCCATCTTTACCTTGGCCAATGCGCTGCTGCTGGCCAGTTTGCCGGTACCGCGCGCGGATCGGCTGGTGCGGATTTCGCGTATCAGTACAAACGGTCAGGAGGGAAATCTTTCGATCCCGGCATTCCGGATGATTCAGCAGCAGACCGGTCTATTTACCGGCGTGCTGGCGTGGAACGGCGGCGGCATGGAGACTCTTGAGGAACTCGCGCAAAACAGGCACGGGATCGAGCGTGCCACCCGAAGAGATAGCGAGTTCCTCTCGTGTGTGGTGGCACGCAGCCGTGCCCTTTGCGCTCCTGAGATGAACGGAGTTCCATTCGCCGGTTCGGTTGACGATGTGGCGGGCGATTACTATGGCGTGCTCGGCATTAAGCCTGCGCTTGGGCGATTTTTGAACGCGGACGATATTGGGCTCGAACACTTCACGCCGTCGCGAGTCGCGGTGCTCGGTTACGACGTTTGGCGGGATCGATATCAGAAAGACCCAGCCGCGGTGGGCAAAACGATTCTGATCAATGGCAAGCCGTACACGATCATTGGCGTTCATCCACCTTCGTTTCCTGGGCTGATACGCGAAGTTTCCGCGGACGCGACGATTCCAGCCACTTCGGCATCGACCGCGGAGCGTTTTTACGACCCATCGCACTTGTACTTCACCGTGATCGGACGGCTGCGAGAGGGAGTCAGCGAGCAGAAGGCGCGCGCGCAGATAGAAGCTCTATGGCCATCGATACGGCAGGCGACGGCGCCGCCGAGCGGGCGTGAGCGCGATCTTCTTTTGGCCAGCAGGATTCAGGTGGAACCAGCGGCCAAAGGACTTTCGTATCTGCGGGAGCGATTTATGAAGCCGCTGTATATTCTGCTGGGGATCGCAGGGCTCTTGCTGCTGCTGGCGTGCCTGAATCTGGCGACCATCGCGTTGGCGCGAGCGCACAACCGGACTGCGGAACTGAGCGTTCGCGCGGCATTGGGTGCAAGCCGTTGGCGTCTGATGAAAGCGGCCCTGACAGAATCTTTGCTGCTGGCCTTAGCGGGCGCAGGTCCTGGGTTGGCAATTGCCTATTGGGGTAGCCGGTATTTGGCGCGATTTATTTGGCAGGGTTATGGCGCGTTGGCGCTACGCCTGACTCCGGATGTCCGGGTAGTAGCGTTCACGGCAGCGGTTGCTGTGGGAACGGGCATTCTGTTTGGATTGCTACCGGCGTGGCGCGCAGCGAGTCAAGACCCATGGACCGCGATACAGGGCGCCAGCGCTCGCATGGTTGGCGGATTGGGCTTTGCAGGGCGCATATTAGTGGTGTTCCAACTGGGGCTGTCGTTTGCGATTGTTGCGGCGGCAGTATTGTTTGGACGGAGCGTAGAAGGCATTCTGCATCGCGATCCCGGGTTCAGCGCAGATCACTTACTGGTGGCACAATTGATGCCTCGAACGACATACGCGGGTTTTGACAAGGCGGTTTATTTCCGGCAGCTACTGCAATCTCTACGCGCGATTCCGGGCGTGGACGCGGCGACTCTTGCACATGACAGACCCGTGGGCATGAGTTGGAAGACGGAGATCTTGCCAGCGGGCGCGGCCGCCAATCTGCATGAGATAACGCCGGGCTTCTTCGACACGCTGCGGATAGCGATACTACGCGGGAGGGATTTCGATTTGCGCGATGACGACACTCGTCCGCATGTAGCGATCGTGAGCGAGAAGCTTGGCCATGCGCTGTGGCCTAAGGGCGATGCCATCGGCCGGCGTTTTCAAATCCGAGATGCACCCGGCGATTTTCAGGTGGTGGGAATAGCGGCAAATGCGACGCTCGATGACCCGCGGACACCTAATGCAGCCGCTGTGTATGTGCCGATCTTTCAAACGCCGGACCACCTCGGTTGGGCCGCCGCCATCATCCGGGCACGAGGCGACCCGGCTGGCCTGACACGCGCGTTGACAGCGAGCATTGAATCGCTTGGACGTGAGTATCCGCTGCGCATCGAGACAGTCGACGAGGAATCGGGCCGCACCTTAATGCCGGAACGAATCTTATCGCTGCTCACTGGATTTTTCGGCGCGACGGCGCTGCTGCTGGCCGGAATCGGTCTCTATGGATTGCTCTCCTACACGGTCTCCAGGCGGGTGAGCGAAATCGGCGTGCGGGTGGCGCTTGGCGCGACAAAGAGTGTCATTGCAAGGATGATTCTGCGGGAGATGACCATTATGGTTGCCGCGGGATTGGCAACTGGGATAGCAATTGCAATCGCCGGGGAACGAGTGATTCACGCGTTGCTGTACGATGCCGCGGGCAAAGAGACAACCACCCTCATCGCCACGGCGGTGTTATCGATCGCATGCGTTACGCTGGCGGCTTTGATGCCCGCGTTGCGCGCGGCGAATGTCGATCCGGCCGTAGCATTACGGCACCAGTGAGAGGGGTTCCGTCGCACTGCCCTAATGAGGATGCTCGTCTTTCTTCTCTTCCTTCGGAGCCGGGCGAGCCTCCGGATGAGCGGGCGCGGGATGCTGCTCAACACGCGGTTGAGTCGCCGGATGCTGCTCAGGACGGGCTTCCGGGCGCGCTTGCGGGCGGGCTTCTGAGGCTCGAGCCGCCGGCTGCGGAGCGGGGCGTTGTTCTACGCGAGGTTGAGGAGCAGGACGTTGTTGTTCCGGTCTAGCCTCTGGACGCGCTTGCGGAGCCGGCCGTGCTTCGGGTCGGGCTTGCGGCACGGGCCGAACTTCCGGCTGAGTTGGGTGCGCTTCCGGGTGAGGCGCCGGCCGTTGTTCTACGCGTGGCTGCGGAGTGGGCCGCTGCTCGGGCCGAGTTTCGGGCCGGGCTTGTCGAACTTCCGGCTGAGTTGGGTGCGCTTGCGGCTGCGGAGCCTGATGTTGTTCCACGCGTGGCTGGGGTGCAGCATGCTGCTGCTCCGGTCGAGCTTGGGGCATAGGCGTTTGACGAGTTTCGGGTCGAGCGCCGGGAACGGGTCTTGCTTCCTGTTGCGGCGCGGGCCGATTTGCCGGATGAACTTCTCCCGGACGTGCACCCGGGGCAGCCATTGGAGCACGGCCGGGCTCGACACCACGGTTTGGTTCACCGGGACGGTTTGGCTCGCCAGGACGGCCGGGGGCTACGGCTGCGGGATGAATATTGGCGGTGGGAAGCACTCGAGCGTTGGGCACGGCAGCCGGGCGCGCAGCGGGAGCATGATATTCGGTCGCCAACGGCTTAGCGGCGGCCAACATCTGCGGATGGCCGTGATTTTCAGCAACGAATTGCGAACGATCCTGCGCGGCCTGATGCATATGTTGAACCTGCGCCGGGACAGGGGCGATACGGTGCTCACGAAGTACACTGAGATCCGCTTCGGTAGGCCGAACGTTCAAGCCGCGCGGTCCGCCATCGTAGCTGACTCGTTCGTTGGTGATGTTGTTGACGCGGTAATCGTACACGTTGTGCACGACGTTGACGTTTACGTTGTTCACCGTGCGGTTGTAGACGAATGAGCCATGGTTCCAATAGCCACCCTCATAGCCACGGCCTACGTAGCCGAAGCCGTAATTGACACCACCATAAAAGCCGATGTGGGAGGCCCAATAGCCGTGATACCAGCGATAGCGGCCGCCAGTATAGGCCCAGTAAGGCGGCGTCCAGAGCGCGCCGACATACGGCGCCATTACCCAAGCGCCAGGGACCCAATAGTAGCCAGCGGAAGCATAGGACCAGTACCCCGGAGTCCACTCATAGTTGTCGCCGGGGCAAGGAGGCTGGGTGTACTCGGGGATGGGCGGCGGAGGCTGTTCTGCCTGGATGGGTGGTTCTCCATAGTCGGTGTCGTCGGTACCGACGGCGTAATCCTGGTCCTGATATTGGCCTTGATCTTGAGACTGATCTTGGTAAGCAGGGGGTGGAGGTGAAGACTCTGCCTGTTGTTGGGGTGCTGGTGCGGGAGGAGGCGTGGAAGCTTGTTGTGCGGGCACGGGCGCCTGAGCCGAGCCAGCAACTGGGGCAACATTCGTCTGCGCGGGATCGCCGGAATTAGGTTGCTGCTGGCCGACGGCGGCTTGCTGTTGCGGTTGCTCCGGGCTCTTGCCGCAGCCGGATAATCCTATGCAGAGCGCAATACCGAAGACCGCCGATGTTCCGAGAATGCTTACTTTCTTCATATATCTCGATGTTTCCCCCTCTTTTTATAGTACCGGAGTAGGAGCCGATTCGAGCATACGGACAGCCCCTATGGGGGTAGACGCAGGCGGTGGACGGATTTCGACATGTCGTTTAGGAAGAGATATTTAGGGCGAAATTACCAAATGAAAAGGCAGGGGCTGGGTGAACAGTAATTTATATTACTTTTTAGTAATCGCCAGGCTGTGAAGTGGCAACGCGAGCGGACGTTAAGGGACTGGCGGGACGAGTGAAGTTGGGTTTAAAGTCTCCGCCTATTTGACGGTTTGTAAGGCTGGGATAGAAGAAGATGGCTTGTGCTTGAATCGAAACTTCGTCCTTCAACACAGATTGTTGCTGCCGAATGGCTAGCGCCGCGACTACGGAGCTTCGGCTCGGCAGTGGCGGCGGTAGTGCCCGACGACTTTCCTGCTTACGTCCGAATCCTGCACCCCGCTCGTGGTGTGAAGGATGAGCCCATTACCTGGGCTGAGGTGGCAGCTCGGTCAGGGAGCACAATGCATCGACTCGTACAGTTTCATGCAATAGCACGGTCAGATCCGTTCGGTTCGGGCCGTCCCTCTCCTTTCGGTATCGAACCTCCCGATAGCGGGAACCTTCCGGCAAATCTGCTGATCTCCCTTTGTGCAGTTCTCCCTGAACACACGAGTACGGAGGACTCATGTTGGTTTTGCCTCTGGGACGGCTATGGTTGGATTTATGGCAACCCGGCCGTGTCGGCGATCGTTTCTACTCCGCTGGAAGACACCTCAGGTATTGCCGGACCTGTGTCCATTCCGCCCGGCCTACCGTCGGAGGTACTGCAAGGAAACAAGGTAACGCTCCCCCACCGAAACTATTTCCTATTCAACGGACCGTTACGTGCAGCCGGAGAGCTTGGCTGCACGACTCCATGGGGAAGCTTTGACCCGCAATCACCGAATCTGTTCTGGCCCCAAGACCACGCCTGGTGCGTTGCTACCGAGATTGATCTCTTCTGTACTTTTATCGGTGGTTCGGAAAAGCTGGCTGAAGCTTTGTTGGTGGACTCGCGTTTTGAGGCATGGCGCGTGTTTCCTGGAGACCCGATCACGTGGGATAGCGACGACATCAATACCTGAGGTATGACCACGCGGACGAGTGAACGGGGCCACTCTATCGTTGGCTCGTAGAGCGACCAATCCTGGCTCGCGTGTATCGCGGGCGACGCCGCTTCCCCACAGGCTGCGCTAGGATGATGTGTATAAAAATTGGACACCGTCCTGGAGCTTCTCGCTCTCACCAAGCACTATCCTTCGCAGACAGCACTCACAGATCTCTCGCTGGCGGTGCACCGCGGCGAATTCTTCTCTCTGCTTGGACCGTCGGGCTGTGGCAAGACGACAACTCTGCGCCTGATCGCCGGCTTTGAGACGCCGACCTCCGGCGAGATCATCTTGAATGGCCGTTCCGTCAGCGGCCTTAAGCCATACCATCGCGAAGTCAGCACGGTCTTCCAAAACTACGCGTTGTTTCCCCATCTCAGTGTCGCCGAAAATGTTGCCTTCGGCTTGGCGCGCCGCCGTCCCAAACTGGATCGACGGGAGATTGCCCGCAACGTTGACGAGGCGCTCGCGCTGGTGCAACTAAGCGGCAAGGAAGCCCGTCTGCCGAACCAGATATCGGGCGGCGAGCGCCAGCGTGTCGCATTGGCCCGATCCCTGGTGCTCGAACCGCAAGTGTTACTGCTCGATGAGCCGCTATCGGCGCTTGATCCTAATCTGCGCAAACAAATGCGTGGTGAATTGAAAAGTCTACAACGCCGCACCGGTATCGGATTTCTATTCATCACCCACGATCAGGAAGAAGCGCTATCGCTATCCGATCGCATGGCCGTGCTGAACCAAGGGCGATTGGAACAACTCGGAACGCCGCGTGAACTGTATCAGCATCCGCAAACGCGCTTCGTCGCTGGATTCTTAGGAGAGGTCAATTGGTTGAACGGCTCGGCCATTCGTCCCGAAGCGCTGCGGCTCTCGCGCCAACAGCCGCCTGATGCATCACACTGTTTTCCCGCCGTGGTAACCGCCTCCACTTACTTGGGCAACTGCGTTCACGTTCGGGCGCGGTTGGACGACGGCGCATCGTGCGTAGCCGAGTTGCCGCAGGACCACTCCGAGTTTGCCGAGGGCGAACGCGTGCACGTCTGGTGGCAAACCTGCGATGAACTCCCCATCCCCACTCATTAGCGCATCCGCTCGAAGTCCCTCGCGAATAAAACCAGGGCGTGCAATTCCAACTCGCACGCTGTTCCTCCTACCGGGCGAGGCGGTGATGATCGGACTATTTTTTATCCCGCTGTTGATTGTCTGCGCGTACAGCCTTCTGTCGCGCGGCCCGTATGGCGGTGTCATGCGCCCGTGGACGCTTGATAGCTATCGCCGCGCTTTCGATGGCCTGTATATCGGTATCTTATGGCGATCGGTCTGGCTCGCCACAGTCTCTACCGCCATTTGCCTTGTGCTCGGCTTCCCTTTGGCCTTATTCATCGCGCGCGCCGGCCGCCGCAAAACGCTGCTGCTGAACTTGGTCATGCTGCCGTTTTGGACCAGTTTTCTAATTCGCACCTACGCTTGGATGTTTTTATTACGCGACACCGGGCTGGTCAATTCAGCCCTTCAATCGATCCATGTTATTCGGGAGCCACTGCCATTACTGTTCAACACGGGCGCAGTCATCCTGGGCCTGGTCTACGGATATTTGCCGTTCATGGTGCTGCCGCTCTACGCCTCGCTCGAAAAGCTGGATCCGGTGTTGCTTGACGCCGCTGGTGATCTCGGCGCGACGCCATGGTCCGCCCTCTGGCGCGTGATTGTGCCGTTGACCCGCGAGGGGATGGCGGCCGGTTGCCTGCTGGTTATCATTCCATGTCTTGGGGCTTATCTGACGCCCGACTTGATGGGCGGCGGTAAAACCGTCATGGTCGGCACATTGGTGCAAAACCAATTCACTGCGGCGCGCGATTGGCCGTTTGGAGCGGCCGTTTCCCTGTTGGTCATGGCATTGGTGTTGGTCGTGATGCGCGTGGTAGCCCGCCACACCGAGGCCATGCTGTGAAGCGCTTCTTGCTCGCGTGGGCTTGCGCCGCGTACCTGTTCCTATACTTGCCGCTCTTTGTTTTGGCGCTCTTCAGTTTCAACTCTTCCAAGATCGCCGTCTGGCGCGGCTTCACTTGGCAATGGTACGGAGAAGTGTTTCGCGACAGCGCACTGCTCGAAGGCGCCATCAACAGCCTCATCATTGGCGTGACAGCTACCCTCTTCGCCACTGTGATTGGCACGCTTGCGGCGTATGCCATCTGGAAGCGGCCGGTTCCGTGGCTCACCAACTCGCTGTACCTCTCCTTATTGACTCCTGAAATTGTCACCGGCGTGTCGCTGCTCGCCTTTTATCAATGGATTTTCCGCTTCCTCCATGTGCAATTGGGGCTGCACACCGTAATCCTGGCGCATATTTCGTTCTCGCTCGCCTACGTGGTCGTGGTCATCCTCGCGCGCTTGCGCACTTTCGACATAGCGCTTGAGGAAGCAGCGCTCGACCTAGGCGCAAACGAATGGCAGGTCTTCTGGCATGTCACCATGCCGATGTTGCTGCCGGGCATTATCGCCGCCGCGCTGCTGTGCTTCACTGTCTCCTTCGATGACTATGTGATTACCAGCCTGGTTGCCGGTGTCGACTCCGAAACCTTGCCCATGATGATCTATGCCATGGCGCGCAAAGGCGTCAGCCCGACAGTCAACGCACTGTCCGCCATGATTACGGTAGGGCTCGGCACGCTCATCCTCTTTGCGGGACGCCTGGAAGATCGGTCTTCTTCAAAGCCATGAACCGCCGAATTTTCTTTCTCGGAGTAGCGGGAGCAACCGCCGGTTGTTTCCGGAGCGAACGGCGGCTTAATGTCTATAACTGGGAAAATTATGTCGCCGCTTCGACCATCCCCGATTTCGAAAAGGAGTTTCATTGCCGGGTCCGCTATGCCACCTACGGTAGCGCGGAGGAGATGTTGGCAAAAGTCATGGCGGGGAACTCCGGTTGGGACGTGGTGTTCCCTTCCAACAGCTTCGTTCAGCCCATGTGCGACCTGGACCTGCTGGCGCCGCTAGATCATGCGCGCCTCCCGGGCCTTAAGAATCTGGAGCATCGCTTCCAGTCGCCGCAGTGGGACCCAAACCTCCAATGGTCGGTGCCCTACATGTTTAGCGCCACCGGAATCGTCTATTCGAAAACGGTCTCCGTGCCGCCCTTGCGATGGGCCGATCTTTGGATTGACTGCTATTCCCGCCGCGTCACGATGCTGGACGATCCGGCGGAAGTTTTCGCCGCATGCCTGAAGATCTTAGGCGACTCCATCAATTCCGGCGATCCCGGTCAGTTGAAGTCCGCACGCGATCTCGGCATCCGGCAGAAGCCGCTGCTGCGCGCGTACCTAAATGAAGAAGTGCGAGACCAAGTCGTCGCGGGTGACGTCTTAGTGGCCCAAATGTGGGCGCAGGTGGCACAAGTGGCGATTGATTCGTCCGACAAGCTCGCATTTGCGTTTCCCGCAGAGGGGTTCGCCCTCTATGCCGACAATGTCTCGATCCTCAGAGAGAGCAAGCGCAAAGACTTGGCCATGGAATTTGTGAATTATCTGCTTCGCCCGAAGGTCGCAGCCGCCATTTGCATGGAAATGAAAACTGCGACGGCGAATGCGGCGGCCAGAGCGCTTCTGCCGTCCGCGCAACGGGATAACGCAGTACTGTATCCGCCTGCGGACGTTCTATCTCGGGGAGAGTGGTTCCGGTCCCTGCCGGGCGATGTTCAGCGGTTGAGAGACCGCTACTGGACCGAAATCAAATCCAGCTAGCCGCCGCTAGACTTTACCCACTGTCTCTTTTTCTTTCTCTCGTGCCTTAGCTTCTTCCTTTGCCTTGGCTTCCTCTTCTTCAGGGTGGGTCACGCTTCTCATGCTGTCCTTGAAGCCCTTAATGCCTTCCCCCAAGCCCTTGCCAAGCTCCGGCAGCTTCTTGCCACCAAACAGAACCAGCAGCACAAGGAAAATGATGAGCAGGTGTTGTGGTCTAAGTAATCCTTCAATCATTGGTAGGTCGCCCTCCGCTGGGCGCACGCGCGCTTCTCTACTAGGTTATACCGAATCGGTTGAGTAGGCCATCCTGCCGTTCAGATTTGTGAAGGAAACCGGTTGTCGCTGGTGCTCTTTCGCGGTTTTGCTGCGGTCCGCGAACATATGAGCAATAATTATGTGTTGGTGACGCCTGCTCCATCGCAATCAACCGAGCCTGCGCTTATCCTGCCCCCGGGTCTAGGCCGGGAGGCGCTGATTAAAGCACTCCGCATCATGTACTTGGCTCGCTGCCTGGATGATCGCGAGATTTTGCTGAAACGGCAGAACAAGATTTATTTTCAGGTCAGCGGGGCCGGGCACGAGGCGATTCAGACCGCCGCCGGAATGGCCCTCCGCCCGGGATACGATTGGGCCTTTCCTTATTATCGGGACCGGGCCTTGGCGCTCACTCTGGGCATGACCGCCGAAGACATGCTTCTTCAGGCGGTGGGCGCCGCCCGCGACCCCTCTTCGGGTGGCCGTCAAATGCCGTCGCATTGGGGCTCTCCACGGCTCAACATCTTTACTGGATCGTCGCCCACCGGCACTCAGTTCGTGCAGGCGGCTGGCTGCGCGCAGGCGCAACGCTATTTAAATCAACGTTCGGACGAGATTACGATGGTCTCAACCGGCGAAGGCGCCACGAGCGAAGGCGAGTTCTGGGAATGCATGAACACCGCCTGCCTGGAACGCCTGCCGCTGCTGGTCCTGGTTGAAGATAACGGCTACGCGATCTCGGTGCCGGTCGAAAAGCAAACCGCTGGGGGGAATATCGCCCGCCTGCTGGAAGGCTTTCCCGGGCTGCTGCGTCTCGAGGTTGACGGCACCGACTTTGTCGAATCATTTCGTGCCGTGAGTCATGCCGCCGACTATTGCCGCTCCGGCCACGGACCGGCGTTGGTGCAGGCCAGCGTGATCCGTCCGTATTCCCATTCGCTGTCTGACGACGAAAAGCTCTATAAGTCCAAAGCCGAACGTGCGGAGGAAGCGGCGCGCGACCCGTTAACAACCTTCCCGCAGTTTCTGCTGCGCGAAGGGATTATGGACCGAGTGGAGTTGGACCGCATCATTCACGAAATCGGCCGGGATGTAGAACGGATCACGGACCTTGTGCTCCACGAGCCTCCGCCTGCCAAGGGGTCCGCCCTGACACACCTCTATTCCGACGCCATCGATCCCACTTCCTCCTCGTTTGAGTCGAAGCCGCATCTGCAAGGCGAGCCGCGAACGATGGTCGATTCGATCAACCAAACACTGGCCGACGAGATGCGGCGCGACCCGCGTGTGATCGTGTTTGGCGAGGACGTTGCCGATTGCAGCCGCGAGCAAAGCATGGGCGAAGTAAAAGGCAAAGGTGGTGTTTTCAAAGCAACCGCTGGCCTCCAGCGTGAATTCGGCAGCCTGCGCTGTTTCAACACTCCGATTGCGGAAGCCGCGATTATCGGACGCGGTATCGGTTTGGCCACTCGAGGCCTCAAACCCGTGGCCGAAATTCAGTTCTTCGATTACATCTGGCCGGCCATGATGCAGATTCGCGATGAACTGGCAAACATCCGCTGGCGATCGAACAACGCCTTCTCAGCACCCATGGTGATTCGCGTCGCCATCGGAGGCTACCTGACCGGCGGATCCATTTATCACAGTCAGTGCGGCGAGGTGGCCTTTACCCATCTTCCCGGTTTACGAGTCGTTTTTCCGTCGAATAGCCTGGATGCGGCCGGCCTGTTGCGTACGGCCATCCGCTGCGATGACCCGGTATTGTTTTTAGAACATAAACGCCTCTATCGCGAGCCCTACAACCGGTCTCCTTATCCGGGGCCCGATTTCACCATTCCGTTTGGCAAAGCGAAAGTCGTCAAACTAGGGCAAAGCCTGACTATCGTCACCTACGGCGCGCTCGTTCAGAAATCCTTGCTGGCCGCGCTGCAAATTGAGCAGCACCGGCCTGAGGCATCTGTGGAAGTGATCGATCTACGCACGTTGTCCCCTTACGATTGGGACTCAATAGCGGCTTCCGTCCAGAAGACCAACCGCGTTCTGATTGCCCACGAAGATACACTTTCCTGGGGCTATGGCGCCGAACTGGCCGCCCGCATCGCCAATGAACTGTTCACCAGCCTGGACGCCCCGGTGGGACGCGTCGCCGCGCTCGACACCTGGGTCGGTTACCATCCGCAGCTTGAGGATGAGATTTTGCCTTCGGTTCAGGACTTAGTTCGTGAAGGCGAGCGCCTGCTGGCCTTCTAGAGCTCCTACATTTTGAGCCGGGCTGGGACGCCTAAGCCCCCACTCTAGAAAAAATCAGCCGAACTCTAACCCTACGCCCTAGAACTACCGATATACGGGGTGACGGCCGATGCCGTACGGTGACCGATGAACAGACATCTCGCAGTCCGACCAAAGAAGAACAAAATTAGAGTCGTCCAGCCCGGGGGCATTGCGCTCCGCGGCCTGGAAAGGCGTTTCGCCGATGCCAAAGCATGTGAAAAAGAAGGCCGCTTCGCCGATGCCGAGAAGGTCTATCGGGAGCTGATCGCCGCCTTCGAGCGCGACCATTTGAACCCGGGAACTCCTTATGCCGCCCTGGGGTATGCGCTCCTCTCGCTTGCGAAATGGGAAGAGGCCGAGGTTGCCCTCAAGCGCAGCATCAAACTGGAGCCGAACATTCTTGAATCGCACGTCAATTTGGGCGCCGCCTACCGCCATCTGAGGCGCTGGCAGGAATCGCATGACGCCTCAACTAGGGCTCTTGAAATAGAACCGAAGGACATTCGCGCACGCCTGAACCTAGGCGTTGCCTTGAGTGAGATGTCCCAGTACGGCCGCGCCGTTCAAGCCTTTCTCTTGGTCTTGGCACTCGATCCGGATCACTTGGAGGCCAGAAAAGGCATTGCCACGAACTACGTCGCGCTTGGCGAAACCGCGGTCTCCATACCGATGTTCCGGAAGGTCATCGAGATGGAGCCGGACGTTCTTTCAAACTACTCGCAAATCCTGTTCGCGATGCAATACGACCCTACCGTCGCAAACCAGGCGGTTCTCGACGAACATATTGCCTTCGGCCGCAAAACGCGTGAACTGCTAGGAGCGCCGGGCGAAGCGCTTCCCATTGTTAAACATTGGGACCGTGTTCTCCGCATCGGCTACGTCTCGGGCGACTACAAAACGCACGTCGTCATGCGCTTCCTCGAAAACGTTTTGGCCTTTCACGATCATGACCGCGTAGAGACGGTTTGCATCGCTACCAACGGCGTTCAGGATGCTTCCACGGAGCGAGTCAAGAAAATCGCCGGCACTTGGCTGGACATCAGCGCGGTTGACGACGAAACAGCCGTCAGCATGATTCGGGAAAAACAACTCGATATTGCAGTAGATTTGTCCGGCCACTCTTCTATCCTTCGGCTGGCGTTGTTCGGGCGGCGATTAGCCCCCATCCATGTTTCGTGGTGCGGCTATTCCGGGACCACCGGCCTGGACACCATGGACTACATCATCGTCGACGACATCGTGGCGCCTCCCGGCGAAAAGACGTTTTTCGTGGAAAAGCCCCTGCGGATGCCTGGGTCATATGTCAGCTTCACGCCCTCCGACGCGCCGCCGGTGGGTCCCCTCCCATTCGAGCGGAACGGCTTCATCACCTTCGGATGTATGAATAATCCGGGCAAAGTGAATAAATATGTTATTGACTGGTGGGCCCAGATTCTCACAGCTGTTCCGAATTCGCGTCTGCTGATGCGGTATCACCTGCTCGACGATCCGCTGGTGAAGGAGCGATTGAACAAGATGTTTCGGAGCGTCGGCATTGCCGATCGAGTCGATATGCGTAGCGGCGGTGGCGCGTTCCTCGATTCTTACAACGCAGTCGACATTGCTCTCGACACCTTCCCGTACAACGGAACCACCACGACCTGCGAAGCGCTATGGATGGGCGTTCCGGTCGTCACGCTTCGCGGCGACCGTTTTGTAGCGCGCGTCGGGGCCTCGCTCTTGACCAATGTTGGGCTGAGTAGCATGGTCGGCGAAAATCCCCAGCAATATATCGAGCGCGCGGTTGCCTTGGCCAACGATCCGGACCAGCTTGCATCCCTTCGTAAAGAGATGCGCTCCAAACTCGCTGATACCTCCGTGTACGATCAGCGCACCTTTACTCGTCACCTGGAAGATCTCTATGCACAGCTGTTTCGCGAATGGTGCGAGCGGTAAACCAGATTGCACTTGCGCCAAAAATTTGGCGCGAAGTAGCGGATTGGGCAGCTTACAATGCGCCAATATTTCGACAGCGACGAAATTTCTTCAAGATCCTCCCCTAGCGCCGATAAGGTTTTTGTGAGCGGAACTCGGGACTGCAAACCCGAGCCGATGCAAAGTCGGGAAGCTGCCACTAAAAACAGGAGAAGAGACCAAAAATGATTTCGATTCAAACCAACGTAGCGGCCATGTACGGCTTGCAAAACCTCAACAAGAACCAGATGAACGAGCAGAACACCATCGAACAGATGACATCTGGCTACCAGATCAACAGCTCGGCTGACAATCCTGCAGGCTTGGCGATTGCCAACACCCTTCGCAACCAGGAAGCCCAGTTGAACCAGGGCGTCGCGAACGGCAACGATGCCGTTGGCCAATTGCAGATTATCGATGGCGGCGCAACCAACATCTCCCAGATCCTCGACCGACTGCAGACCTTGGCTGTCCAGGGTTCCTCCAGCACCTTCACCGGCAACTTCCAGACGCTGGCGAACGAATTCAACAACGACCTGCAGGAAATCACGCGTCAGGCCACCAACATCGGTATGAACGGCACAGTGGCTTCGGTTGCCTCGGCTGCCTCGGCTGCCTCCGTTGCCTCGGCTGCCGCGGTCGGTACCACCCCGTCGGTTGCGTCGGCTGCCTCCGCGGCGTCTGTTGCTTCAGTAGCTTCCGCTGCGGCCGGCATCTTCGCCACCGCGTTGACCATCTACATCGGCGGCGGTCTTGGCTATAACGCAGCTCAGCTCGGCACCGCGACGGAAAGCTTGACCCTCTCCGGAGTCGACTCTTCCGCCCTCGGCTTGTCCTCGATCACCGTCAACACTGGCGCCACTGCCAACAACTCCAGCACCTTCTCGCAGATGATCTCCATCATCGCCGCGGCGGTTACTCAGCTGGCTTCTGTGCAGGGCACGGTCGGTGCGAGCATCAACCGACTGAACTTCTCGATCAACCTGGCACAGTCGCAGGTTACGAATTATGCTGCGGCGCAGTCGCAGATCCGGGACGCAAATATGGCGCAAGAAGCTACGAATCTCTCGCAGCAACAGGTGCTCATGCAGTCCAGCATGGCGGCTCTGGCTCAAGCGAACCAGATACCCCAAGGCGTTCTGAAGCTGATGCAATAACTCTAGAACTTCTTAACTTGGACGGGGCGCCCACCGGCGCCCCGTCTTTTTTGATATAAAGCTTAGCTCCGCGACAACCGATATCTTTTCTGGAGACTTTAAATGAGCACCAGCTCGACAACCTACCTCGTCCAGCCCGTTACCTTTAATGGTCAGAGCACGTACGCGGCTGATTTTCAAACCATCATCGATCGGGCGGTGCAGACACAATCGATTCCGCTGGCCCAACTGACCGATCAGCAGACTGAGGATCAAGTCACGCTGGAGACGCTGCAAGGCGTCGCCGAGCCAATCCAGCAACTACAAAGCGCGATTGCCAGCTTGGCGTCGTCGGTTACCTCTAGTGCCCTTGCTCCTACCGTTTCCGACTCCTCCGCCGTTTCGGTAACGCTGGGAAGTAATGCTCTAGCCGGCAACTACCAATTGCAAGTCGATAGCCTCGGTTCTTCGACGCAGACGATCAGCACTGGCAGCCCTCAGGCGGTTACCGATCCCACATCGCAGGATCTCAGCTCAGCAACCTCCTACACCCTAACGGTAAATGGCACCGACACCACCATCACTCCAACGTCCAACAATCTTGATGACCTCGTAACGGCAATCAATGACAACTCGTCGTTGGGCGTTACGGCTTCCGTTGTGAATGTCGGATCCAGCAGTTCGCCGGATTACCGGCTCTCCTTGCAGGCCAATCAACTCGGGGACACGACAATAAGCCTGAGCGACGGCACAAACGATCTGCTTCAAACCTTGTCTACCGGCACTCCTGCGCTGTATGAAGTGGACGGCCTACAGCAACAGATTTCGAGCACCTCCGACACCGTGACGTTGGCGCCCGGCGTTACCGCTACTCTCCTGGGAACCACCCCATCAGGTTCGCCCGCCACAATCTCGGTTGCCGCATCAACGTCCAGCGCCCAAACGGCCCTTCAGAGTTTTGCGACTGCCTATAACAATGTCGTTGCTGCACTGGCAACACAACACGGACAAAACAGCGGCGCCCTTGCGGGCAATAGCATCCTCCAGGTCGCTCAGCAGGCTCTGTCGTCCATCAACGGATACTCAACTACGACCGGCAGCTTGGGATTTCTGAGTGCCGTAGGTCTGGATCTGAACGATCAAGGCCAGTTAACCTTCAACCAGAGTGAATTTCAGAGTTCCGTAGGCTCGAATTTCACGGCGCTCACGGATTTCATCGGCGATACGACGACCGGCTTCGTGGCAGCGGCTAACTCCGCCCTTGGGAACCTCATCGACCCAACGTACGGCGGAATCACGCTGCAAGAAAACGCAATCAACAAGGATTTGAATGACCTGGCTACCAAAATTACCGACCAGACGAATCAGATCAATCTGTTCCAACAGAACTTAGTGGCACAGCTTTCGAAGAGCGACGCCGCCATTGCGTCACTGCAAAGTCAGAACAGTTTCTTCGAGGGCTTATTCGCCATTACCTACAACACCAACAACTCTGACAGCTAAACACCCACACGGAGATGGTTATGAACCAACCCGAACTGCTCATCGCGATCGAAGGGTCTTTCACAGACTTGCGTACTGCGATCGAAGAACGGCGCTATGATGAGGTCCAAACGATATTGCGAAACCAACGGCCTCTTTTTGAGGGCTTGAATTACAATGACCCCGAATCGCTCGACCTCCTAAAGCAAGGCCAGGATCTCACCAATTGGGCCCTCACGCTGACGAGGGTCCAACGGTCCCATACGGAACGCGCTTACGCCTGTATGCTTCGTCTCAAGCAGTTGGATCACGGCTATTTTCAGACTCCCGTCTGCTCCGCCGATTTGGTCGACGTGCGCGGCTGACCTAAAGCCGTCAAGGTAGTTCGTTGCCGGGGCGTTACAGCAGATCTTCTCGCTGCTGAGCGTCCAGCGTCTTGACCAGCTTGCTCACATCTTGCGATCGCGCGCGGCTGCCCACCAGTAATGCGTCAGGCGTATCGACCACGATCAAGTTGTCCACACCCACCAACGCGACGGTTTTCTGGGCATCCACATAATTCCCGTGGGAGCCCTCCGCCACTAGATCACCCGTGCAGGCGTTGCCGTGAGCATCTTTGGTGGCCAATTCGTAAACCGCCTCCCAACTGCCAACGTCGTTCCATCCGATATCATCGAGCGCCAAGCCAGTGACGCCCTGCGCCTTTTCAACGATGGCGTAGTCCACTGAAATGTTCTCGCAGAACGGATAGGCCTCAGCTAATTTCTTTGAAAAATTACGGCTGGTAACAGGCGGCAACCCGGCTAATAACGTGAATGTCTTCGGCTGATGCAACCGCGTCAATTCCAAGGCGGATGAGGCGCGCCAAAAGAACATTCCGGCATTCCAAAAGAAATTTCCACGCTCGACGAAAAGCTTGGCTGTTCTCTCATCCGGCTTTTCACGGAAACTGGTGACCGGCAGCGGAGTGTTTCCACCCGGCGTGACCCCTTTTGGGAATTCGATATAGCCGTAGCCGGTTTCGGCCCACCGGGGTTGAATGCCCAGAACCACGATGCTGCTGGACTCGGCGGCGCGGAAAGCCGCCTTTACGAAATTACGGAATCGAGATTCCTTCAGAATCAGATGGTCCGCCGGGAACACGCCCATCACGGCATCGGGATCTAGATCCGACAGAATTTTCGCCGCCAAAGCGATGCAGGGCGCTGTATTGCGCTGTGCCGGTTCGGCGACAATTTGCCGCTTAGGCACGTCGGGTAATTGGCGCGCGATCTCGTCCCGTAAGAGATCGTTCGTCACGATCCAAATGTTTTCGGGCGGGATGACGCCCTTCAAACGATCGACCGTCTGTTGGATCAACGTTCGCTCGCCGAAAAAGCGCAACACTTGCTTGGCATTTCGCTTCCGGCTGCGAGGCCAAAAGCGCGTACCGCGGCCCCCGGCCATAATGAGGCCATATCGATGGTTCGCCATGTATTAACTGTGACCCTTGGAGCTTAGGGCACCGGGTTGGCTTGTTGGGTTGAAGGCGCCACCGGTTTCAGCGGAATTGGCGAAGTCGGTAACTTCGAATCCGGAAATCCCCGGATCAAGTTGAATGTTCGGTCCCATCGCGTTCGTGTGAAAAAGTGCTCGCCTAAGTCGACCAAGTGCGTTAGCAGGGAATTGAATGATGCGCCGGCTAGTTCTTCTGTCGGTGCATTGTATGACCAATATATGAGTATTGGTTTGCCGATGATATTCTCGCGGGGCACAAAGCCCCAGAACCGGCTATCGAGAGAGTTATCCCGGTTATCGCCCATTGCGAAGAAACTATTCGGCGGAACAACCACCTCGCCATTGGTGATGTGGTGCTCGAACATGTCGCTCACGAAGGGATCCAGTTGGCCCATGAGCTGGGGTTGTTCGCTCGGAAAGTTCTCTGCATACGAATTAGGGAATTGAACTTTGTGAACGGCGTAGGGTTCGTGCAACTCCACCCCATTCCGGTAGACCGTGTTGTTTACCAATTTGATGTGGTCTCCGGGAACGCCAATGACACGCTTCACAAAGGTTTGAGAGATGTCCACCGGATACCGGAATACGATGATGTCGCCGTGCTTAGGCTCCTCGTAGGGCAGAATGTACTTGCTCACAGCGCCGCCGGGCGCATAGGCAAGCTTATCCACCAATAGGTGGTCGCCAATCAGGAGCGTGTCCTCCATCGATCCAGTTGGGATCACAAAAGCCTGAATTAGCGTGGTTGTGCCAAACAGCAGTAATAGAATTGTCACCGCCCACTCGGCGATGCCATTCCGTGGCTGCTCCTGCGGCGCTTTGCGTGGAGGCTGCTCCGTCTCCTTCGCCTTGGCGGCTACTGTCTCTTGTTCCATTCGCTTTCGAAGTATTCCCGCTTGTCCCGCTCAACGCGGGCCAAACGAGCAATCGGAGCCTCGTTTCTGTCTGAATAATGCTCTAATCCGCACCAAAACCTTCATTGTATCCTTCACACTCCGTTGCCGGGGCGAACAGGACCATGCCGCCTGCGGAAGATATTCACCCGATTGGCATTAGCCGAATCCGGCGTTGGGTCACGGTTTCACAACGTGTGTGATCTAGCTTCATCGGAACTGTGCTAGGAACAACGATCTCAGCCAAAGACGCGCTGCTCGATAAATCCCGAGGAAAAGCGGCGTTTCACCTCATGCCCGAATGCCGCGTCGGAATGCAGGCTCAGAAGTGCCAATGTCTCCGCGCCCGCTTCTGTGAACCATTGACGGATTACATGCCCTGGCACGTCCAGCACGCGGAATCCCGACTGCTCCATCTCCTCGTCCCGTATCAGCGCGTGCAGACGTCCATGGGAGTGGTGCCATCGCCGATGGTAAGCCTTCTGAAGCCGTTCCGGCTGAATGTCGGCATGAACGACAAGGGAAGGATCATACCAGCATTGGCCGCCTGCCTTCCAATATCTCTCTTGCAACTCACGATCTTCCATTCCGGCAACGGCGCGCTTAATCTTCTGCAAATGCGGCGCAAAACACCCAATTTCAGTGAATACGGATCTCCGAATCCCCATATTCGCAGTAATCAGGCACTTTCGATTGGCACTGTTCATTGCCATACCGGATCCGAAATCTAACAGCGCTAAAGGGCTCCAATGTTCCCGAGTTAACCAGGAGGGCGGCGGCGAAGGCCAAGGAGGAAGTACTTTGCCGCCGATGCAGCCAAATTGTGGTTTGCTTTCCAAATAGTGCTTTCGATCGCTCAACCCATCGCGGGTCCGGCGTCACGTCGTCATCTGTAAATAGCAGTAAACCGGATTGCGCAGCGTCTATTCCTGCATTGCGCCCATAGGAAACGCCTTGCTTAGGCTCAAAGACATAGCGCACCAGAGGCGATTGCTTCACGAAGGAGTCGACAACCGCGGCCGTATCGTCGGTGCTGTTATTGTCGACCACGATCAACTCGAAGGTCGCGCTGCCCTGCTGAAGGAGCAGACCCCTGATCGTGCCGGCAAGCGTCTTCGACCGGTTATAAGTCGAGACCACTACCGAAATGTCGGGACACATCGCGCCAGCCTCACAGTCCCTTCTTTAGCGCAAGCGAGTCCGGTTGGAACAGTGGGCTGCGCCGCTTCCCGTACCCAAAGTAGATGACTAATCCCACCAGCAGCCACACAACGAATCGAATCCAGGTCTCAAGCGGCAGCCCAAGCATTAATCCGCCGCAACAAATTACCGAACAGGCGGCAACCACTGGCGCAAATGGGACTCGAAACGGCCTGTAGCGTTCGGGCTGTGAACGGCGCAAAGCGACCACGCCAACGGAAACGACCACGAACGCGAACAGAGTTCCAATATTCGATAACTCCGCGAATGTGCCGATGTCCCAGATACCGGCCGGTATACCAACCGCAAGGCCAGCAACCCAGGTGCTGACGTGCGGTGTGCGGTATTTCTTATGAACTCTTGAAAAGGCGTCCGGCAACAGCCGGTCGCGCGACATCGCAAACCAAATCCGTGCCTGTCCATATTGGTACACCAATAATGAGGACAGCATTCCGAGAAGCGCGCCGAGTGTAACGGTAAAGCGCAGCCGGTTCATCCCGATTTCGGCAAGAGCTTTTGCGACTGGCGCATCGTTATCGAGCGTTTTCCAATTCGCAATGCCCGTGAGGACGAAGGCAACGGATGCGTACAGGATGCCGCAGACTACCAGTGTTCCGATGATGCCTATAGGCATGTCGCGCTGAGGGTTTTTGGTTTCTTCTGCCGCGCAAGACACCGAATCGAACCCGATATAGGTGAAGAACACCAGCGCCGCACCGGTCAAAACACCCGGAAATCCATTCGGAAGAAACGGATTCAGGTTGGACGCCTGGACGGCATGAGCCGCGCCGAATACGAAGATCAGAACCGCGCCAACCTTCACCGCGACCATGATATTGTTCGCCCCAGCGCTTTCTCTTACTCCGCGAACTAAGATCCAACTCAGAACCATGACGATCAGCAATGCCGGCACATTGAACAAGCTTCCCGTAACATGTCCTTCCACAATGGCCGGTTCCGACAGGTACTTAGGCAGGTGGGCGCCAAATAGGTAATCGCACATCACATTGAAGTAAGCCGAAAATCCCACGGCAACAGACATATTGGATACGGCGTACTCGAGAATTAAGTCCCAGCCGATAATCCAGGCGAAGATTTCGCCCAGGGTGCTGTAGGCGTACGTGTAAGCACTGCCCGCGATGGGAATCATCGCCGCCAGTTCGGCGTAACAAAGTGCCGCGAAGCCGCATGTAATGGCAACCAAAATAAACGAGAGCGTGATGCCTGGGCCTGCTCCAGGCCTCCCCACGATGGAGGCGGCCTTGCTCCCATGCAGAATTAAGTCCAGCACTGGGGCGTTAAGTATAGAAGGAATTTTCTCGTGCGTGCCCGCTGCCGCCGTGCCGGTCAAGGTGAAGATGCCCGATCCGATAACGGCACCGATGCCGAACGCAATCAGACTCCAGACACCCAGCGTTCTTTTTAGCGAATTCGATCCCGAGCGCGACTCCTCCATCAACGAATCAATGCTTTTAGTTTTCAGCAGTTGAGAAGTCGGCATCGATCAGATCAGTATAGCTGGGGAAAGCATGGGCCAGTAGTTTCTACCGCTGTAGGCTTAATGTCACAAAATAATTAAAACAGAATCTATGTTTCCAAGATGTCGCTTCAAAACCGG
>JBARMQ010000660.1:0-17272 GCA_049802535.1 Bryobacteraceae bacterium | reverse complement strand
GCCCCAAATGGTGCGGATCATGCTAGGCCAAGGACGACGGATGATCAAGTATCCTTCGCGGTTGTCACCCAAAACCTCGCCCTTGGGGTCGACGATATCGAGGATCACTCCAGGCAGCGGAAGAGTCGCTGAGCCCGGCTTCAGTGGCGTCGCTCCCGGCATAGCGGATATCATGATCGCGCCCGTTTCAGTTTGCCACCAGGTGTCGACAATGGGGCAACGTTCTTTGCCAATGACGCGGTGATACCACTCCCAGGCCGCTGGATTGATGGGTTCGCCAACGGATCCCAACAGCCGCAGACTGGAAAGATCGCGTGAGTTCGGCCATTGATCTCCCTGCCGGATCAAGGCGCGAATGGCGGTAGGCGACGTGTAGAATGTCGTGACTTTGTATTTTTCGACAATGGCCCAAAATCGGTCGAACGCCGGAAAATCGGGTGCGCCTTCATAGATCACGCAAGTTGCGCCCGCCGCAAGCGGACCGTAGACGATGTAGCTGTGGCCGGTGACCCAACCGATGTCCGCAGTGCACCAATAGATGTCCTTCTCCTGCAGATCGAACACCCAGCGCATCGTCATCATCGTGCCAAGGAGATAACCCGCGGTCGAATGAAGAATGCCCTTCGGTTTCCCGGTAGTGCCTGACGTATAAAGAACGAACAAGGGATGTTCGGCGTCGACGGAGGCCGCCGGACACTTATCAGCCTCTGCCGTTAGTTTTTCGTCAAGCTCATGCCACCAAAGATCGCGGCCTTCCTGCATGGTTTGTGTCGAACCCGTGCGCCGATAAACAACCACGCTCCGCACATCAGGGCATTCAAGCAGCGCCTCGTCCACTGCATCTTTCAGTCGAACTTCCTTGCCACGCCTCCACCCGCCATCGGTGGTAATAACAAGTGTCGCCCCCAGGTCTTGTATGCGGGCTTTCAAAGCTTCGGCGGAGAAGCCACCGAAGACCACGCTATGAGTGATGCCCAGCCGCGCGCAAGCGAGCAATGCGGTCGGCAGTTCGGGGATCATCGGCATGTAGATCACCGCACGATCGCCGGTTTGATACCCGAGGTTCTTCAGAACAGTAGTGAAGCGGCAAACCAGCCGGTGCAACTCCTCATACGTGAGGACTCTTTGATCTCCCGGTTCGCCTTCAAACAAAATAGCCGGTTTGAGGCGGCGGGGACCCGTCAAGTGCCTGTCAAGACAGTTATACGAGGCATTGATCTGGCCGTCCACAAACCACTTGGCGAACGGCACATTCCATTCCAGGGCTTTCGCAAACGGTCGAAACCAATGCAACTGCGATTCAGCCAGTTCGCCCCAAAAAGCCTCCGGATCTCGCTTTGCCCGGTCGTACAACTCGCGGTACTGCTCCATGCTTTTTACGTGGGCGTTGGCCGAAAAGCCGGCACTCGGCGCGTAGGTCGGGGGTTCACTCATGCTGCTGTCTCAGCGGTCAGTGTATCGTAGCGTTTAGCTTTTGCTTGCGTTTGGGTGAACGGCCGCCGCGTGAAATTCGTATTGCGAGGAAGTAGAAGAAATGGCGACGTCGATCCAGAGCAGACCAGCGGGTGTAGACACCCGGTTGTTATTCATCGACAACATACGGTGGACGTTGATCGTGCTCGTGATCTGCCACCACGCTGCCGTTACATACAGTCATGTCGGCGGATGGTATTACATGGACGGCCCGAAGCCTGGCATGATTCCAACGGTTCTATTTGCGACGTTTGAGACCTTCAATCAGGCCTATTTCATGGGCCTATTATTCCTGATCGCAGGCTATTTCGTTCCTCGTGCTTTGGACTCAAAGGGCGCCGGCCGGTTTCTCAAAGACCGCGCCGCACGGCTTGGATTTCCATCGCTTGTTTTCATGTTGGTCATTCATCCGTTCACGGTGTATTGGCTGCTCAGGAATTTTGACAACCCCTCCATTCCACCTCTCACCAAGGCGTATCCAGGCTTTATCACGAGTGGCCGATTCTTAGGCGCAACCGGTCCCATGTGGTTCGCTGTTGCGCTGCTGCTGTTTTGCGCCGTCTACGCAATGTGCAGGGCCGTCTCTCCCCGTCTTCGCGTCAAGCAATATCCAATGCCGGGGCACAGCCAGGTGTTTGCGTTGATTGGCTTGATGGGCGTCTGCACATTTCTGGTTCGCATTGTTCAACCCATCGGCGTGAACGTCCTCAATATGCAGTTGTGCTACTTCTCGCAGTACATTTTGCTGTTCACGGTCGGAATATTCGCCTATCGCGGCAATTGGCTGGGCAAAATTCCCCGCGCGTTCGGCCTCTTCTGGATGGTATTGGCGTTGGCCGTGGGCATTCCCGCCTGGTTCGCAATCCTCTGGACATCAGGTGCGCTACAGGGTGACAGCAGTCGTCTATTGGGTGGCTTTCATTGGCAAAGTGCAGCTTTTTCCTTCTGGGAGTCGCTGTTCTGTGTGGGAATGTGCCTTGGGTTGATCGTCTTGTTTCGCGACGGCTTCAACCAACAAGGACGATTCTCGAAATGGATGTCACGCAACAGCTTCAGCGCGTACCTCTTCCACACGCCGCTGTTGGTCGCAGTGACGTTGGCTCTAAAGAACGTCTCTGCGCCGATTGGCATTAAGTTTCTCGTCGCGGCTTTGATTGCAGTGCCGGTTACGTTCTTGGTGAGTGGTCTTCTGCGGCCGATCTTGCCCGGGTTGCGAAAGGTGCTGTAACTGCGCTTAGGACGGTTAAACGTACATGCGCTTGACTCGAGCGTGAATGCCGCAAAGCACGCTATAAGAGATGGTCCCGGCGATCTTGGCGATTTGCGTTGCGTCAATACTGACGTTTCCTTCTGAACCGAGAAGTGTCACTGGATCGCCCACCCGCAATTCCGGCGACTGCGTGGCATCGATGGTGGTCAGATCCATGGAGACTGCGCCAAGGATCTGCGCTAATTTGCCATTGATGATGACACTTCCGCGATTGCCCAAGCGATGCGGGATGCCATCGGCGTAACCGGCAGCAAGCACGGCGATTCGCATGGGCTGCGGAGTTCGATAAATACCGCCGTATCCGACTTGTGCTCCCGCCGGCAGATCTTTAACCGCCAGTGTAGTTGCGCGCCAGGACAAGGCCGGTTTAACGCTGAGAACGCGATGCAAGGCTGAGCCGCGAGCCGTCGATACGTAACCGTAAATCGCATGTCCAGGGCGCACCATACCTTGCCAGGCGCGCCGCCGGCCGTAGGCAACGGGGATTGTGCTGGACATGTGCAACAGTTTGGGATGAATGCCCTGGCCTGCAAGCCCGTCGACGATTTGTTCGAATAATGCGATCTGCTCGTCAGTTTGCGCCGTCTGGTAATTTCCAGCCGATGCAAAATGGGTCAACACACCTTCGAGGTCAATATGCGTGGCTGCAAGGATCGCGTTCCCAACGGTCGATGCGTCGCAGCGCACCCCAAGCCGTCCCATGCCGGTATCGAGTTTCAGATGATAGGGGTAGCGGCGTCCGCGTTCCGCCGCGATCCGGTCCAAAGCCACAATATCGGCCAGCGAGTGCAAGACCGGTGTCAAGTCACAGCCAAGCAACGCGTCCCGGGTGAACGGAAAGAAGTCGGCCATAACCAGAATGCGCGTCGAGATGCCGGCATCGCGCAAGACAACACCTTCCTCCGTATTACTGACCGCGAGCCAACGAGCGCCGTGGGCCTCCAGCGTACGGGAAACCTCGACTGCTCCGTGACGATACGCGTCCGCCTTCACCACCGGCATGACTTCTACTTCTGGCCCGACAACTTTTCGAATGGCTTCAAAATTCGCGGCGATCTGCGGGCGTGAAACCTCGACCCAAGAACGGTACGGCGCTGGGTGAGGCCGATCTGACGACAACTCCATCTCGCACCAGTCTCGCATCCGCTAAACTGACACTCAGCAGTGAACGAAGAAACGCGTTATCGCGATGCTGGCGTGGACATCGATGAGGCAGACCGGGCTGTCGCGCTCATCAAACGGCACGCCTCCAAGACCCTTACGCCCGAAGTATTGACCTCCATTGGAAGTTTCGGCGCCGGCTATTCTTTGGATCGGTGGCGCAAGCCGGTTCTGGTCAGTTCTGCCGACGGCGTGGGAACGAAGCTAAAGATTGCGTTCGCAACGGGGCGTCACGAAACTGTTGGCGAAGACCTGGTGAACCATTGTGTCAACGATATCGCCGTGCAAGGCGCCGAGCCGCTCTTCTTCCTCGATTACTTCGCAGTTGGAAAGCTGGACGCAAAGATCTGCGGCAGCGTGGTAGCAGGCTTGGCGCGCGGCTGCAAGCGCAACGGGTGCGCCCTCATTGGCGGGGAGACGGCTGAAATGCCGGGCCTGTATCAGGCGGGCGAATACGATTTGGCAGGTTTCATTGTGGGTGCGGTCGAGAAGAAACGGATGATCACCGGTGCCAGCATCGACGTAGGCGATCTGCTGTTGGGCTTGCCATCGAACGGTCTCCATACCAATGGCTATTCGCTCGCCCGCAAGGTGTTGTTCGAAATGGCCGGTCACGAACCGGATAGCACCATTCCGGAGTTGGGCACAACCATCGCCGAGGAACTGCTAAAAGTTCATAAGTCTTATCTCGCCCCGCTCCGCGCATTGAATGAAGCCCGCTGTTTGAAGGGCGCCGCTCACATTACCGGCGGTGGCTTAACCGGCAACATCCCACGCATCTTGCCACGGCATTGCGCAGTGGAAATCAATTTAAGGAGCTGGCCCCATCAGCCGATTTTCGAGCTGCTGCGGCGCATTGGCAATATTCCACCAGAAGATTTTCGCCGCACCTTCAATCTTGGCGTCGGCATGGTGTTGGTCGTCGCCGATGGGATGCTGGGCTTTGTATCGCAGATTTTGAAGAAGCTGCGCGAGCCGTTCTACAACATCGGGCGGGTGGTGGAATACAAGGGAGCGCGGCAGCCCAAGGTCCGATATTTGTGAGCAAGCCGCGTTTAGGCATTCTGCTTTCCGGCCGCGGATCTAATTTCGAGGCGATTGCCCGCAATGCCGCCGACGGAATCCTTGACTGTGAGGTCGCGTTTGTCTTTTCGAACCGGGCCTCGGCTGCGGGTTTAGCCAAGGCGGCCGAAATGGGCATCCCTTGTGCATCGATTCCACAGGCAGGCGTCGAGCGCGCGCTGTATGACTCCAAGGTGGCCGGGTTGCTGCGGGAACACCATGTTCACCTGGTATGCCTGGCCGGCTACCTGCGCCTGCTGAGCGGCGAATTCATCCAGCAATTCCCACAGCGCATTTTGAATGTGCATCCGTCGCTCTTGCCTGCCTTCCCGGGGCTGGATGCGCAATATCAGGCGTTGAGCCACGGTGTTAAGACAACCGGATGCACGGTGCATTTCGTGGATGAGCAACTGGATAGCGGCCCAATCGTGTTGCAAGCCCCGGTAGCGGTCGAAGACAGCGACACCGTCGAGACGCTCTCAGCGCGGATTCTGGCGGAGGAGCATCGGATCTATTCGGAAGCCATCGCATGGGTTCTGCGCGGTAACTACAAAATTATGGGGCGACGGGTTATAAAGACATAGATGTTGAATCGCGTAATTATCGGTGTCGTTGCGGTGATCCTGCTGGTTTTCGGGATCATCTGGCTTTCAGGAAAGCAGCCCGTTGTAAGGCTGTCTCAACCAGTATCTGCAATCGGGCAGGACACGCCGGTTAGTATTGAGGCCCAAGATCCCCACGGAATCAAGTCGGTGATGGCGTTTGTCGAACAAGACGGCCAGCGGCAGAACATATTCACCAATCGCCAAAAGACTAACGCTTCCGGTCAGAAGGACAGCTGGGGGTTCACCTTTCCGGCCGGTAAGAAAGAGGCATCATTTCTAAAAGAGGGCGCGGCGAAGCTGATCGTCGAGGTTAAGTCGAACGACATGCGCGGCGCGACAGCCACGCTGAACCAGGATGTGCAGGTGGTCCTGAAGCCGCCCACCGTGGTGCCCGACGGATTGCAGCATTACATCAACCAGGGCGGAGCTGAGTTGGTGACGTTCGAACTCGGTGGAAGCTGGACCGACGCCGGCGTCCATGCGGGCAAATACTCATCGTTGAGCTTTCCGATGCCGGGTGAGCCCGACAACAGCAACAAACGATTCTCGTTGTTCGCCTATCCTTGGAATCTCCCTGTCAGCACGACGCCGGTTGTCTTTGCCCGTAACGTTGCGGGTACGGAGGTAACTGCCTCGTTCTGGACCCAGATCAAGCCTCAGAAGTTTCACGAGAGCGAGATCAACCTGACGACAGCCAACTTGGAAAAATTCGTCAACGAATTGGACCCGGAGGGCAGCGGCGATCTGGTGACGCGCTATGTGAGGATCAATCGCGACATGCGTCTGCAGAATGATCGGACCATCTTCAATCTGCGTACCAAGACCGAGAATAAGATGCTTTGGTCCGGTGCGTTCGAGCCGATGAAGGGTAAGCGCGAATCTTACTTTGCCGATAGCCGCACATACAAGTACAACGGCAAGGTAATTGACAAAGAAACCCATCTGGGGTACGACATTGCGCAAACGGTGAATCGGCCGGTTCACGCGGCGAACAATGGAAAGATTATCTATGCGGAACGGCTTGGCATCTACGGCAATTGCGTCATCATCGACCACGGTTACTCGCTGCAGACCCTGTATGGCCATCTGAGCAAGATTGAGGTGAAGGTGGGCGATTCGGTAGAAAAGAACCAGGAGATTGGAATCAGCGGAACGACAGGCTTAGCGCTGGGCGATCACGTGCATTTCAGCACGCTGGTCTCCGGTTGGGAAGTAGAACCGAAGGAATGGTGGGACGAGCATTGGCTGCACGATCGCATCCTCAGCAAGATTGGCCCGCAAGGAGGCAAGAAGGCTGAAGCTAATGCGGCGCCTGCTGCGCCTGCGAAGAAGCATCACCACCGGTAAGCTAAATGACGAGTTCCGATTAGGTTTATAATTCTAAAATCACAAACATGATCCAAGTCGAGCGGAAACTTCGCGATCTATCCGGCATTGGGCCTTCGATCGCAGCCAATCTGCATCAGATGGGAATCACTTCGGTTGAACAACTCGCGTCCGCAGACGGGGACGAGCTGTACCGGCGTCTTTGTGAACTCACCGCCACTCGTCAAGATCCGTGCGTCCTCGATACATTTCGCTGCGCCGTCGCGCAAGCCCGCAATCCTGAGCTGCCGCCAGAACAGAAAAACTGGTGGTGGTGGTCGCGGTTGAGGAAAGGTCAAACAACTTCGAAGCGAACATAAACGCATCAGGCGATCCGCGCCTATACTGGTGGTGACCCAGATGCCGTGTCCCTACTTCGCTCCACGAGCGGCAATTTTGCCGTCTCCCTTGACGGGTGGACGATTGCCCTTGATTGAGGCTTTCACCGGAGAATGTCACGCGACTCCAATCCCAACACCCGCGCCAGAAGATCGGCTCGTGAGTTGCTGTAATCATGGCAATTCGCGAACCGAATGTCCGCATTTTCCGGCTGCTGAGAATCGTTCAGCAATGCGCTACGCCGTTGTTCGGCGCGCGGCTGAGTATCTGGATCTTCTCGTGATCGTGGAGCGCGACTACACACCTATCACGTGGAAGCCCCAGCGCTACTTCGTCGACTCGGGTGTTCTAGAACCAGCCTGCGACGATCTCTGCACTCAGGCTCAGGTAGCTGCCTTCAGCAAAGCATACCTGTCCCGATTTCCTATCTGACGCCAATGAATACGGGCGTTCTTCGGACGGTTCAACAAACCCAATCGGAGTTTTCAGAAATTTGTTTGCCAAATGACACCAACATGCTGAACACCATGTTGGGCGGCCATGTCATGCACCTGGTGGACGTGTGTGGCGCGATCGCTGCCGTGCGTCACGCACGCTGCGCCGTGGTAACCGCATCGGTCGATCAAATGACGTTTCTGCACCCCGTTCACATTGGCGAACTGGTTCGATTAAAGTCGCAGGTGAACCGTGTTTTCCGCACCTCGATGGAAGTGGGTGTAAAAGTCTGGGTGGAGAATTTGTTGAGCGGAGAAATTCGCCACACCTCATCCGCCTATTTGACATTCGTTGCGGTCGACGCAGCGGGACGACGGGTGGATTTGCCGCCGATCACGCCCGAGACGCACGAAGAGAAGCGGCGTTACGAAGAAGCAGCGGAACGCCGCGCTTATCGCCTGGCAATGAGAGACCGGGCGCGCGAAACGCAGGAATAGAGCTTACACGGCGCTCTTATTCCGGGTCCGCCTTGTGCATGTACTTGATGCAATGTTTATAGAGCAGCAGGTTCGGCGCACCTTCCCGGTTCAGCTTCAGACAGTCCTTGTCGTACCATTCGATGACGCCTTCCAGTTGTTCGCCATCCGTTAGGATGACCTGCATGTGCGTCTTGCCTTGCATCTGTTTCGAATAGTAGAACTGCTCCGCATTGGTCTGTTCCGGCGGAGTGGTCTTCTTCGCGGCAGGCGGCCGCCTCGCTTGATCTTTCACTTCTGCTGACATGGTGCGGACAGGTTTCCTGACCAGCGCGTCTAAGCGCCTTTCCTCAAACATGGTGCCTCAATTGTGGTTCCATTAGGATCTCATGCCGCCTTGCGAAGGTCGATTGCATTTCTTCCTTAGGCGCAATTCTTTCCAAGCTCGTTTCTCAAATTAATGATGATTGAATCCATCGCCAAAGTTTTTTGCACGTTGCGCCGAACCATAAGTACCAATTCATCCATGCAGCGTACAGCGCGCTCCAGCCACTCGAAATTCACGCGCGCTGCCATGCTTGCGATTTCGCCCTCGATGTCCCGGTTTCGGACGGCGGCGCGGCCGGTCTTCATCGATAAGAGATCCTCCAGCAAGCCGTAACAGATCTTAAGATACAGTTCCAGCTTCTCTGATTTACGGCTGTTAAACGATTCCGATCGCTGAACCCACGCAGCAAAAGGAATCAAGCCTGCGCCGCACGATAGAGCAGCCGTCATCAGGCTACGGCGCTCACGATATTCGGTCAAATCGATACTCACCGCCACGCCCGGACTTCCTTCCGCCAGCGCAATTCTCGCCTCGGCGTCGGGCAATTTCCGGCCTCGTGCGAAATCCTGCATTTCCTGGTCACTCAGCCTCGACATCTGCAAGACGAATGAACGGGAGCGAATCGTCGGCAAAAGATCGTAAAGATTTTCAGTGGTCGCAATGATCACCAGGTGGTCCGGCGGCTCCTCGAGCAATTTAAGCAGGGAATTGGCCGATTGCTCGTTGGCGCGCTCCAGGTGATCGATTAAGAAAACTCGTCGCGAGCCCTTCAACGGTTTGAATTGGGCCCGCTCGCGAAGCACCCTCATTTGTTGAATGGTCAACTGCCGCAGCGGTCCGTCGGGCGCAAATGTCATGAAATCGGGATGACTCGAAAACAGTAGCGGATCGCCGGCGCGCTGGTCCGATGTCCACTTCTCGCGCTGTTCGATGACATCCTGATTTGCGGGGAGACTTAGATCGTCTTCTTCGATTCGCCGGGCGTCGCCCAAAAGGAGTGCAGCAAATCGCCGCGCCAACGTAGCCTTGCCCAAACCCTCCGGACCGCTCAGCAGAATGGTTTGCGGAATTCTTGATTCTTCGTTCATCGCTGCCAGGGTCTTCGCGGCGTTTTCGTTCCCCGAAAAGTTTTCAAAAACGGCCATGGCTGCGGTTGCCCTATTGTGTCACCTTCGATTCAATCGGAGGCAGCCGCGTATCGACCTCCCGCCACACGCGTTCGGCCACGGTTGTGATGTCTGCATTTCCATCTATGGTTCGAAATCGGCGCGGCTCATCGGCAGCAATGCGGGCATAGCCATCACGCACTTTCTTGTGGAAGGCGGCCGGCTGCCGGTCGATGCGTGCCTCGCTCAATTCTTCCATGCTGCGTTGCGCGTTGCGGCCGATGGCGCGCGCCAAGCCTTGCTCAACGTCCACGTCTATCCAAATTGTCAGTTCCGGAAACAAGCCTCCCAAGGCGAGTGCGTGCGCCGCCATCACTTTGTCAAAGCCAAGGCCTCGTGCCGCGCCCTGATAGGCCAGGGATGAGTCGGTGAAACGATCGCTGACCACGATCTCGCCGCGCTCCAGAGCCGGTTCGATCAACTCCGTCGCAGCCTGGACGCGCGACGCGAACATCAGGAGCAGTTCCGTCATCGCTGTCATTTCGAAATTTTCCGGATCGAGAAGCGCGCGCCGGATTTGCCGTCCGATCGAAGTGCCGCCTGGTTCCTGATTCCTCGCTACTGTGTAGCCCAGCGTTTCAAGTCTCTCGATGAGAATGCCCACTTGGGTCGTTTTGCCACTGCCCTCGGTGCCTTCGAAGCTTATGAAGAGCCCTTTGCGCGGGCAGACAGAACCGCTCTTGCCGCCCTCAGTCATAAACGAAATGCAGCAGCGCCTTCAGATCTTCCCATGCCTCGCGTTTAGCAGTTTGATTGTACTGGCGCAGCAGGTAGGAAGGATGATAGGTGACCATCACTGGAATATCACGCCACTTGTGCCACTGGCCGCGTGATTTCGTGATGCCTTCTTTGGTCTGCAGCAATGCCTTCATGGCCGTGCCACCCAGAGCGCAAATTGCTTTAGGTCGAATGCTCATCAATTGGCGGAATAGAAACGTGCCGCAGGTTTCCATTTCATCCGGCTGCGGCGTGCGATTTTCAGGCGGCCGGCACTTCACGACATTGCAGATATAAACATCCGGCCGCTTGATCGGAATTCCTTCCCGCAAGGCGGTATTTTCAATCATCTGCGTCAGTAGTTGCCCGGCCCGGCCAACAAACGGAAGCCCCTGCGCGTCTTCATCAGCGCCAGGGCCTTCGCCGACGAACACCAGTCGGGATTTCTCGTTCCCGCTGCCGAAAACAATCGAATTACGGCTTTCATGTAGGCGGCACCGGCGGCAATCGCCGATATCGAGCCGAATCATGTCCAGCGTGTCGCCTTCCGGCGCAAGGCTCGGGAGAATGATGGCAGGCGCCGGCGGCTTCTCAGTAATGCCTGGCGGTGGAACCACCGGAGCCGCGGTACGGCGGTAAATAGATTCCACGCCCAGATCGCGATAAAGCTCCAGGTAATAGCGGATCTGCTCGTTAGTCATTACGCGGGCTGATCCAGATGACGAAGCGAAAGCCGCAGCAGGGGCACCTGATCCAGGATCTTACCGGCGATCTCCAACTTGTCGGCTGGCCCCACGTGCGTCGTATCGCCAGCTCGTGTGACGATGATGACTTCATTGCGGTCCGACTCGAAGCCGGTGCCTTCCTGATTCACAAGATTGCCCACCAGCATGTCGCAGTTCTTCGACGCTAGCTTACGGCGCGTCTCTTCTAACAGGTTCTGCGTCTCAGCGGCAAAACCGATCAGTAGCCGGTCGCCCTTTTTCTGTCCGATTTCGGCCAGGATGTCGGGAGTCGGCTCCAGGTCAAGCGACCAGCGTGCGGCTGTCTTTTTTAGCTTCTGCTTCGGCACGTTAGAGACGAAATAGTCGGCAACCGCGGCGCTCTTGATGATGATGGTCGCTCGCTCCAGGTGCGACATCACAGCATCGCGCATCTCATGAGTCGTGCGGATCTGGATCACTTCCATACCGGCCGGCTTCGGCAAATTTACAGGGCCGGAAATCAGGATTACGCGTGCGCCACGGTGCGCGGATGCCTGCGCTAAGGCATAGCCCATTTTCCCGCTCGATCGGTTGGTGATGTACCGAACCGGATCTAGCGGCTCCTGCGTGGGACCAGCGGTGATCAGGATCGTTTCACCATCCAAGTCCGTCCTTCGTTGCGTCCACAGATCGACGTTTTCTGCGATGTGAGCCGGTTCAGCCATCCGTCCTGCGCCAACCGTGCCGCATGCCAGCCAACCGTCGTCAGGATCGACAAAATGACATCCACGCGAACGAAGCGTCTCCCGGTTTGCCTGCGTGGCCGCATGCTGCCACATTGCCGTGTTCATGGAGGGAGCAAGTACAATCGGGCCGGTAAAGGCTAAGTAAAGCGTCGATAGGAAATCGTCTGCCGATCCATGCGCGAACTTCGCTAATATATCGGCTGTCGCGGGTGCAACCACCAGGGCATCACAATCCTTGGCGACCGCAATATGCTCGACCGCGCTTGAAAGCGTTTCTTCTGCGCCCGCGGCGGAAAAAAGCTCGGTAATTACTTTGTGCCCGGTCAGCGCCGCAAGAGTCAGCGGCTGCAAGAATTGGCACGCGGCCCGCGTCATGACCGCCTGGACGTCGTGACCTCGTTCCTGCAGCGCCCTCGTCAGCAAGGCCGATTTGTACGCGGCGATTCCTCCGCCCACTCCAAGCGCGATTCGCATGTGCCCAGAACGTTATTCGGTTAAAGCAGCCTCGTCCTTCGCTAAGTCGGTATATGGGACCAACCCACGACGGACTTCTTCCATGCTCAGCACAGTGGGCTTCTTGTTTGCCGCCGGCAATACGCTGCGCTGGCCATTCTGTAACTGTCGCGCGCGCTTTGCCGCCACGATGATGAAACGATACGTGCTGTGGTCCGGATCGTCCGGAATAGAGTACGTGACGTTCGATCTGGGTCTTTCTGACATTTTTTCTCCAATCAAAATAATGACGGCTCCACATCGAAGCTGGCCAATATGGGCTGTATCTGTTCTTCCATGCGTACGCGCCGCACGCGCTCCGCCTTGATTATGCTGGCCAGCATATCGACCGACTCATCAACTTGATGGTTGACAAGAACATAGTCGTACTGGCTGTAGTTCCCAATTTCCTCGGCCGCTTCTTTCAATCGCCGTTGGATCACTTCTTCAGCATCTTCGGAACGCGCCCGCAGCCGTTGCTCCAGAATGTCCCGCGAGGGCGCAAGAATGAAGATTGTAACCGCTTCCGAGATCTTCCCCTTTAATTGTCTCGCACCCTGGACGTCAATGTCGAGGATCAGGTCCTTACCCTCCTCGCGCGCCCGATCCAGCACTCGACGATTGGTGCCGTAGAAATTGCCGAAAACCTCAGCATATTCAAGGAATTCGCCCATCTCGATGCGGTCTATGAAGTCCTGGCGGTTCAGATAAACATAACTTTCGCCCGGCTGTTCATTTCCCCTGGGCCTCCTCGTGGTGTAAGAAACCGAGAATCGGAGCCGCGGATCCATCGCCAGCAACCGCGATACCAGCGTCGACTTCCCAGAGCCCGACGGCGCGGAAATTATAAAGACAGAAGTCATCGATCTGTGAACAACGGGCGCGGCGCTAGTTCAAGAGCGGACCGCTCCGGCAGCCTTACTCAAGGTTCAGCGACTGTTCCCGTATTCTCTCGATATTAGCTTTAGTCGCCAAGCCAAGGTTCGTCAGTCGCAATCCAGCGTCCGTGGCGCCGGGCGTCTTCGACAGAATCGTATTGGTTTCGCGATTCATTTCCTGCAGCAGAAAGTCGAGGCGTTTCCCGACTTCACCACCATCTTCCAGCAGCCTGGCAAGCTCGTCCGTGTGCACGGCGAGGCGCGTCAGTTCCTCTTGAATATCGGAACGGTCGGCCAGAATGGCTGCTTCCTCGACAATCCTCTTCGGATCTGCCGCCGAGCTTTTTAGTAACTCGCCGAGTCTCTCTTCCAGCCGCCGCTGAAATAGCGGAATGGCTTCCTCTCGAATCGCGCCCATCTCCGCTGTTTGCTGAGCGATTGCCTTCATCTCGTTCGTCAGGCTCTCGCGCAACTGCTGACCTTCGCGCTCGCGGTAAACGTTCAACTGCTCGATGCATGCGCCCAATGCCGACAGTACGTCCGGTTCAAGCTTCTCGTCCAATGCTTGTCCGTTGCTGTCTTCGTCAAGGACTCCCGGCATTCGCAGAAGGACCGTGAGATCCGGCTCAGCCGTGATTGCGAAATCGCTGCACGCTTGCCGGAAGGCGTCTATGTAGCGCGCCAGCGCCTCTCGATTGTAGGCGCGCTCGCCGCTGCTTCTCCGGGCCGTTAGCCCGAATCGGGCCTCCACGTGTCCCCGCCGTAAGCCATGTTTCAATAGTGCGCGCATCGAGTTTTCGAAGATCGCGAACTCGCCAATCTGATGGAAATGCAGATCCAGGCCGCGATGATTTACGCTGCGCAAGCTTACCGTCAATTCGCCCGCGCTGGTTTCGGTTCGCACTTGTGCAAAGCCGGTCATACTGCGGACCGGATTAGCCGCTTCGATGGCAGGCTTCGCTTTTGAGGCAGCCGCTGCCGACTTTGGATTAGACGCCGATGACATGCGAGTCCGCATGCTGCAACTCGTGCAGCTTGTGATAAATACCTTTCTTGGCCATCAAGGCGTCGTGGCCGCCCACTTCCACAATTCTTCCTTCGTCCAGCACGACAATCTTATCCGCGCGCCGTATGGTCGATAGTCGATGCGCAATCACGATCACCGTACGCCGCTCCATCAAAACCGATAGCGCCCGTTGGACCAGCATCTCTGAATTCGTGTCCAGATTCGACGTTGCTTCATCCAAAATCAAAATCGGCGCGTCTTTCAACAAAGCACGGGCGATGGCGACACGCTGCCGCTGGCCGCCGCTTAATTTCGAGCCGCGCTCGCCAATGAACGTGTCGTATTTATCCGGCAAGTCAAGAATAAATTCGTCAGCGAGGGCCGCCTTGGCGGCGTTGTAGACATCCTCTGGCCGCGCATTGCGGCGTCCGTAGGCGATGTTGTTGAAAACGGTGTCGTTGAAAAGGAACGTGTCCTGCCAAACGATGCTGATCTTATCGAGAAGTGCGCTCAGTCCTACGTCGCGCACGTCCTTCCCGTCGATACGGACGCTGCCGCCGGTGACGTCATAGACGCGCGGTACCAGGTTTGCCAACGTCGTCTTACCGGCGCCGCTTGGCCCGGCCAGCGCCACAATTTCACCGGCCTTAACTTCAAGATCGATGTCTTTCAATACCGTCCGGTTCTGCGCGCCGGGATAGGCAAAAGAGACGTTTTGAAACACGATATTCCGTTCGAACTTCGCGAGCGACAAAGCATTGGGACGGTCCACCACGCCTTCCCGTGCATCCAGGTAGCCGAAGACCTTTGCAGCCGCGCCCACACCCTGTTGAAAGATGTTATGTATGCCCGTCAGGCGCTTGACCGGTTCGTACAACATCACCAATGCCAGCACAAAGCCGGTGAATTTTCCCGGCGTCATCGATCCTTGCTTTGCCTGCTCGCGCGCAATCCAGAGCAGCAAAACGATGCTCGATGCGCCCAGAAATTCAATTAATGGCGAGGCTACCGCTTGTTGCGCAACATATTGCAGGCTGCCGATTTTCAGTTTCTTGGCGGCTAGGCGAAAACGATTGGATTCAAACGCCTCTGCGCCGAAACTCTTCACTACATGGTGACCCGTAATCGTTTCCTGCAGAATCTGATTCAATTCGGCGGCCATATTCTGCGCATTGCGTGTTGTGCGCCGAATACGGCCGCCCAATCGCACGGTCAATAAAGCTACCACAGGCAGGACCATCAAGCTGATCGCAGAAAGCTTCCAATCGGTGGTCAGCATCACCGCCAGAATGAAGACAGCGGTAAACATCTGGCGCAGCCAGTCCGCAAGCATGTTCGATACAGATGTTTGGATCAACTGAATATCGCTCATGATGTGAGACATCATCTGCCCGGTTCCCTGGTGTTCAAAGAAATTCGCATCTTGCCGCAAAACCCGGTCGAATACGTCCTGGCGCAGATCCAGAACGGCACTGATGCCCACCCAATTCACCAAATAATTGCCCAAGTAGTCACAAGCGCCTTTGGCAAAGAAACACGCCACAATGCCGATGGCCACCATGGTCCAGATGTTGGTGACCGACGAAGGAACAAGCTGGTTTAGATAAAGCTTAAACGGAAAGGAGAAGAGCAGCGCGGGTCTGTCGGGCGTTTTGGGATCGAGCACGCGCTCGAACACCAGCGGGATCAGTTTCAGCAGGAGCCCTTGCGACAGGCCCACAACCGCCATAAACACCACTGAGGCAGCCAGCGCCGGCCAATACGGCTTAGCGTACCGCAGCAGGCGCCATAAGTCCTTCAAGCGTGCGCCTCTTTGAGCGTGCGCAGGCGGTCCAAGGCCGTAATGACTCGGGAAACGCTCACTTGGTTCAGTCCGTCGGGCGCCACAATAACCTCCGATTCTGTTCGCCAAGGTCCCCAGATCGCAGGGTTTGAAGCTCCAAAGAGAACCACGCTCGGAAGTCCGAAGGCGGCGGCCATATGAGCCGGCCCGCTGTCGTTGCCGGCAAACAAAAGTGCCTTTGAGAGCAGAGCCTTCACTTGGCTGAGCGTTCCGCGGAACACTTCATGGGCGGAAAAAGGCAACGCATCATCATCCGGGCCCGCGACGAATATAGGTTCAATGTTCCACAACTTTAAATATCGCGCGATTTCACAAAACCGTTCGGACGGCCAACGCTTGGCAAGGCAGGACGCAAACGGGTGAAGCACCGCATAGCGGCCGGTCTTAGACGATTCGCCGGCAAAGAGACTTGCTCGCGGGATTTCCTTTTGCGGCACTCCCAAGGCGAATATGGCTGAAGCGAGATGCTCCGCGGTATGGACCGTTCGCTCCACGCCCAGGATTCTTTGCGCTCGCGGAATCTTCAGGTTGTAGGCCAGTGTGAAGCTATGGTGCGCAAACCCAGCCCGCCACCGGGCGCCCGACAGTGCCGTCATCCATTGGCTGCGCGTTCCGCCGTGGAGATTCAGGCACAAACTCGGCCGGGAACGGCGCATAATCGCGGGTTCGGGAGGGATCAGTCCGCTGACGGCAGGATTGTTTTCAAACACAGCGGCGAAGCGAGGTTCAACCGCGATGCTGATGCGCAGGTCCGGCCGGTATTGATTCAACAAAGTGATCGCTGGTGTCGTTAGCACGCAGTCGCCTAAGGACCGCAAGCGTATGATTTGCACGCGCGCTCCTTCGGGAAGATGCTCAACAACGGTCATCGTAGATTTGGCTCGTTATTCTGGCTCGATTGTGGCCTGATCCACCAGCATCACTGGAGTATCGTTTCTTACCGGATAAACTCTCTTGCACTTGGGGCACTTTAGGCCGCTCCCGTCGCTCTTTAGTTCAACATGTTCCTTACAGAGCGGACAGCAGAGAATCTCAAGAAGTAGTTCGCCTAGAGCCATAAACCTATACAGTCTACCAGCGTTTGCTCATCTAAAATACTGTGAACGCTTGGTTCGCCCTTCCGGTTTCAGCGGGCAACAAACGTTTACGGTTCGGCGAGTGGCTTTAGACCTGCGCGGTCTGTAAGCCGGTTTCTGTACCATCGCC
>JBARMQ010000659.1:0-8094 GCA_049802535.1 Bryobacteraceae bacterium | reverse complement strand
GGTCCCGCGAACGAAAAAATCCAACTTAACCGAAAGGAGGTTCATCCCATGCTTTGGAAGCGAGTAACTGTTGACAGCCACGAACGTATCCTGGTCTTCAGGAACGGTTGCTTCGCCGCCATCTTATCGCCCGGCGAATACCGGTTCCGATTACCCGAAGAAATCGACATCGAAAGGCACGATATCCGAAAATTCGTGTTTCGAAGCCTGTGGTGCGGCTTCTTGATGGAACAACGGCCGCAATTGGTCGAACGTCATTTCGTTAAAGTCGAAACGACTGAGACCCAGGTTGGTCTTGTCTACGTGAACGGCAGTCTCTACCAGGTGTTGACTCCCGCCAAACAGCTCTTGTTCTGGCGTGAGGCGGCCCACGTCACTGCTGAAATCGTGAACGTTATTCCGGTGGGGGATAACAAACGCCCCGGCTTGCGTGCCCGCGCTCATTGTTGTTGAATGGTGGCTATGAAGCTTCTCCCGGCTTTCCTTTTTGCATCCCTGCTTCTCGGTCAAACTGGCCCGGCGACGATCCGGGCCTCGGGAGAAGCGACCGTATCCGCCCAACCCGATCAAGCGGAGGTCTCTATTGGTGTTCTCACACAAGCTCCTCGAGCGGCAGATGCGACGGCTCAGAATGCTGCTACTACTGCGCGCGTCCTTGACGCGTTGAAAGGCGTGATCGGTACAAAAGGTGAATTGAAGACTATCGGATACTCCCTCTCGCCGACTTATAAGTACGTTAATAAGTCTGCACCGGCTATCGTTGGCTACCAAGCGTCCAACACGGTCTTAGTCACCTTGCATGATCTATCGATGATTGGCAAGGTCTTAGACTCAGCATCAAGCGCTGGTTCCAATCAAATTGCGGGAATTCAATTTATGCTGCGTGATGACGCCGCCGTCCGCACCCGCGCTCTGGCGGAAGCCGCCAAACGTGCTCGCGCCAATGGTGAAGCGATCGCCAAGGCGTTGAACATGCATGTCACTGGGGTTGTCGAAGCCGAAGCAACAAACCTCTCGCCGCCGCGGCGCTTCATGCCCATGGCTAGTTTGAGTGTTATGGCCGCGCCCACGTCGACTCCCATCGAATCTGAGGCGGCTGTCGACGTTCAAGTCTCCGTGACCGTCACCTTAGCCGTTCACGAGTAATTTCGAAGCCGTGCGGATCAGGAGGGTGCCCGCGCGCCTAATTGGGGGGAAGGGCGGCTACGCGGGCTATGGTTGTGTTGTCTATTAGGACGGGTTAATCAGCCCCAAAGTTAACAACACCAGTGAAAAGTTTTATTAAGATTTCGCTCACTCGACCACCCAAAGAAATCCGCTTTGCAAGAGACGCCGTGTCAAGGCAATTGATCGCTGGTGCGCCACTTCCACCGGCCACGATAAGCTTGCGGACACTAAGTCCGCTATTTCCGCTACTGTTCGCTTGCCATCGAATAGTGGAATAAACTTAGTTACCGCTTCGTCTAATCGCAAAGTATCTCCGAGTCCAGACGAGTTGTTCATGCGGGTCGCATCCGTCATCCAGCCGTTGGGACCGATCACTTTCCTTTCAAGCAATTCCACTCCGCCCGCAACGCGATAGTGCGAATTCAGGATCTCCGCTTCCGAATGCGATGAAAGATAGTCTAATACTGCGAACCGCTGCATGATCGCCGCTCCCCGAAATCCGGAAGACTCGCACGGCAGCACCACGAACCAGTTCGGACCGGAACGTTTGCGCATGGTAATGACGCCGCCGACGATCACCTCCACGTTCCGCTCCTCGAAGTATGCCATTCGCTGTTCTATCGCCCCCTCGGGAAAGGCTCCGGTCAGGTCGTAGCTCTCTGCCAATCGCATCTCTGTATAGTGAGTCGGAGTGTATTGTGCGGTGCTGATCGCCATCACGTCGCAGGGGACGCCTTCCATCCACTGCTGCAGACGCGCCGGCCATGGCTGCCCTTTGATCTCCACCCATTCAGCGGTCATTTGAAAAAAGCCGCCTTCGGTCAGGAGTCGCGGCGCTTCTCTCGCCAACATACGGCAAAATCCATCGAGCTCCATCGGACTGTCAGAGTACGTATATTGCCGAACTGGCGTTAGAAAAAACGGCGGATTGGCGATAATGCGCGTGAACTCCCGGCCCTCTACCGGGGTCAAACCATCGCCCTCAATCGCAGTCAGATTGCGAACGTCGTTAAGGGCCGCGTTAAAGTTGGCGAAACAAATCGCGCGTGGGTTCACATCTGTCGCCACAACGGAATCGCTATAGCCCGCGGCCTCGAGTGCTAAAAAGCCGCTCCCGGTCCCAAAATCCAAGGTCGCCGCCGACGGTCCCCGCACGCTGAATCGCGAGACTAGGTCCGTACTAGCGCTAGGCCCCAGCACCACCGCGCCGCTTCCTTTTCGCAACGTGCCTCCGTCGCACGCAATGATTCGATTTCGGAACGGAATCAATGTACAAACGGGACGTAGCACTCCTCCTAACTCCTCCACCATGCCGGTTTCAATAAGTGTTGCTACAACGTTGTTTGGCAGTGCATCGCGGCAATGCGTCGTATCGACAGCTTCGCCGGCATAGAACAACGCGGCCAATACATGCAGCGGCGTTGCGCCACGTGTCTTATACCGTAACGTTTGCCGGTTCTTCCCGTTGCCATGCGGAAGATCGCCCAAATCGAGGTCGCCGCCGATGTGGGCCAAATCGTACCCGGCCCCCGCCAGAAACTTGCCAAGTTCCCGCACTGCCTCGAACGAGGAAACACGCAGGGAGGGAAGTTGTGACGTGTGCACCGGAATTACAGTGTAACTGCCTCTTTTTCTCAACCGCCCTTGACGCCGCCCGGCAAACCTGCTAATTTTATCGCAGCTTGTTAATTTATACGCAGATGCAGCGATCGATGAGCCGTACCGCCTTTCCTGCTCCGCCGCCCAGCGTCGCTCGATGGATCCTGATTCTCGGCGCATGCGTAAGCACTTCGTTTTTAAGCTGTGCTCGTAAGACTATGCCGCCGATTGCACCCACTCCGGCGGCTACCCCCTCGTATCTCGATTTGGAGGCTGGCGGAAGTTTGCGTATCGTCGTACCTCTCTTAAAGGCTTCCGGATCTGCCACGGTGGGCCAACCGATTCAACAGAACGGCAACACATTCCTGGTCTCCGCGGCCAATCTCGCCGGCTACGACATCTCCTACTATTCCCTCGACCGGGCGCCGCAAGGCTGTGTTCGCCTTAAGTTCGCTATCGCCCGAGTGACCCGGGACGATCGGAATGCCTGGGAAGATCATCCCCCGGCATTGCCCTTCGACCTTCCCTTAACCGCCGGGCATATTCGTCTGATCTATCTCGTCCGGCAAAGCCAATCGGATCACAACATGGCCATTGTCGCGTCCAAAAACCTCGACGCCTTGAACATCTTTACCAAGCAGTTCGAAAACCACCCGGAAGTTTGCCGCAATGATCGTGACGTCACCTGCTCATGGGTCCCCTTGGGTGTCGCTGTAAGGCCCGAATCTCAACCTCCGCCTAAACCGAAACCGCAATGAAATTACCTTCCGAAATCACACTCGCCCGGCGCGAGCGCCAAATTCTCGATCTGCTCTTCGCTGCCGGCCGGGCGACCGGGCAAGAAATTCAGAAACAACTGCCCGACGCGCCGAGTTACTCAACGGTGCGCACCATTCTGCGTGTACTCGAACGCAAAGGCCACGTTCGCCACGTAGAAGAAGGTTTGCGCTATGTCTATGAGCCGGCCATTGCCCGCGACAAAGCCCGCAAATCGGCGCTCAATCGTTTGCTGCATACATTTTTCGATGGATCGGCGCAGCAAGCCGTCGCAGCCTTGTTAGATCCCAAGGTCGCTAAAATCAGTCGCGAAGAATTAGACCAACTCGCCGTCCTTATCGAAAAGGCGAAACAAGAGAGGAATATTTGACCATGATCACCCTTGTGGTGATCGTTAAACTAACCGTCGTCCTCTTATCCGCATTTCTCAGCTTGCTGATGTGTCGCGCGCTGGTTGCGCCCATTCGCCATTGCCTCTGTACCGTGGCGATCGTGCTGGCGCTTTTGCTGCCCTTGTTCGCAGTCATTGGCGCGGCCGTTCCTCTTACGCTGCCCGCCGTCTTCACTGTCGGAGTACGCTCGGCGACTCTGTCCCCACGCGCCTTTCTCATTCCGTGGCACGCCATCTGGCTTACCGGTCTCCTCCTTGTCGTTGCGCGTTATCTCACGGGCTTGTTTTATCTCGCGTGGCGCACTCAGCAGGCAAGCCCCTTCGCCATACGAGATTCGTTTCTGTCAACAAAGCTAGCTGGCGCTCACGCCTCCGTCCGGCTTGCGCCCATCCCCGCGCCCCTGGTTTGGGGTTGGTTCCGTCCGGTCATTTTGTTGCCGGAGTCAGCAGCGTCTTGGTCCCTCGAAAACCTGCGCCTCGCACTGCTCCACGAACTTGCTCACGTCGACCGGTTCGATCTGTGGACGTCACTTCTATGGATTTGCGCGAAGGCTCTTTATTGGTTCCACCCACTTGTTTGGTGGCTCTCCGCCCGCGCTCGTGAGGAGCAGGAACTGGCCTGTGACGCCCGCGTCCTCGCCGCTGGAGCCTCTCCCGCCGAATATGCCGGCCTTCTGGTCGACATCGCCCGTCACGTTCATTCGCCAGCCGTTTTCGGTTGCGCGATGGTTACTCACCCGAAGTTATTGAAAGGCAGAGTTATGCGTATCCTTCATTCCCAGCCACGTCCCGCTTCACGCAAGGACCTCATTAGTTTATTCGTTTCTGCTTGTCTATTGGCCGCCGCCAGCGTCATCGCGATCGCCGCGCCCGATCATCCCGGTACCACCACCGACCAACACGTTTACAAGATCGGCGGCGACGTCAGCGCGCCCAGAGTCATCTCAAAGGTTGAACCTAACTACTCGAAAGCTGCCAAAGATAAGAAGATTATGGGCGCCGTGCTGCTGCGTGTTGTCATCGATCAATCCGGTCTTCCCAAGGACATTCACGTCCTGCGATCGCTAGATCCCGACCTCGACGCCAATGCCGCCGCTGCCGTGACACAATGGCGATTCTCTCCCGCGACCAAAGCCGGCAAACCCGTAACGTGCGAAGCCAAAATAGAAGTCAATTTTCGCCTGTTGTGATTCGAGTCGCCGCTCTCCAAATAACGGTAAAAAATGGGCACTAGAAACTTGAGAAATGCTGAGGCGATCAATAAGCCGATCCACTCCCTTTCTTAGCACGTGCTCTGGGGTCGGAGTTAAAAGCGATCATTGTGAGGAGCAACCTGCCAACCGGTAGCAGTACATCTCAGGCGCATGACTCCCCAAGTGACCTCTTCACCGTCCGTCTTAGCTGAGCCTTTCCAGTCACAGCCAGGCTGTGGTGGATCACCTTTCTGCGCCAGCAGTCGCACTAAACGATTCTTCGGAAACTCGATTCCCCAGTCTGGCTTGGCGTATACGTCTTCATACCTCAGAATGCGAAAGTCTGAAAATAGCTGCAGGGCTTCGTTGTTGCCCAGAACGCCTCCTGCTCCCATCAGGCGGTAACGTCGGGTATCGCGTTGGAAGTTTTCGATGACAACGAGACCGCCCTATTTCAAACTCGCCTTGACCCGGTTAAGAATCTCTCGAAAGGGCTGGTAGGTAAGAACAACAAGGTCCCACTGATTTGTACCAAAGTTAAAGTCCTGATCGCTCTGGACAGATGCGGTCAGCTGCAGACCAAGTTGGGCCGCTTTCGACCTCGCGTGCGCGACTCCCAGTGAGGCAATATCGAATCCCGTGACTTGCCAACCCGCCTGCGCCAGCGCAATCGAGTTCCGTCCGTTGCCCATTCCCACATCCAGCGCACGGCCGGGTTTCCGATTTTTGATGCACTCCATCAGAAAGCCATTCGGCCCTTGGTTGAATCTCGGCGGCTCGGCGGGATCATATGCCCCTTCATACGTGTCTCGATTTCTTTGGGCCTGCTGAACTTGAGCGTTTGGCGCTTGAGCGAATGCAACGGCAAGTGTCAATAAGCCAAGCCAGACGGTTCTCACTTCTTCAGCGTAACGCCCAGGGCGAGACTACTCTTACTGCAAATGATGTATGAGAATCCGGCATGATGGATTCCTCAGCTTGACATCCGCACCTGCTTCGTCTCATACTTCCAGTAGCCTAGCTATGGGGAGTTCCTCAGAACCTAAAACCGATATCCCTCCCGGCACTCTGTACCTGTTGATCCTGCGAATTCTCTCGCGTGGCGAAATGCACGGCTACGGAATCGCCCAACGAATTCAGGAGGTTTCAGAAGACATTCTGCAGGTAGAAGAGGGCTCGCTCTACCCCGCTTTGCAGCGCATGCTGATCAAAGGATGGGTTAAAGCGCAATGGGGCAAATCGGAAAACAATCGTAGGGCGCGCTACTACGTACTGACGGCTGAGGGCCGCAAACAACTCGCGCGGGAGCTTTCGCAATTCGAACGTACCACCCACGCGATTACCAGAGTTATCCAATTGGCATGAGAAACGGATGCGCATAGACGAACGTTGGCGCCGCATTTTGATGCTCCTTCAACGGCGGCGCTTCCGCGAGGAGTTAGACGAGGAATTGCAATGGCATCTCGCCATGAAGACGTCAGACCTCCGCGAGAGAGGCATGCAAGCGGATCAAGCCCTGCAAGCGGCCCAAAGACGGCTGGGCAACTCGATCAGGTTGCGCGAACGAAGTGAGGACGCATGGGGCTGGACCGCTCTTGAAGCGTTTTTGCAAGATCTGCGCTATGCCCTTCGGACCATGCGCAAGAGCCCGGTGTTCACTGTCGCCACCTTACTCACACTGGCCATCGGCATCGGCGCCAACACCGCGATCTTTTCTCTGATCAACGCCGTAATGCTGCGTATGATGCCGGTGCGCAATCCATCCCGGTTAGTGCAGATCGTACAGACATCCGTCGATAATAGCCGCCTCAACTTCTCATACCCGGTCTATCGTCTCTTCCGCGATCGGGCTCGTTCCTTCGAGGGCATGCTGGCGGAATCGGGACCAGTCAAACAAGAAATCGCCATCGGAGGCGCGACCGAAACAGTCGAAACTCAGCTTGTCTCCAGCAACTACTACGACGTTCTTGGAGTGACCCCTGCAGCCGGACATCTCTTCGCTCCAAAAGATGATAGCTCGCCGGGATCGTCACCCTACGCCATCATCAGCTCTCGGTTTTGGCGGAATCGCTTTGCGCTTGACCCTGCCGTGATCGGTAAAACTCTCCGCGTGCACCAAACTGTCTTCACGATCGTAGGTGTAACGCCGCGCGACTTCTTCGGCGCCGTCCCCGGGCATGATCCCGGAGTGACGTTCCCAATGTCAATGGATCGCCAGGTGAATGAAGAATTCAATCACGGTAAATCCTGGTTATCGGATGCACAAACCAATTGGCTATTCGTGATGGGCCGGTTAAGGCCGGACTCAAGCGTGAAACAAGCCGCGGCCGAAATCCGTGTAATCTACGAAGATCACAATCGAGCGGATGCCGCCGGTCAAAAAGAGTATCAGGTTCAGCAGGCAATCCTCGGTCAGAAAATATCTCTGAAATCTGCCGGAGCCGGTCTGGACTCATTGCGCCTCCAATTCTCTCAGCCTCTTCTCTTCTTGATGTGCATTGTTGGCTTGATCCTTCTTCTCGCCTGCATAAACATTTCAAGCTTGCTGGTCAGCCGCGCGCTCGCTCGCGGTAGTGAGGTGTCAGTCAGAATCGCGGTCGGCGCGGGCCGTTGGCGGCTAGTGCGCCAATTCCTGGTGGAAACTTTGGTCCTCGCTCTGGGCGGCGGTTTTCTTGGAATTGGTATGGCGCAATTTTTCTGCCCGCTGCTCGTTAGCTTCATGGCGAATGGTGAAGAATTCGTTTTGCCCGTCCATCCGGATCTGCGGGTCTTACTCTTCACTGGTATCGTTTCGCTCGGCACTACCATCGGGGTCGGCCTTATGCCAGCGCTTTACGCTACGCGGGTGAACGTCACGCCGGGCCTAAAGGAGGTCAGGAGTACAGGTAGAAGAAATCTGTTCAACATCTTGATCGTTGCTCAGATTGCTATTTCTCTATTGCTGTTGTTCGGAGCGACCCTCTTTGT
>JBARMQ010000658.1:0-5745 GCA_049802535.1 Bryobacteraceae bacterium | reverse complement strand
GAGATAACCAATTGATAGGCTACGGGGTCGTGGTGGGACTCGCGGGCACAGGCGATCGCCAACAGACTGTGTTTTCAGTCCAGTCTTTGACCAATCTTCTGCAACGTATGGGCGTTACCGTGCCGGCCACCGCCATTCTCGTGAAGAATACGGCGGCCGTTTTAGTGACCGGAACCCTTCCGCCATTTGCGCAACCAGGTACAAAAATTGACGTGACGGTCGCCGCAATCGGAGATGCTGCAAATCTGCAAGGTGGCCTATTGATTCTCACTCCGATGCGGGCATCGAACGGAAGCGTGTTTGCCTTTGCGCAAGGATCTGTAGTCACAGGTGGATTCGTAGCTGGACGAGGAGGTAATTCGCAGACCGTCAATCATCCCACTGTGGGAAGGGTGGTCGACGGCGCCATCGTTGAACAAACTGCGCCGAGCGTTGAGCCAACGGGCTTGTTGAGACTTCAACTAAACCGCGCTGATTACACGACTGCCTCGCGAATAGCTCTGGCCCTCAACCAAAAGTTTGGTGACGGGGGACACACCCTTGCTCAAGCGAAGAACTCGGCGTTGGTTCAGGTCGAAGTACCGGACCAGTTTAAAGGGCAGACGGTGGAGTTTGTGGCAGCGGTCGAAGAGGTCTCTATTGAGACAGACCGCCCGGCGAGAATCGCGATCAACGATCGCACCGGAACATTGGTCCTTGGCGGCGATATACGAATTGCACCGGTTGCCATTCTGCAAGGCAATCTTACCGTCCGAATCGACACTACTTATTCCGTGTCGCAACCGAATATCGGCAGCTCGGGCACGACGCAGGTTGTTCCGCAGGTCGATGTCGGAGTGAAGGAAGACAGAGCCAAAGACGTCGTATTGAAAAAGGGAGCAAGCGTCGACGAACTCGTTCGCGCCTTAACGGCGATTGGATCTACGCCGCGCGACATCATCGCCATACTCCAGAGCCTGAAGGCCGCTGGGGCTCTCGACGCCGAAATCGATGTTCTGTAACGCGTCACCAACGTCCGTGAGCACACTGTCCTTGCTAGATCGTTCGTAGAACGGAGAACAACATGTCCGACTCGATTGGTGCACCGCTGCTTGGAACCTCGTTCGATGTCTCCTCGCTGCTGTCGACATCTGGTCCTAAACCGGCGCAGGACAGCCCGGAATCAATTAAAAAAGCCGCATCGCAATTTGAGGCTCTTTTGGTTGGGGAAATTATGAAGTCTACCCGCGAAGCGGATGGTTCGGGTTGGCTCGGAACTGATGACGACGAGGCGGGGTCAACAATGTCCGACCTCTCCGAGCAACAATTTTCACAAGCATTGGCTGCCGGTGGTGGACTGGGATTAGCTAAAATAATATCGGCGGGTTTGACCAAAACGGCGTCTCACGGAAAGGCCGAATCTACACCCCCCGCTGGAACGAGGTAGGGTTTGCGAATCCCGGAAGTGGGCTCGAATGAAACGACGCCCCAAGTTCGCTCTACGGCTAATCCTGCTGAGCCGGATCAAGATGAGTCGTCCCTAGCTAGCGGCAGTGATCAGGCGCCCGGCGATCGTTTGGAGATCAGCTCGGCAGCGAGTGCGGCCAGCCAGGGCATACAAAATCACGAAGATCGCATTGCCGAACTGCGCCAGGCCTATCTTAATGGTTCGTATCAGCCTGATGCTGCGAAAGTTGCCGCAAAGATTGTGGACGAACATCTCAAATAAGGCCCTATAACAATTGGGCCGACTAGACGGACCAGGCATGCCCGGCACGGACTTTTAGTCGCTGGGGAGTGGATTCTTAGTCCGGTTACGGCTGGACTAGAGTGCGGAAACCCGCTGGGCCAATCTGAAATCTTCTACCCGCTCGCCGTGCCACATCCCCGATTTGTCTTACAACGCTCTCCTGAAAACCAGGTTCGAACCAGTCCTCTTCACCAAATCTCTGGGCCAAGCGGAGAGCAGCGGCCCGGGTTGTGGCTCCCCGCGGCTTTGTTAACTTTTGGTGAAGAGGATCTCCAATCAAATCTCGTCCAGTCACCTCAAGACCGAGCCTTGCGAGCGTCTCGGGGTCGCACGGCAGCAACGGAGCGAGTGTGGCATGGACTATCAGACCACATCCAGCCAGTTGCTCTATCACTTTCAACCGTTCAGAATTCGGCTCGCAATGCGGTTCATAGCGCCGGCGTACATCATCGCGATCAGTCGTCACTGAGAAGCTGATTCGCAGCCGCGTTACGGATGCCAGCTCTCGCAAGATGGGAAGATCGCGCAGGATTAGCGATCCTCTGGTTTGAAGCGCGAAGACCAGCGGCGGCCGAGCAAGCACCGCTCTCAATACGGAAGGCATCAACTGCCGTTGACGTTCTGCCGGTTGGTAAGGGTCTACCAATGGCGAACAATAGATTGCCTGATCTTTCGACAATGAACCCAAGAGCAGTTCGGCCGCATTTGATTTTATGACGGTAAATTCGCCCCAATGGCTCGCGTCGCCAGCTCGAAGGCCGCCATAAATCCCCATCGTCGGTACATAGCAATACGTGCAGCCGTAGGTGCAGTTCCGCGCCGGGGAAAGAGAGTGCGTGAAACCCGCTTCCTTAATAAACCCGGACGTCCGGCTCAAGATCGACTTGCTTTGACCTTCCCGAATCTGCCACATAGAGGATTCGCCCAGATCTCGCCATCCTTTCGATGACCCAGACGGCTTCAGGTTAACAGGCCTCGAACAAAGGACGGCCGGGGCTCGTATCCTGAATACATACGTGAATTCCGACTATGCTATTCAAACGACCGGCCTTGAGAAAGTGTACCGGTCGCGGTGGAGGGGCCGTGAAATTCGTGCCGTCACCGACCTTTCTCTGCGGGTTCCTGTGGGAGTGAAGTTCGGGTTGCTAGGCGCCAACGGCGCGGGCAAGACGACTTTCGTCAAGATGCTGCTTTCGGCTGTCAACGCCACGGCTGGCACAGCGGCGATCTTTGGCAAGGACGCACGCTATCCGGAGGCGCGCCGCCCGGTCGGCTACCTGCCGGAAAATCATCGCTTCCCCACATATTTCACCGGCGCGGGGATGCTTAATTTCTACGGCTCGCTGTCGGGCATGGCCGCCGGCGAACGTAAGTTGCGCGTACCCGAACTTCTCGAACAAGTTGGCCTCAAAGACTGGGGCGACGTGCGTATCCGAAAGTTCTCAAAGGGTATGCTTCAACGGCTGGGCTTAGCGCAAGCATTGATCCATCGGCCCCGTCTACTGGTGCTAGACGAGCCGACCGATGGCGTAGATCCAGTTGGCCGGAGACACATCCGGGACATACTCTCTAGGCTGACGGGCGAAGGCGTCACGATCTTTATCAATTCTCACCTGTTGTCGGAGGTAGAGACCTTTTGTGACTACGTGGCCATTCTAAAAAAGGGCCAATTGGCTCTCGAGGGCAAAATGACCGATCTATTGTCGGCCGGTGGCTATCGTGTTACTGCAACTACGGCTGCGGGAGAGACCATTGAGCGCCAGGTGTTGACTCGTGAAGAAGCAAACCGTCTCATCGATCAGATTCGGGCTGCGAATGGATGGATCGAGACGGTGGCTCCCACCGCAAGTAGCCTTGAGGACGTCTTCATTCGCACGGCGGGGAGCGACAAAGCCGCATGAACGTGTTTTTCACGCTCATTGCGGACACCTTTGAGGAAGCGCGAGCCCGCTGGCTATTCCGAGGCATGCTTGGTCTGTCTACTCTACTGATAGCGATCTTTCTATTCGCTTTGAAAATCGATTTGGTGGAAGGCGCAATCTCGTTCATGGGCGTTGAAGGCAGCTCTCGACACATTTGGGATATACGCCATTTCGTTAATGTGTCGTATTCCTGGGTCTCGATTGCGCTCTATATTTGGGGCACGCTCTTGGCGGTTTTCGCATCTGCCGGTCTGATCCCGACGGTTCTCGAAGCCGGCCGGATTTCCCTTCTGCTATCGAAGCCGATCAGCCGCCCGATGCTTCTGCTGGGTCGATACGCCGGCAATTTCCTTGTCGTTGCGACGAACCATGTTTACCTGATCTGCTCGATCTGGCTGATTATTGGGATCAAAACACACATTTGGGAACCGCGTTTTCTGCTCGCCATTCCGATTAGCCTGTTCATCTTTTCAGTCTTGCTGTGCGTCGTCGTTCTGGTCGGCGTAGTTACTGAAAGTTCGGCTCTTTCCGTTATGGCGCCAGTCGCATTGATGTTGATCAGTACGATTCTGGCGGCTCGGGATCTCGTCTTAAGGCTGCTTAGCTCCGAATTCTCGCGTGAGCTATGGCTAGTGCTTTATTGGATCGTTCCGAAGGTCTACGATTTAGGTAACGCGATGAAGCAGATCATTCTTTACGACCGGGACGCCGATATTTTTACGCCCATCTGGACGTCCGCCGTCTTCGGAGCGTTCGTGCTATCCTGCGCCGTGGCGATTTTTCAGAAGAGAGACTTCTAGGTGCGCCGAGCGTTGGTCTACGCGGTGCTGCTAATGGTTTGCGGGTGCGGTAGGAAGAACGAAACTGGTCTTGGTCTCGATCCCTCCTTTCGTAAGTTGGTCCCGCCAGACACCACGCTGCTTGCTGGAATTCAAGTGGACACGCTCAAAACCGCACCGTTATATGTCAAATACGGAGGGCGTTTTAATATCGCGCGGCTAAACGAATTCTCGCGGCGTACGGGATTGGATCCGTTGCGCGATATCGCGAGTGTGTTGTTCGTCTCTAATGGCAGCCAACCCCTTGTTATGGTCCGCGGGCGGTTTTCCGAGGACCAGGTGGCGCCGAGGTTAGCCGGGGATGGCGCTCAGCGTTCCATCTACAAGAAGCACCTTCTAATTGGCAGCGAGCGCGACGCCGTTTTGTTCGCCAATCCGAACTTGGCAGTTGCCGGCCCGGAGAGTTCTTTGCGCGCATTCATAGATGAGCGGGAAAGCTCGAACATGGGTCTCCCTCTTAATCTGCAGAAGCGTCTCAATCAACTGCCAAAGCGAGATCAAATTTACATCGTTAGCAGCACCGGCATTCCGCTCTCGGCATTCCCGCCACGCAGCGACATTCAATCTTCTCTCTCCAACATCATCGGCTTCATAAACGGTTTGACCGTCGGTCTCGGCGTCGACGATAACCTTCACCTTTCGGCCGAAATCGACTGCATCTCAGAAGCCGGGGCAACCCGTGTTAACGACGCTCTTCGTGGCGCGATCGGATTGGCGCGTCTTACGACTAAGAACAACCAGTTGGATTTACTCCGGTTGTACGACTCTGTGCACGTCGATCGGGAGTTGTCGACGGTCCATATCACCGCCGATATTGAAGGCGGCTTAGCCGTGAAACTGATCGACTCCTTGCCCCAATTGCGCTCTGGCCAGTGACGACCCGGTTACCGCCGATGCGAAACTCTTTTGCCAAATGAACCTACTTTCACCTTCACCAGCTTGGTCCAACTCCTAAGAATGACACAGCTTAGCTTCTTTCATTTCACAAAACAGCAACAAACTATAGGACTTCGGCTCTGTTTGCTGTAATATGAGCCCTTGCGGAGGGCTCTTTATGAGCTCTCGGCGTCGACTGGTATGGCTAGAAGTTATTAATCCTCTCTGGTATCATGCCGGTATGAGTTTTCGTTATAGTGTCGGAAAGATGAATATTTCTAAATACACGAAGCAACTCATGGTCGCGGTTGGTCTGCTGGCTCTCCCTGTGGCAGCGCAAGTCGAAAAACAAGCCGCTCGAAACGCGCAAAAGCCCTCT
>JBARMQ010000657.1:0-12642 GCA_049802535.1 Bryobacteraceae bacterium | reverse complement strand
TTTCTCCTTGTTCGAAGCCGACGATGAAGCGATACTTCTGCCAAGCGAGATAAAAGAGCGAGATGATGCGGTGATGGAAGAGGTCGAGGAAATCGCGCAGGGTGCGATCGCGATAGAAGACGCGGGCGGCGACCAATTCGGTGTAATAGACGGGCAGAATGCCGAGCGGCCCAACGGTTCCCATGAAGTTGACACGGAACAGGGGCGGCGCATCTTCGCGGCTCTCAAGCTCCTGAATTTGGCTTGCTGGGAACGAGAGTGATGGGTTTACGCCGAAACGCACGACCTCGTGGGAGGGCATGCGAAAGAGCCCGACGCCTTCGCGTTCCGGATGAAATTGACGCAGTAAGCGAACCGCCTGCATGAACTCAAAACTGTATGGCTCGGCGAAGAGCCGGTCCTCCACTCTGCTGCGGACTAGAGTAAGATTCTCTGTCCCGCCCGCGGCTGCCATACGCGCAAGACCTCCTTTCTCTGCTTGGTCCGAACGGCCAGTTGGCTGAAGCTGTTCAGCGAAGCATAGAGGCCCAGAAAGTATTCGATGACGGAAGCGAAGAGGAAGGCGCCGGCGCCCACGAACAACTCTTCGTCGAGCTCCATGTCGACGCGCACGCCGCGCGCGAAGCTAATTCCATGCTCCGACACAACTCGCGCGAAATGTTTGCGGCTCTCAATGGAGGAAATGCCCGAGATCTGCCGTTCGAGGGAAGTGGAATCGGTGTAGTTATAGAGGCGCAGAATCTCCTGCAGCGCGCCGCGGCCTTCTTCGACAAGGGAAAGGTAGTTGAGAGAGAAGTGAGAGATAAGATTCCAATTGAGCTCGCGACGGAGGGGCGGGCGGAGGGTAGAAGTCGGCTTGCGAAGCGTGAGGATGCGCTTTACGGGGCTGCCGCCTTCTATTTCGAAATCGCCTGCCTCATTTCCGAAGGGCAGACGCGAAGGTAGATCCCGGTTGGTGCAGGTGCAGCGCACGGTGAGCGTGTCAGCGCCGCTGCGAGAGGTTGCGCCCGAGGCGTCGACGAGGGAAATGAACATCTCAGTACCGGAATCATTGGCGCGGGTGGATGGCCGGCGGGAGGCGTACCAGAACGTTTGGCTACGCGCTTCGCGGCCATGGCGATTGGAATAGAAAGGCTCAAAAGTTTTCGTCTCTCGCCGGTTGGGGCTGACGGAAAGAACATCGTCGATCGAAAAGATCTCGGTGGCGTTGCGGCGCCGGATATCGGGTATGACTTGATGCTCGAAACGGGTTTGTTCGAGAAGAATGGGTTCAGCCGTCTTCGGGAAAAGGTTAACAATAGGCGTACAGCCGAGGCGGAACGTCTTTTCCGAGACACCAAGTTCGAGCGATTGCTGGCGATCATTCCGTTCAAACGGGGAAATGAGAAATACGATCTCGACCCGGTCACCGAAGGCGGCCTGCGAGAGGGGTGCAAGATTGCGCAATTCGACAAAGAAGAACTTTTCCGCGAAGGAGAAATATTCCTGCAAAATGCGGTAGCCAGTGAAGGAGCGGCTGGGATAAGGCAATATCGCTTCGTCGTTGTTGAAACCCATAGCGCGCAGCGACCCTTTGGGGAGGGTGATCGGCGTTTGCAATGGATTATCGGGATTCCGCAGGACGATGCGATAGCAGTTGTTGAACAGCAGTTCGTACAGCGTGTAGGGAAGGGTGCCTTCGCCGTTGAGATAGAGGCGAAAAGATCCGGTATCGAGGTCTTTGAATTCGACGTCTTCAAAGCACTGAAGCATCAGACTGCACGCGGCGATGGCGTCAGGCGCCTTCAGGGGCGGGTCGAGACGTTCGGGCGCACGCCATTTGGCATGCACGGTCTTAACAGGCCAAATGGTGGTGTCATAGCAAGTGCGGAATTTGCAGGGCACACCATCGACAGGCTTGGAGTAGAGGATGGAGTTACGCGGCACGCTGAAGCTGTTGGTTAGCTTCCCCTGCTCGGCGTCCACGTTGAATTCGACCACCGACATGGCGGGAAGCGGCCGCAGGTAGTGCGGATAGAGGATATTGAGAAGCGATTCGGTGATTTCAGGGAAATCGTCCTCAATCTTGAGGTGGACGCGGGCGGCAAGGAACGCAAAGCCCTCCAGCAGGCGTTCGACGTGCGGGTCTTCACAGCGATCAGGTTCTAGAACGAGGCGCGAGGCGACCTTGGGATACTTGTCGGCGAACTCGGCGCCCATCTGGCGCAAAAAGGTGAGTTCACGCTCGTAATAATCTAGAAGTTCATCGCGCACCGGCTTCCCCTTGCACTATATACTCTCTGCTCGATAGTTCCAATAGAGTATCGAACGTGACGTGCTCGGGCCGGGGATCGATGCGGAGCATGCCTTCGATGGCGAAACGGAGCTGAGGAGTCTTTTCGCCGGAGGTGGAGGTTAGGGAGACGCGAACGTTGGCCAAACGCGGTTCAAATCTTGCCACCGCTAGCTCGATGGCGTGAGTCAGGCGCTCCCGATCGGACAAGTTTGCCAGGCCCAAAGAAGAGATGTCGGGCAAGCCGTAGAGATACACCGATTTTTGAAGTTCTAGGCTGGTTGGAATTTCGACGGGTTGACGGGTGTTCAACAGCCATTCCAAATCGCGCCGCAGACCAATTTTTAGGTTTCTGAGTGACTGCGCACGCGTGGGCATGGCTTCTTCGCTTCGTTTCGGGTCTTCGTCGAGTAAGCGGTCGAGGATCGAAACAGTAACCGGTCCTTCGCCGCGGATGCGGGCCATTGTGGCAATGCTCCTTTGCTGACACGGGAAAGAAACCCACGGCGGGCTCCGTTCAAGCGATCATGGTCTCTTTCTTAAGCCATGCGATGGTCTCGGGGTTTGCAGTACCGGTGTCGTCACTCAGCATAGCGTTTGCCAACTGAGGGAACTCGGTCAGAAATGCCTTAAGTTCAACGCGCAAGCTTTTTGCGGCCTGGGCGAATCCGAGTTCGTCGCAGGCGCGGACGGCGTAGCGCTGCAGATCGAGCCATCCGCGGCCGCAAGGAGTGCTCATCGCGCCTTCAGCGGTATCGAGGACACGCTTCCAATCGTTGCCGGCGGCGGAGTTCTTCAATTGCACGCGGGTTTCGGAAGCTGGCGCGGGAAGGTTTTCAACGGCCCCGACGGCACGTACCTCGCCCCATCGCAAAGCACGTAAGAGCAGATAGGGAACTGGGCTATTAGGGGAGTTCTTGCGTAAGTATTGAGCGGCGGCGAGGACATGGAGAACAGCTTGATCGCCACTAGCGATAGCTCCGCCCGAGAGCGAGGAGAAATCCAGAGCCGCCGCAGCCGCACTAGAGGAACCGGATGGCGATGGCTGCCCGTCGACCTGCTCGTCCGGAGGGGCTTCCTCGACGGCGGCGACCTCGACCGGATCGGGCTCTTTCTCCAGCTTCTTCAGCAGGAGAATGTGGACGACGTTGTTGATCTCTTCGACGGCCTTGCGAAGCGGAAGGAAGGATGGAGCGAATTCTTTAAATTTTTCGTTGCAAACCGTGTCGAGTTCGGTCAGCACCTCGAGAACCTGGTTGCCCTCGGCTTCGAGCTTTCTGTAGGTGGCCTTGGGAGTGGCTTCAAAGTCCTTGTCGAACCCCTCGGGAGTGACCTTGCCGTCCTTGATGGACTGCTCACGAGCCTTCCTCTTGGCCTCGTTCTTGCCCATCTCGGCTTCATAGCCGATGCGGCGGGATTCCTGGTAGACGAACCAACTGAAACCACTGGCGGATATGGGTACGCTGCGGACCTGAAGTATCGGGGATGAGCCTTTGCCAGGGTCGAAATAAGAACCGATCCATTCGAGAGGCGTAGCCCTCAATTCCAGGTCGCCCTCTTCACTTTCGGGGTAGATGGTGTCCCAGAAGGTCTCGATGAGAGCCTTGAGAAGCTTTAAACCGGTAATGAGCCCTGGGAGGCGATCGCGGTTGATCCAAGCCTCCAACAGCCAAGCCGCGATCTGCAGGTCTTTGGTGTTCTTTAGAAGAGCGCCTTCGGCGAGTTTGATGACCAGCTTGAAGTCGGCGGTCTTGGCTTCGCGCACCCACGCGCCCATAGGCCCGGTATCTTCCATACGCCGGGCCTCTTTAATCTGGTCATAGATGGGGGCATAGTTTAAATACTGCCCGCTAGGATTCTCGCCCGGAATGGGTGCGAGAAAGGGTTCTAAATCAGCCATTACGATTGACTAGCGAAAAACTACTGTTCGTCGGGATCTGATTCTGATTCTTCCACAGTCACTGATCCGGCAGGCGGATAGATGAGGAGTTCGCGCACTTCGAGCAACGGGAACTCTTCGCCGTCAACCAGCAAATTCTTTTGGCCGAAGGGCGCGACTTCGCCCTGTTCGTCCTCGCACCATTCGGTGACCCGGCCTAGTTTTACTTCGTCGTCCGAATGCTGCCAGGAGAGCGGCGAAAGGGCGGGCAGAAGAATCTCACCCAACTCACGCGAACGGAACGAAGGTCCGGTGCCCACCTTGGCGGGAATCCAGAACAGGTCGCGCAGCCGCTTGGGGGGTTCGATGTGGATTGACGCAATATCCTCGTAGGAGATCCAGAGATAATCTCCAGCGGCAAAGAGCTCAAGCTTGGGGCCGATTCGCGGGTCGGCATCGGATAGGGTCATGAACTCCTTGCCATTGAGTTTGCCGCGCGCCATGGTGGTTTTTCCGTTGAGAGCTTGCTTCGGATATTCTTTGTTTTCAAACATGCCGGCGCGCATGCGCTCACCCGCCAAAGCGGTTTTGTACAGCAGCGTGGCGAGCACGGAATCCTTGTTGCCCTCCTGCTCGAGGATGTTGAGCTGCTTTTCGGCGCGGTCGAAATCGCCGGAGAAGCATAGGAGTTCAAACAAAAAAGTGCGGCTTTTTTGGTCGCTTGGATTGTCGCGCAATTGGGCGTTTAAGGCCGTAATGGCCTCGGTCAGTTTCCCGGACTTGTAGAGTTCTTGGGGAGTCATGCAGATTGATCTTACTTCAAAATAAGCCGCGCGTGCGAAACATTCCAGAATCGCGCGCGCGGCGAAGTAGCCTTACTGCTAGATGGCCGAGTTGCTGGTCTGGTTCCAGCCCTTGGTGGCAACCTTTGTCAGGGTACCGTCAGCAGCTTGCGAAAAGTAGGTGATCGCCAGCGACTTGGCCGAAATCGAGAGAGATTCGGAGGGTTTGCCGCCGCCCGCCGCGCCGCCCCAGCTGATGGAATCAATAAACACTTCGGTCATGTCGTATTGATAGAACGTCTGGGTGGTGGTCGTGCCAGTGGCCTCACGGACGATCATTTGACCCGTGGATACGTGCGCACCGGAGCAGCAGTTCTCAAACAGGAACGGGGACGACATGTCCAACTGCTTTTGAAGGCTCAGGCTGCTCAGGTCGACCTTACCAGCGCCCGAACCGGTACCGAACGCAACGCTCGAGGGGTTGCTCGCACCGTTGCTAAAGCTAAAGATTTCGATCCAGCCGGTGGCATTGGCCTTTTGGGACTCTCCAGTTATGCCAGCGATGCTCAAGAAAATTTCACTTGCCATTTTTATTCCTCTTTCAGTCTTGTTTTTGGCTAGTTAATGGTTATGCTGCACGAGCCGGTAAGCTCGTGCAGCAAGGATTGACTACGCCTAGATAGCTGCGTTGAGGGTCTGGTTCCAACCCTTGGTGGCAACCTTCGTCAGGGTACCGTCAGCAGCCTGCGAGAAGTAGGTGATCGCTAACGACTTGGCCGAAATCGAGAGGGATTCAGAGGGCTTGCCGCCGCCTGCCGCGCCGCCCCAGCTTATGGAATCAATAAACACTTCGGTCATGTCGTATTGATAGAACGTCTGGGTGGTGGTGGTACCAGTGGCCTCACGAACGATCATTTGGCCCGTGGATACGTGCGCACCGGAGCAGCAGTTCTCAAACAAGAATGGGGACGCCATGTCCAATTGCTTTTGAAGGCTGAGGCTGCTCAGATCGACCTTGCCGGCGCCCGAACCAGTACCGAACGCAACGCTCGAGGGGTTGCTCGCACCGTTGCTAAAGCTAAAGATTTCGATCCAGCCAGTGGCATTAGCCTTTTGGGACTCTCCAGTTATGCCAGCGATGCTCAAGAAAATTTCAGTTGCCATTTTATTCCTCTTTTTGTCTTACGTTTGAAGACACACTTGTACTGCACGAGCTGGAAGGCCCGATTAGGTGGTTACGGATTTATCTAAGCGCGAGTCCTACCGTGCGGATGCCGGGAGGTCTGCGACCAGACGTAGTGAAACAGATAGCTCGTCTAACTGATAGTGCGGGCGAAGGAAGGCGACTGCCCGATAGGCGCCGGGCTTGCCGGGAACGTCGACCACTTCGACTCTTGCATCCCGAAGGGGATTTTTTGCTTTGATGGTGGCGCTGGCGGTGTCGTCGGCCACAACGTAGGTCCGGATCCAATCGTTCAAGAAGCGTTCACATTGGGTACGGGACATGAAGCTGCCGATCTTGTCTCGCATCATCGCCTTGAGATAGTGAGCGAAGCGGGAGACCGCCAGGATGTACTGCATCTGCGTGGACAGGCGCGCATTGGCGTTGGCCTCGTCCTTGTTGTAGAGCTTGGGCTTCTGTGCGGACTGGACGCTGAAGAAGGCCGCGTAATCGGTCCCTTTGCAATGCACCAGCGGAATGAAGCCGGCGTCAGCCAATTCTTTTTCGCGGCGGTCGGTGATAGCCACTTCGCAGGGGCATTTCAGAGCCACGTCGCCTTCGTCGGTGCGGAACGTATGGGAAGGAAGATCTTCCACCAAGCCGCCGCCTTCGACGCCGCGTATGGAGGCGCACCATCCGCTGAGAGCGAATGAATTGGTTAGCCGAGCCGCCATGGCGTAAGCCGCATTACCCCAGAGGTATTTGCTGTGATCGGTACCGTCAACTGCCTCTTCGTAATTGAATCCCTCCACCGGCTTGGTGTCTTGGCCGTAGGGCAGACGCATCAGAATACGCGGCAGGCACAGTCCGACGTAGCGCGAGTCGTCGCTTTCGCGGAAGCCACGCCACTTCATGTACTCAGTGTTGTCGAAGATTTTGCCGAGGTCGCGCGGCTGACCCAGATTGGTATAGCTATCGAGACTCAGCAATTCGGGACCGGCCGCGGTGAAGAACGGAGCATGGGCGGCAGCGGCCACGTGTGAAATGCGCTCCAGAAGCTCGATGTCTTCCGGGTGTTTGGTGAACTCGAAGTCGCCGACTAGCGCCGCGAAGGGCTCGCCGCCGAAGACGCCGTATTCTTCTTCATAGACTTTTTTGAAGAGGGCGCTTTGATCGAAATCTGGCGCGCGTTGCAGGTCGCGGAGAACGTCGCGCTTGGAAGCGTTCAGTACGCGAATCTTCAACATCGGCGTGCATTCCGAATTGTCGAGCACATATTTCAAACCGCGCCAGGTGCCTTCCAGTTTCTGGAACGACGGATGGTGCAAGACTTCGTTCAACTGGAGCGAGATCAAGTGATCGATTTGAGCGATGCGGGCATTAATCATCACCTCGGTGTCGCGAGACACGGTGACTTCACCCTGCATGACTTGCGCGAGGAACTCCTTAATAAGGTCCTTGCCACGCTCTTTCGCGGCAGTTTCTTCGCCAAATCGTCCCTGCTCGACAATGGAATCGAGCAGACTTGTCTGTGTGGTAGTGACGGTTTCAGTAGTCGTCGCGGAGGCGTTTTGAGCTTCGCTCATTTGGATTCACCTTCTTTCTTGCCGGTCAAACCCATCTCCCCGCGGAGTTGGTTCATTTTCTCGGTGCTCGAAACTGCCTCGAGCAATAACGTGTCCAGCTTTTCGTTGGTCTGCAGTGTTCCGCGCAGGTCGTTCAGCTTGGTGCGGAGGTCCAGTAGTTCGCGCAGGGGTTTCACCTGCCGGGCGACTTGTTCGGGCTCAAAATCGTCCATGCTCTTAAAGTGAAGGTCGACTTTCAGCTGAGGCGCATCGGCCTCTTCCGCCAACTTATTTTCAACGGCAAAACTCAAGTGCGGGTGCATGCTCTCGAGTACGCCGTCGAAATTATCCGGGGTAACTTCGACAAAACGGCGGTTCTTCAACATCGGAAGTGGTTCTGTGGGTTGTCCGGTGAAATCTCCGACAACCCCGAGGACGAAGGGCAATTCTTTCAGCTGAATTGCGTCGCCAATTTCGACATCGTAGGATATCTGGACGCGCGGTGGGCGGACGCGCGATAGCTTCTTCTGTACGCTTTCTCGTGCCATTAATTAAAACCTCAAGACGCTTTCTATTAGGGGGAATTCTCGCATTTTCGACAGTACTTGGCCGCCGACATGACGTGCTCAAGATCTTATCAGAGTTCGTGGTTCCCAGAACTCCTACCGGTCATTCCCCCGGTACGGCGGCTTTAGGTTGCAAGTGAATGGCCACGGTGAAGCAGTTTCGCCGGTTGGGGCGCCAAAGTGTGCGAAGTGCCCGTCTCCGTGGGGTTCGAGCACAATTTTGAGGTCGTTGGCTTCATATGGCATTGGGGCTCCAACTGCTATGGCATCGCTGCTTGGTTAATTGCTATCGGAATCGGATAACGAGGGGTGCGCTCTGTACGGCCTTTGACAATTCCGTTACCGGTGAGCGAAGGCCACCTGCTGTTTGCGGGCGTACAGGGGATGCCGATCGGTCAGGATTTTGACGCGACGCCGAGCCTCCTGAAGGGTGGCCTGGGAGCCGGGATTGGAAATCACATCCGAAATCAGCTTGCCTACCTCGATCATCTCGTCCTCGCCGAATCCTCGCGTGGTAACGGCGGGACTGCCCAAGCGAATCCCGCTAGGGTTCAGCGGTGGATTGATGTCAAAGGGTATTGAGTTCTTGTTCACCGTGATGTAAGCCTCGTCCAGCGCCCTTTCCGCCTGCTTACCCTGAACGCCCTTGGCAAAAACATCAATGAGCAGCATATGCGAGTCAGTGCCGCCGCTGACGACGCGAAATTTTTCGTTCTGCAAGCACTGGGAGAGCGCGCGAGCGTTACGAAGAACCTGCTGTTGATACTCGCGAAATTGCGGAGTCGCTGCTTCTAAGAAGCAAACCGCTTTAGCAGCAATGACGTGTACTAACGGACCACCTTGCGCGCCGGGGAAGACGGCTTTGTCAATGGCGGGTCCGAAAGATGCGCGGGCGAAGATAATTCCTCCGCGCGGTCCGCGTAATGTTTTATGAGTAGTCGATGTGACGATGTCAGCGTGTTCGCAGGGATTCGGGTAGACGCCGGCGGCCATCATTCCGGAGTAATGCGCCATGTCCACCAGGAAAACGGCTCCCACTGAATCCGCTATCTGGCGAAAACGAGCAAAGTCGATCACGCGGGAATAGGCGCTGGCGCCGGCGATGATCATCTTCGGCCGATGCTCCTCGGCAAGCCGAGCCACCTCGTCATAGTCGATCAGCTCGTCATCGCGGCGAACGCCATAAGCAACCACGTGATAAAGCTGGCCGGAAAAATTCAGCGGGTGACCGTGCGTCAAATGGCCACCATGGGACAGGTTCATGCCCAGGATCGTGTCGCCTGGCTTCAAGACGGACGCGTATGCCGCGGCATTGGCCTGCGACCCGGAATGCGGCTGAACATTGACGTATTCGGCGCCAAAAAGAGCCTTGGCACGATCGCGCGCGAGGTTTTCGACAATGTCAGTGAACTCGCAACCGCCATAGTAGCGCTTACCCGGGTATCCCTCAGCATATTTGTTGGTGAAAACGCTGGACGTTGCCTCGAGGACGGCTTCGGAGGTGAAGTTCTCGCTGGCGATCAATTCGAGCCGTGTGTTCTGGCGGTCCAGTTCGCTCTGGATGGCGCGGTAGATTTCCGGATCGGCTTCGGCTAGGGGCCGCTCCATCGCATCGTATTGATTCATGAGTCTGTTCTAATTGTCTAATAACCCCTCAATGCATTGGAGCAATCTTTTCATTCCCACCCTGCGGGAGAACCCTGTCGACGCGGAGGTGGTCAGCCATCAATTGCTGTTGCGCGCAGGCTATATCCGGCAACTCGCAGCCGGCATTTACAACTATTTGCCGCTTGCGCAGCGATCATTATTAAAGATCCAGAACATCATCCGGGAAGAGATGAATGCCATCGGCGGCCAGGAGATGCTGCTGGCAACCTTGCATCCCGCGGAGCTGTGGCAAGAATCCGGCCGATGGGAAATTATGGGCGACAACATGTTTCGCCTGAAGGATCGTTTTGCCCGCGATCTTTGCCTGGGAATGACGCACGAAGAGGTGATGACGTTTATCGCGCGCGGCGAGATGCGCAGCTATAAGCAATTGCCGCAAATCTGGTATCAGATACAGACCAAATTCCGGGACGAACCGCGGCCGAAATCGGGGCTGCTGCGCGTGCGCCAGTTCATCATGAAAGATTCCTACTCGTTCGACATGGATGCGGACGGGTTAGACGTGTCTTATAAGAAGCACTATCAGGCGTACTGCAAGATCTTCGATCGTTGCGGGCTTGATTTCATCGCGGTCGAGGCCGATTCGGGCGCCATGGGAGGCAGTGAATCGCGAGAATTCATGATCGCCTCCGATGCCGGCGAGGATTTCGTCGTACGCTGCCCATCGTGCGGCTATTCGGCGAATCTGGAAAAGGCTGTTTCCCGGGCAGCCAGTCCAACTATCGCGGATCCCGAGGGAGATTTGAGCCCGGAAGAGTTCCACACGCCGGGTCTGAAGACCATCGCGGATATAACCGGCTTTACTAAACTGCCCGAAACATCGCAGATGAAGAGCCTGGTGTATGTGGCCGACGGACAAACGGTCCTGATCATGGTTCGTGGCGACCATCAACTGAGCGAAACGAAGCTGGGATCGATGTTAAAGGCGAAGGAAGTACGGCCGGCGCATGCTCACGAGATTTACAAGGCATTCGGAGCGAATGCAGGGTCGCTAGGGCCGGTTGGCGTCAGCGGGTTGCGCATATTGGCAGACGCGGCGCTACGCGGGCGTAAGAACATGATCTCGGGAGCGAACCGGGATGACTACCATCTGAAGAACGTCACGCCTGACAAGGATTTTCAAATGGAGTATTTCGATCTGCGGCAGGCAGTGAAGGGCGACACCTGTATCGACTGCGCCGCGCCGCTTGAGGTGATGAAGACGGTGGAGATCGGCCACATCTTCAAGCTGGGTTATAAATACTCCGATTCGATGGGATTACGCGTTCTGGCGTCCGACGGCAAGGAAGTGACGCCGATCATGGGCTCGTACGGCATCGGTGTCGAACGGATACTGACCTGTGCGATCGAACTGTTTCACGATAAGGATGGCATGGCGCTCCCTGCCGCCATCGCGCCCTTCACCGTTGTGATCACGCCGGTGAATTATGCCGACGCGGTGCAACATGAATCGGCGGACCTGTTATATCGCGAGTGCCAAAAGGCCGGAATCGATGCGCTGCTGGACGACCGCGACGAACGGCCGGGCGTAAAGTTCAAAGACGCGGATTTGATCGGTATTCCCTATCGCATCACGCTCGGGAAGAAACTAGTGCAGGGCATGGTTGAGTTCGTGGACAGGCGCACGAAGGCGACCGAAGACGTTTTATTGCACGGCGCGCTGCCACACTTGCAAAAGAAGCTTGGGATGCCGGTGACGTAGTGAACACACCGGATTGGAAATCAGTTCGCGAAGAATTTGCCGCCCTTCGCGGGCGGACATATCTAAATACGGCAACGTATGGGCAACTGCCCCGGCGTACAGTGGAGGCCGTTACCCGGCATCTGCATCGCCGCGATGAATTGGCTTGCCAGGACTTCTTATCGTGGTTCGACGAGATGGGAGAGTTACGCGCCGCTGTTGCGAGATTGCTTCACGTGGAGGCGGACGACGTCGCATTCACAACGACCGCAAGTCAAGCGCTATCACTGGTGCTAAGCGCCTTCGACTGGCAAGCGGGTGACGAGATCGTCACCCTCGAACACGAGTTTCCAAACCAAATCTATGCGGCGCAGTCTGAGTTAGGCGTGCGCGGCATCGAGTGCAAGTGGGAAGACTTGGAAGCGCGCGTCACGGAACGGACGCGATTGGCGCTGATCAGCACGGTGAATTATGTGACCGGACTTCGGCCGAATCTGGCGCATGTGGTTGCTCGATTGCGAAAGCGCGGCGTCTTCGTGTATTTAGATGGAACGCAAAGTATTGGCGCGTTGGATTTTGATTGCAGCTCGATTCAACCGGACGTGTTAGCCGTAGATGCTTATAAATGGATGATCTCGCCAAACGGCGCGGGATTTTTTTTCGTTCACCCAGACGTGCGGGCTTGGCTCCGGCCGAATGTGATTGGTTGGCGCAGCCATTGGGATTGGCGCAACGTGGACAATCTGCATCACGGTGCGCCTGAATTCAGCACAGCCGCCGAAAAGTACGAGGGCGGCATGCTGGTGTTTCCGTCTCTTTATGGCATGCAAGCGTCGGTGCAGTTGATAGAGGATTTGGGAATTGGCGTCATCGAGGAACGAGTATTGAAACTAAGCGCGCTGCTTTACAAGAGCCTTGCGTCGCTGGGCGCGGAGATGTATCCGTACCGAGGCGACCGGCTTCCCTCGCAGATTCTGTTAGCGCGTCTTCCAGGAATAGACTCTTCAAAGCTCGCCAAAGAACTATGTGGCGAAAGCGTCTTTATTTCGGCGCGCAAGGGTTATCTG
>JBARMQ010000656.1:0-13698 GCA_049802535.1 Bryobacteraceae bacterium | reverse complement strand
GTCTATCACTAATCACAGTATGTCTTAAAACATTCTTATTTGGAAATGTTATTTCTAGACAGATCCTAAGTACTGAAAACGCCTTAGGGCACAGATGTGAGACACTCGTAGTACCATCTGCAGTTCTTGCACGTCAATTCGAGGGTATGATTCTGAGTCATGATGGCCGCAGGCGACTTCACCCCACCCGAACGGCAGAAAATCATACCGCGCCACCACGACTCCGCCGAGTCCGTCACCAGTCGCGTCGATCCCATATGATCACAAATGTCGATCCCATATGATCACAAATAATGTTGCAGCCGCTCGCGGAAACGCGTGTATGCCCACGAGACGGCCAGCAAAATAATTCCTAACGCAATGAATGAGAGGATTCGGTAGATCGTTTCAAGATTCCTGAGATCGTAGAAAAAGACCTTCAGGATACAGGCGAGCAGGAGGAAGAGGCCCTCTAACCGGAGCGTACGTTCGCGCAGCGTGAGGCCGGCTGCCAGCAAGCCGACTCCCTCCATCGCCCACACGACTGTCCGATAACGGCTGCCGATTTCGATATAGACAACAAGCGTTAGAACTATTAGCGCCAATAGAGACAGAATCAGCCGGGCCACAAACATATTCCGGGAACGGAACCAACTCAGAAAGAGACCCGCCAGGAACGGAATGCCATTCAGCAGCCAAATCGCTTTGCCCCCGATGGAGGCGTCGGTGGCGCATAATTCGACGGAGGCAGCAGAGATCAAAAATGTGCCAAGGATTTCAAACGAAGGCACACTGGCAGCTATGCCGAGTTCGCTCCAGGCCATACCAATCATCAGCGAGGCGAGCGCCACTACACCGAAAGGCAACACCATCCAAAGCGCAGCAAACATCAGCGCGGAACCAGCAGCGGCACTGATGTCGCGCAGCCGCGCGTTCTCTCGGGCGCCTTGCACGGTGGACCGCCAGGTACTCCATGCGATCCACCAGCACACAACGGCCATCAAAATGGAAGTGAGCCATGGGGATAACGGCGCCGATATCGGCGCGAGGCGATGGAGGTCGTTCCAATGGAATCCGGTCTGCAAGATGAGCGAAAGCGCCGCAACAAGAAAGAACTGCACTCGGAATTCGGAAGGCGCCAGACGCCGGTCGATTTCGTAAAGAACCAAAGCGAACACTGCGAAGGCCAGACCAACATAGCCGTTTGAAATTTCTTGGACGAATACAACGCAAACCAGGAGAGCGGCCGCGCTCGAGAAATACCAGCCTGTCCGCCAAAGCCTGCGGTTCACATAAAAGAGGATGATGTGCAAAAGCAATACCGGCGTGATGTGTTGGACATGCACGCCTAGCAGCACAACCTGTGATCCCAGGGTAAAGGCGAAGGCCGCGTCAATCAGCGACACTGCGAATGCGGCAAGTCCCAACGCACGAACAAAGTTCAGCCGAAAGCGGCGGCCCGTGAGGAATAAGATTTCGGCCTCGGCAGCTAGAGTTGCGGCAGCCCAAACGTTTTCGGCGCGGCCCAAAATTGCCAAACCTCCTAACGCCGCGGCCAAGGCGACAGCACCTTCGTACCGTCCGCCCATCTCGACGCGTGCAAAGGCGCTGGCAAGGAAGAGCACCGCGCCTAACGCCGCCCCGATCCACAAATGGTTCGGAGCTTGCGCCTGCCAAGCGGCATAAGAAAGGGCGATAAAGCTGATAGCGTTCAAAGGCATCAACAGCTGCAGCAGCGGATCGGCAACATTGCGACGCTGGCGCAGAAGATCGAAGGCCTCAAACAGCAGCCAATAGGCCAACAGCAACGATTCTGACGAAGCGAGCGGCCCAGCAGGAACGCCGCGAGCAAAACAGGTTCCCCACGTGGCGGCTAAACCAAATAGCGCCATGCGGTACCAAGCCAAACGCCAGGAAAGATAGAGCAGGGCAACCGCCAGCGGAACAAGGCTTATCAGGGCGAATGGCGTGCTTGGCGTCACGGCCAAAGCAGCGAAGGGCGTGAAGAAGGCGATCGATGTAATCGTCTGGACTTTGTAGCGCAGGGAATGAAACACCATGGCAGCCCCGGTCAGCAGCAAAATCACCGATCCAACGGACGGATCCGCGATGACGCGGGCGGCGGGCAAGGCGTACATGGCGTAAGCGGTGGCGTAAAGGCCAGCCCAGCCCGCACCGATCAACCCATACGAGAATGTTCTGAACCGCGGTTTGCGTTCCACTCGGATGCCTGCACCCAGCAGAGCGGCGCTGAGGACTGCCGAGATCGTGGCGCGCCCGACGGGACCCATGTATGCGAAGGAATAGGCGAGGAACAGGCCAAGTCCGACAACGATTACGAGAGCGCCTAATTTGTTGAGGACGCTGCCGCCGACCAGCACCTCCCATTCCGTGTTTTTAAAGGTGGCTGCAGACGAGGGTTCGTGACGCGGCTGAGGTTCGGGATTGAAAACCGGCCGTTGAACCGGAGGGGCGAGTGGCTCAGGCGCCGGTTGAAGGGCAACTACGGGTATGGGAGGCGGTTCAGCCGCTGGCGTCGGCGGCGGCACCACTTCAACGCCGGAGGCGGCCGCCTGCTGTTTTGCGAGTTCCTTCTCCAGGAGAAGAATTCGAGCGGCAAGGGCGTTCAGCTGAAGTTGCAGTTGGTCCCGTCCGGGTCCCGCGTCCCGCTCGCGCTGTGACTCCAGCTCGCCGAGACGGCGCCATAGCACCACCACGAAGAGGCCCAACACAAAGAGGCAGACAGCAATCAGACCTTCCATTGGCCCCCTACGACAATCCGGATCGCATCCGTGAAGTTAAGGCTTCAGCTTCTGTTTCGCAGCTTCGATTCCATCGGCCGAGGGCAACAAGGCATCTAAGCGAGTCATTTCAAGAATATTGTGTAGCCCAGGAGGGACCCCGGCCAGCATCACAGGGCAGCCGCCCCGGGTCGCCATGCTGTAGACAACTGTCAATTCACCCACGCCGGAGCTATCCGTGGTGGTTACGCCGGAAACATTTAGAATCAGACCCGAAAGGCGTTTGGCCAAGAGCGCTTCTTTGGCGGCTTGCCGCAGTCCGGTGAGGGAGGGGCTGAGAGTCAAAGAACCCGTAAGCCGCAAAATCGCGAAATTATCTTCGACTGCGGACGTGATGCTCAGGGCCATTTATCGTATTGTTCCAAATAGCTGATCCGGTTGATGGTAGCAATCACTAACCAAGAACCGTCATTATCCAAGGCGCAAACGCCCAATATCCACTTTGTATAACGACAGTGTTTGGCAATGTTGGGATGAGTTGCCGTTTTGAACATCTTAGCGAATGGTCCGCGAAGTGCGTTGACAGGAGTAACCGACTGATACTGTGGGGCAGGTAGTGATCTCGGAGGACACTACCTGGCCTGCAACTTATTGTTGTTAATAGGTCATTATCTTCTGCGGCCTGTAGGGAGGCGTCACGTAAGGGGTAACAAGGCTTTCATTGCCAGCCTTGTCGATCGCCTTTACTCCAAAGACCAGTTCGTCGATATTCACGTTCGGCACTGTGTATTTGGTCACATCACCAACGAAAATTTCCTTTTCCCACTCTGGGGCCGTCGTCTTTCTCATCACGATGGCATACCCTGCCAGATCATCCTCCGGCGGGTCGCTATGCCAGCTTAAGGCTGCGTCGTAGCCCGAACCTCGCTGGATGGGGCTGGCGGCAAACGATAAAGTTTTTGGGGTGGTGATCGCAGGTGCTTTAGGAGCGAGGGCGAGCACCGCAATGGCCGCGGCGTTGGCCTGTGCGACACGGGCGGTATAGGAGGGCGCAGTGTTCGCAAAAGTGTCGGTTGCCGTGTGTTGGTTCGCGAAATCCTCGCTCGGCGTTGTAACGCGAACCGCACCGTAGCCGGCTGCGGCAAAGGGACTGTGATCGCCGCCCCGGCCAAACCGATCATGCCGGAACTGGAGATCGACATGGAAGCCGGGGCTATACCGCTCGCTCATCTCTTTCATGTAGCGGGCTACTTCACGGGGCGCGGAATCGTTGGGCTCTTCCGAATAGACGTTTACTCTTTCATTAGTGGAGGCTCCATTCCCGCTCACGTCACTTCCGATGATGTCGTTGTTGAACAGCGCCTCGATTTGCTCATGACGAGCCACCGCATCTTCGGCGTATAGCCCACTCCCAAAGAGTCCGTATTCCTCGGCTGCGAAGGCGATGAAAACGATGGTCTTACGAAACTGATGCTTGCTCATGATCCGCGCCAACTCCATCACTGCGGCCGTTCCACTGCCGTCATCGGTCACCCCCGGGGCCGGCGCTTCGACGGTGGCCTCCGAATCCAATTGCCGCCTTCCGTCCGGGCCGGTCTTGAACACCATGTGAATGGAATCATAGTGGCCGGTGATAACCACTTCCTCATTGGGTTCGCTTGTGCCTGGCAGACGAGCCACCACGTTCCAAATTTCAACGTCGCGGAAAGCGCGCCCTTGCTTCGCCAACTTGTGTTTATCGAACGTGACCTGCAGTTTAGGGCTATAACCTTTCAGTTGTGCGGCGATCCATTCCCGGGCGGCTCCTATGCCGTGATTGGGATCATCGGTCGCGGAATAGATATTGCGCGTTCCAAAGGATTCCAGCTTTCGCTGAATGTCCGCGATCCGGTCCGCCGAGACTTGAGAAACAATCTCAGCTACTTGGGGATTTAGTGTCTTTGTAGGCGGATCCGCAAAGGCGAGAACTGCCATTGACATCAAAACTGTAAATTTCCTCACGGTCATTCACCCTTTTCCTAGTTGCAACCGGCTCGTCATCTACCGCATCCCATATAGCGTGGAGAGAGAAATATGAAAAATAATATCGCAGGGGCTCTCGCAGCGTTGTTGCTGGCGAGCGGAGTGTCACTCATTGCGGGTCAGGTACCGGCGACAGCTACGCAGGCTGTCAGTCAGACTACGTATAACATTTCTAGCAAAGTTCATCACGAATTGGCGACTCTGCCGTTCCTCACAATCTTCGATAACTTGGCTTATCGTGTAGATGGCACAACGGTTTACCTCGAAGGCGCGGTGACACGGCCGGTGATGAGGCAGGATGCCGAGCGGGTCGTAAAGAATATAGAAGGAGTCACTTTGGTTCAGAACCATATAGAGGTTCTGCCGCTGTCGCCGTTCGATAACCAAATCCGTTGGGCGGAAGCGCGATCAATTTACAGTTTTCCGACACTGAACCGTTATGGGGCCGGTACACAGCCGTCCATTCACATTCTGGTGAAAAATGGGAATGTCACCTTGGTTGGCGCAGTCAACAGCAAATCCGATAAGGATGTGGCTGGAATTCGAGCGAACCAAGTTCCCGGAGTGTTTTCGGTTCAGAATGAGTTGCAGGTTACGCGAGGCTAACCTACACACCCTGAAGAGTTTTCCGCGAAGAGAGTCTCATAACCAACCACAACACAACACCTAGCTCTCTTTCAGGGGCCAATACTGGCCCCTCTTTTTTTCCTAACAATTTACTAAACGGTAATCGATACCAGCTTTGGAAAGGACCGCGGCGCCACCCCGAACTCAGATTCGTACCGTTCACGGAAGGCGGCGGGAATACCGTCAATTATTTCCCCTGTCATCAACTCCGGCCGGGGGCCTACGGCGAAGTACATCTCCATGACGCGGCCCTCTTTAATTTTCACGGGACCGCGCTCCTCGCAGTCGATTAAGCGCCGGACTCGGTTCCAAGTAGCCTCAGAAAGGTTGACGCGGCCCGCCTCACCGCTCGATTCCATCCTGGAAGCGAAGTTCACAGTGTTCCCCCAGATGTCAAAGGCAAATTTACGTACGCCGACGACGCCGGCTATTACAGGACCGGTGAAGAGGCCGACCCGCACTTGCCAGTTGACCGGTGCGCCAGGCTGCGAGAGCTTGCGGACGACCTCGACCATTTCAAGGGCCGCAAGCACGGCATCTACGGCGTGGGACGACCGCCGCTCCGGAAGGCCACTCACAAACATGTAGGAATCGCCGATCGTCTTCAGCTTTTCAAGGCCATAGCGACCCATGATGTCATCGAACGCGGTGAAGTATTGATTGAGCGCGGTAACAAGAGTTTCAGCGGGCAGGTTTTCGCTCGATAGGGTAAAGCCAACAAAATCTGTGAAGCAAACGGTGACATCATCGAAGGTCATTGGCGTGACGATTCCGTTAGCCCGTAGCTCGGTAGCGACCGGCTTGGGAAGAATATTCAGCAGTAGCGCTTCATTCTGATCCCTCTGTTGCCGCACCTCGATTGTGCGCTCGGCAACTGTCTGCTCCAAGCGGCGATTGTTTTCTTGGAGGATTCGGACACGCCACCGGAACAGCCTCCACGCGGCAAGGACAGTGGTGGCCAAATAGAGCAAATACGCCCACCAACTGCGGTACCACGGAGGCCGAACCACAAATCGGAATATCGCGGGTTGGGTCATCACCCCATGAGGATTGCGAGCCCGGACCTCAAAGGCGTAGCTGTGCTCCCACAGGTTATTGAGATCCTTCTCCGTTTGGAGGCCCCACTTTGACCATTGGCCGATGCTGCCTCCCCCACCCAAAAGGCGATATTGATACTCGACATGCTGCGGCTCGGGCCCGTTGTCCTGCTGATTGGGAGATGGAGGTTCCTCGTCGAAGGAAGGCGCGACGAACGCGAAGGTGAGCTCATTTTCCTGATACCGTAAGGCAGGACCTTGAGGACGCGTATCGATGCCGCCATACTCTTCGCTCGGCGACTTTACGGTTTCGATTTGTAGATCGAAACCCCGGTTTGGATCAACGGCAATGCGCGTGTCCCAACGAAATAGATCGCGGCTTCGACCTGACGCCCAGGCAACGCCATCGCGATCGAAGGTCCATGCATACACTTCTTGAATACCCGATTCGAGCAACGGCATAGGTTGCCAGACATATTGTTCATTGCCCTGGCGTTTGAGGATCCCGTGATAGTCTTCGCCCGTGACCCAAATATTGCGATCACCGTCGCGGCTTAGCAGAGATACGCCGTGCGTTCCATTGGCGAACCGCATTCCGGCTTCGGTATCGGGAACAAAATGCCGATCGGCGGACGCAAAGGTCAAAAGTCCCTTGGAAGTGGCAAACACCGCATGACCATTGAACTCATACACGCTCTTCCAGGAAGGCGGAACGCCATTAGCCTCGGTAAACCGTTCGCCTTTGGGCGGTTGGCTCGAAAAATCGAAGCGCCAGATATCGGCCAGCGTCGTGGCCCAGACATGCCCATCCGCGTCTTCAGAAACGGTGCGGAACTCCTCGTTTTCGCTCGCCTTGTTTGCTAATTTCCAGCTTTCGCCGGTCTGACGGAGCAGGCAAACTCCATCACGACCAGCCGTGTAGATGGCATGACTGTCGCGCCGAGACTTCGCAAGGTCCCAGACTTGGCCACTGATTTCGTTACCTAGAATCCTTTGAGTCTTGTCGCCGTTGAGCAGATAAAGGCCGTGCTGTGCCCCAACGAAGGAGACTGCGCCGTAATCCGCCATTACGGCGACTAGTTCGTTGACATCATTGAAAAGGCTGAACTGCGCGGCCTTTTGCCCTGGGGCATTCAATCGATAGAGGCCCTTGTTGCCCCCCGCATAGAGCGATCCGTTGTAACGATGGATGGTGGAAAGAATACCCTGGATGCCTTGAGTCACTCCAAACCGGGTGAGCGAGGGATCGAACCGTGCAAGACCGCTATCATCCGTCGTCAGCCAAACGCCACCCTGCTGATCGCTGTATAGCGAGGTGATGCCGTTGCTGGGCGCCCCGGCAGCCTTATCGACTATTCTGTCCAGCCGGCCGTCAGGGGTGAGCAATACTAGGCCGCCGCTCATCGTCCCGACTGCGATATCTCCCGTGCGCAACGCGAAAAGCGTATAGATTTGGTGTTGGTTGAAGTAGGCATCCATCTCCGTCCGGAATGGCTCGACGGAACTGGCGGTTACTTTATAAAGACTCCGGCCTGAGGCGATGAGATCCCCAACGGGCGACTGGCAAGCCCCGACAGCTGTCGGTTCGGTAAAGTGACGTGCGGACGGTCCGGGTGTGAGCGTACCGCCTTCAAAGCGTAAGAATCCATCCTGGAGGGTATAGACATAGAGGGCATCGCGAGCCGGGAAAATACGATTGAATCGTCCGTCTTTCGGGCGAAATACCTTTACGGAGCCATTCGAATTAAGCCGGAATATTCGATCATATGCCCCAAAATAGATGCCTTCAGGCCGGGGAATCACATCCCACACACGCTGAAAATCCCGGTCGCTCGCGGGAATCCGGCCGAGCAGCGAGACAAAGTGGCTTAAGCCATTTGGGCTCGTTTCGAGATAGCCAAACTCTCCCGCTCCGCCCACATAAACCCTGCCGTCCGGTCCCAATGCGAGCGATTGGGCAACAAGCCCGTTCGGCAGAGGAATCATCTTCCAGTGCACGCTATCGTACGACAGAATTCCGCCGTTGTTGCCGAAATACATCACGCCATGGCGGTCTTGGACGGCACTCCAATTTTGGGCGCTGGCGGAATAATCCTTGGCCGAATAGGTGCGGAAAACGAAAGCTCCCGCTTCGGGGCTCAATTCGGCCCGGAGCGGGAAGGAGGCGGCGGCGGAAATGAGTACGAGGTATACGGCGAGCTTAAGCCGCTCCATAAACTGACATAACGCTAGCGAGAGCGTTTTTTCAGTTTAGCGCCAGCGAGAGCGAGCAACCCACAACCGAGCAGTCCGAGCGACATCGGCTCCGGCTGGGACGTGATAATCACATCGGGTAAAGCGGAAACGCTGTCGAACGATCCGGGTTCACCATTGGCGTTGGGACCCAAGCTAAAAGTAGTCTCTACCCAACCGAAACTCTGTGCCTGCGGATTCAGCGTGATGCTAGCGGACGCGTCCTGATCGTTGTCGCTCACCACGGTTACGGTTTGGGTGCTGATCACATTTGCGTTCTGGAGGCACGCGGCGAAGCCGTCTGTAGGATTTGAATCGACGCAGAAACTCTGCGAGATGGAATCATCGCCCGTCGGCGGATCGATTCTTAGCGTAGATCCCCCTAAGATCGGCGCGGGATCGATGGTGAACTCATAAATGATGGTGAACGTTGTGTTGCTTGTCGCCTGATAAGGCGTGCTGGTTCCGACCTGATCGAACGTAAAGTCAAAGCCATCGCTACTGTTGGGGCTCAGCGTCAGAGTTGCGCTGCCGGGTATGCCGCTATCGGAGAAGTTGTTGTAGAGCAGAATGCCGTCGGGGCTGGAACAGTTAGTCAACGAATTGCCGAACTCGGAAGCATAGGTCTGTATTGTCCCTGTCGTGCACGAAGCCGCAAATATAGGCGCGAGAGAGCCGGAGATGAGCAACAATAAAATACTCTTTAGCATCGAAATTCCCCCAAAGTGGAAGCTACAAGGCCTTCGGAATCTAAAGCGTAACAGAGATAAGGGCTTTTAGTGATCTCGTTAAGAGCTGAAAAGTCCGGGTCTAAACCGCGCCTGGTACCAAGGGATTTATAGCCGGACCGGTACTGCCAAGGGTGCTAGTTTACCGTACTGGGTGTGTTATTGTTCGGACGCTGGAGGTATAGATCCGGTTGATCAGTCTGAGCATTTTTCGGAACGCGGAAGCAATGGGCTATCGGGCGGGCAGCGTGATCTTCGCGACGGGCGATCCGGGAAAGGCAATGTATGTCGTCTCAGAAGGGGAAGTGGATATTCAGGTGGGAGGGAATGTCGTCGAATGCATCCGGCCTGGATCGATATTTGGCGAGATGGCACTCATCGACAACAGCCCCCGCAGCGCCACCGCCATTGCGAAAACGGACTGCAAAGTCGTCCCGCTGGACCAGCGCCGGTTTCAGTTTCTGGTCCAGGAAACGCCATTCTTCGCGTTGCAGGTGATGACCATCATGGCCAATCGTCTGCGCCACGCGAATGCTCGCATGGCGAAAGCGGAAAGTAAGGCTTAAGCGGCGATCGGCAGTTCCATCTCGGCCGCCTGCTTGGTCTTGAGAGCGTCGGTCGCAATCCGCAGCAAGTTGGCCGTGTAGATGCTCAAGTCGAATTCGTCAGAGAAGCGGCGGAGGTTCTTCGCCACTTCCCGGCGCAACACCTCGGACGCTTCCTCTAAGCCGAGCCGGTTAATGTCGACGACGGCGAATTTCAGAAAACTGTTCATCAACACCGTTTCGACATTCAGCATTTTGTAGAGGGCGCGCCGGTTGCGGGCGACGTACTTCACGACTTCTTTGCTTCGATACGCGAAGTAATGTTCGCGGGTAAGCCAGGGAAATTTCTTCGTATCGATCGTCTTGAGCAGACCGCCTAAGCGATGTGCGGCAGAAGCGAAAGCCCGATCGAGCGCCTCAGTCTGCTGAATGTCGTAGGTGAAGATGTTGGTCGCCTTGCCGGCGAAGGGGTGGGTGCATTGATACACGAGAATCGGATACGCCGTGTGGGGACGGAGAAGGATTTCCGGGTGCGCCTGCAACCACTCGCCGACCCAGCCGCGAAGGGCGCCTTGAATGGCCTTCGACACTGAGGAGTACACCGGGAAGTAGGAAGCGGTGCGCTCACGCGGCGCCGTCTTCCATAAAGAGAAGTCCACACCGTTGGTGGCGTTTCGCTCTTCAGAGCGAATGCTGACAACCTCGGCCGGCGTCAAATTCTGCTTCTGCTCAAGCGGCGTCTCGGTGGTGTTTCCCGCGTCTGCGTTCCGCACCGGCATCATGATTAGCTCTCCCATTTGTGGGCCTCCAAATAAAAAAGCCGGGAGGGCATCCCGGCTTTTCGGTTGATTTAATCTCTCGCGACTTGAGTAAAGCACATGGCCCCCGGCATTCCGGGCGTCCCGCGATTCCGCCGTGACCCCACATTTCCGGTAAGCATCTGAAACCAATGAAGAAAAAAATTTTGAGAAAAATTTGCAAGTTTTGTGACTATATATCCAGCGAGGTCGAAAAACTCGCTGATTTGCCCATTGGGCGACGCGGGAGGCTTGCGCTTCCGGCGTGGAAACGCCCACCAAATCGTAAGCTCACTTACTCAACTTTGCCTGTCCGCCGATCACGGTCGACCGCATAAAATCGTATCCGGATCGCACGTGCGTTCAGACGGCACGCGTTCAGGGGGTAAGACATGCTGCGGAATGCACGTTACGGATGGCGCAGCTCAGAAGCTCTCCGGCCTTTACCTTTACAGCGCTTCTTTCTCTGGCATTGGGAATTGGGGCATCCGTCACGATGTTCAGTGCCTTTCGCGCCGTTTTCCTCCGCTCCATTCCTTATCGAAACCCGGATCGGATTGTTGAAATCGAGAAGACCGGCCGTGGTACCTATACTCCCGCGGAAACGATTGCCGACCTTACCTTTCTGCGGCGCTCCCCCAGGTCTTTGGAATCGGTAGCTGGGTTCGGATTTTTTGAGACTGCCACACTCACTGGAATCGCCGAGCCGACAGATCTCTGGGTGCGCAGCGTCTCTGAAGAGCTTTTCGCTTTGCTCGGCGCGCAGCCGATTCTCGGCAGAACCTTCCTTGTAAGGGACTTCCGGAGCGGCGCGCCTCAGACCGTCGTGTTGGCTTACGAGATCTGGCAAAAATATTTTCACTACGACAAGAACATTATCGATCGAACAATTTTCTTAAATGAGCACGGTTATGTCGTCATCGGCGTCATGCCCAAAGCGTTTTACTTTCCAAAAGCGGGAACGGCGGCTTGGCTCCTGGAGCGAACTCCAGCGGGCGATCCGGCAACCACTTACACGGCGATTGTGGCCCGTTTGCGTCCCAGGATAACGCTGAGCGAAGCCGATCCGAACTGACTCGCCTAACTCCGGCTCTTCTGAGGAACTCGCGCAAAGCGGGCACGGGATCAAACGTGCCCCCCGAAGAACAAGCGGGTTCCTCTCCTGTCTGGGGGCACGCAGCCGTGCCCTTTGCGCTTCTAAGAACCTATCCCTCCTCTAAACAAGATTTCGGGTTGATGCTGGACCCAGTCGCCACCCGGGACACTGACAATTACCGATCGGCGTTTGTTCGACTGCTGGGCGCAACTGGTTTTCTCGTGTTGCTCGCTTGTCTGAATGTAGCCAGCCTACTGTTAGCCCGGGCGGCCGCACGCAGGAACGAATTTGGCATTCGAGGCGCATTGGGCGCGCGCGGACGGCATCTCGTCGCGCAAGTACTGACCGAAAGTCTCCTGCTCGGCTGTATCGGTGGAGCGCTGGGTATTGGGTTCGCATACGCAGGCAACCGGATTCTGGTGCACTCTCTTCCGGCTTCTCTTCAAATTCCACGCTTGGAAGATACCCATGTGGATCTCGCTGTCTTGTGTTTTGCCGTCTTGCTCACAACTGCCGTCGCCGTTCTTTTCGGCATAGCGCCGGCCGTTGCACTTTCCGGAGCAAACCTCGCCGCGGGGGAACGCCAAAAGCGATCGACTCATGCGAACTCATGGGCCGGCAGCGCTTTGTTGATCGGCGAGGTGGCGGCAGCCTTGATCTTATTCGCTGGATCGGTCCTCATGGTCCGCGGCTTTGTCCGTCTGGCGAACGTGGATCCTGGTTTCCGCACGGCCCATATTCTTGCGGCGTCCATTCCGCCGGGACACGCCAGCCGTTTAACCAAACAACAGTTGATGCAGCGATACAGCGAGATTCTGCGCGTCGCGCAAGATGTTCCCGGCGTACAACAAGCGGCGCTCACAAGCTTTCTGCCGCTGGGACGCATTGCGGTCCAGCTACAGATCCACGCGCCTAATTCACCCGATCCGATTCAAGTCGACTTTCACGCGGTAAGCGCCGACTATTTTTCCGTAATGGGCATACCGCTGATGCAAGGGCGGCTCTTTAGCAAATACGATGCGGGGCGGGACAAAGGTGCGATTGTGATCAATCGAACCATGGCTGAGAAGTATTGGCCCCACCAAAGCGCAGTCGGTCAACACTTGAGCAGTCGACCGCCACCCGCCGCGCCCGATATCACGATCATAGGCGTCGTCGGCGACACACAACATCGTTCGTTGAGCGAGACGCCCGCGCCTGAATTTTACGAGTCCTATCGACAATATCTCGGACCGGCCGTCGGCGCCACGCTGGTTGTCCGCACGCTCGGCAATCCGGCCTCGGTCGCATCATCTCTTCGCCAAAGCATCCCTCGTTTTGATCCGGAACAGGTAATCGAGAACGAGGGCACTCTGCAATCGATAGTCGAGCGGTCCATTGCCGCACCCCGCTTCTACACCGTTTTGCTTGGAGTTTTCGCGTTGCTCGCGCTCGTGCTTACGCTTGTCGGCGTGTATGGAGTCGCGTCCTACGGCATTAGCCTTCGCACACGGGAATTCGGGATCCGCATGGCGATCGGCGCAGAGCGTCGCCAATTAGTCGGCATGCTTGTGCAGCAAGGATTGCTAAAAGCATTACTCGGAGTAGCCGCCGGAGCTTTCGGGGCATGGGCGCTCGCCCGCTTCATGTCCGGCTTAGTCTATGGCGTTCCCGTGAAAGATCCGGTCTCTTTAATCGTTTCCGCAGCCTTCCTCGTTGGCGGAGTTCTGCTCGCGTACTATCTGCCGGCACGACGAAGCACCAAGATTGATCCTGCCAAGGTGCTTCGGCTTGAGTAAGTTTCTCTATTCCGGCTTCCGCTTGCGAGGACGGCTGGTCCCGGCGCCGCGCCCACCCGCGGGCGCTCGTTTCCGAGGCGCGGTCTTCTTCGGTTTGGCCGGTGGTGGATTCGGTT
>JBARMQ010000655.1:0-1580 GCA_049802535.1 Bryobacteraceae bacterium | reverse complement strand
ATTAATAGCCGGAATGTCGCGGCCCACGACGGTGATTTTGTAGACCGGAACCCCGCCCTCCATCTGCGCCTGAGGCTCCTGCTGTTGTTGATTGGGCCACTTCATCGTTGACGTAGGATTCGCTTCTTGCGCGGCGGAAGCCCCACATACAGCGCATACCATCAAGGCCATAAACTTGATCTTCTTCATGTTTGTCTCTTCCATCTTTCTGTTGCGCTCAAGATGAGCGCAAAAAAGTCGCGCAACCCCGGGGGATAGTCTTGCGCTCGCTCGATAAAGATGGATGCAGGGAATTACAGGGAAGGTGGCTCGCCATCGCACACGCGAGCCCAGGGTGAGAAAAGAATAGGTAACAGGGGAAAGAAAAATTACATCTGTGGGGCAACCAATCGGTGAGCGATAGCGAACATAGCGAGTTCCAGACGCGTGGACACGCCCGTCTTATCGAAAATGTTCGAAAGGTGTCGCTTCACCGTTTCCTCGCTGAGCGTGAACTGCTTGGCAATGTCGCGGTTGCTGCAGCCTTCCACGATGCAGCCAACGACTTCCATTTCGCGGGGGGTGAGACCGAAGGTCTTCCGTTCAGGAACCGCGGCCTGTTTCATCAGGTCATGCAGGGCGCCCACCAGGTTCACGACACGCTTTCCACCGATCCAATAATCGCCGGACACTACGGTGCGGATAGCGTTGGTCAAGTGGTCGGCCAGCGCATCCTTGAGCACGATGCCGCGAGCGCCAATCTGCAGCGCCTCGATAATCTCCTGGGGGGTGACGGTGCTGGTCAGCAGAATGATCTTCACCGCCGGTGAGCCGCTCATGATGGCTCGCATGGCTTCCAGGCCAGGCAGTCGCGGCATATTCAGATCGAGCAGCAGAATGTCCGGGAGCAAGTCGAGGGTTTGTGTAATGGCCTCATCGCCATCGCCGGCCTCGCCGACGACAGAGAACCCTTCGCCCGCCTGTAGCATGTTTCGCACGCCTATGCGCACTACCGGATGATCGTCGGCCAGCAGGATTCGCACAACAGGGGCCTTATTTCGAGCAGGGGAGCTTCTTATCGGTTTTGTCCGCACGGTCATAATTGATATTAGGGGTTAGTCAATATGCCTTAACTTTAGTTACCAGAATACGCTGGAGTTGGTCACAACTGTCCAACAATTTGTTTATCAGTTCGGGCAGATCATCCTTTCGGTAAACGTCGAGTTCCAGCCGGGCCGCGGCATTCGCCAGCACCCTGGCGCCGACCATGCCCGCGCCGCCTTTGATGGCATGAGCCGATCGCCGGACTGAGCGTAGCTCCTCTCCGTCTTCATCGGCTAAGTTCGGCATTTGAGCAGCTCGGTTGCGTGCATCCTTCAGGCATATTTCGTAAACCTCCGCGAGCGAGGATGCCGGCATCATGCGTTGCAGCTTAAGATAAACCTCTTCATCGAGCACAGCAGTGTTTCCGTTGTCTGGATGGCCGACGCCGGCTCGCATGGGGTTAGCGCCGATATTCGCCAGCAGTGAGCGAAACGCCGACGGGTCCAGCGGTTTGCCGAGAAATCCGTCGTATCCTTCGATCTCGGCAGGGGTAGCGC
>JBARMQ010000654.1:0-14608 GCA_049802535.1 Bryobacteraceae bacterium | reverse complement strand
AGGATATGCGGCGTGGCTCGATGAAATCGAAGAGCGGCTAGCCTCGATTGAGATTGCCACTCAAATTCCCGCTGCTCCCTTCGGCGTTAACCTCATCGTCCACAAAACCAATGCTCGTTTGGCGCGTGATGTCGAGACCACCGTTCGGCATCGTGTGCCGATCGTGATTACGTCACTCGGCGCAGTGCGTGACGTAGTTGACGCCGTTCATTCCTACGGCGGACTCGTTTTTCATGACATCATCAATCTTCGTCACGCAAAGAAAGCTGTTGACGCAGGCGTTGATGGATTGATCGCTGTTTGTGCGGGAGCCGGCGGACACGCTGGTCTGCTCAATCCCTTTGCATTTGTCGCGGAAATTCGCCAGATGTTTGACAAGATTTTGGTCCTTTCCGGCGCCATTACCAATGGGCGCCAGATAGCCGCAGCACAAATGATGGGCGCGGACCTCGCCTATCTCGGCACCCGCTTCATCAACACGCGTGAATCATTAGCGCCGGACGGATACAAACAGATGATCGTCACTTCAAAGGCGCAGGACATTGTCTTAACGCCCGCCATTTCGGGCGTTCCCGCTAACTTCCTGCGAGCGAGCATCGTTGCCTCAGGAGCAGATCCGGATAACTTGCAATCATCTATAAAGCTGGATATGTCCGCCGAAGCCGAGGCCAAAGCTTGGAGGGATGTGTGGTCCGCGGGACAAGGTGTCGGAGACATTCACGATTGCCCATCTGCTGCCGAATTATGTCAGCGTTTGATCGCGGAGTACCGGGCGGCGATCGCCGGGTTTACCGCCATCTTAAAACCGCAATAAGCGATTGTGTTGCTACACTGGGGATCAAAAAGCATGATTGCAGCAACACAATTGCGCCCTGGCATGGTCGTCAAGTTCAATAACGAACTTCATTCGGTTTTCAGCATGGTACACCGCACGCCGGGAAACCTCCGAGGTTTTGTTCAGGCCAAGATGCGCAACCTCCGCTCCGGTTCGATGATGGAACATCGATTCTCGTCCGAAGATAAGGTGGAGCGCGTCGCTCTCGACGAACAGGAGATGGAGTATCTCTACGACGATGGCGAATACTTCTACTTCATGAATATTGAAAATTACGAGCAGATGCACCTTACCAAGGACATCCTCGGCGACGGTGTGTACTATCTCATTCCGCAGCTGCACGTGAATATTGAATTCTATGAAGGCAAACCGATCAGCGTGGAGCTTCCACCGAGCGTCGAAATGACGGTGCTCGAGACGGAGCCGGGGCTGAAAGGCGCCACCGTTTCAAACGTTACCAAGCCGGCAAAAATGGAGACCGGTCTCGTGGTGCAAGTGCCGCCTTTCATTAACCAGGGCGAGCGTATCCGCGTCAGCACTTCAGAGGGCACGTACCAGGAACGGGCTTAACGGCTCGGCGCAGCAGGCTCTTCGAGCCCAAGCTGCACCTGCCGGTCCACTTCGTTCAGCAACGTTTGCGACTCGTCCATCATCGTTTCCCGCTCCTTCTGCCCAGCCACCACGATGAACATTCCGTGTGGACCGGAACGGTCGATGAAGGCGGTCTTACCCATGATTCCGCCGACATCAGCGTCCGTCAGGTAAGGCGCATAAAACATAGTGTGCGGCGGTGTATTACGCGCTAACTTTCCGTCTTTAACCATATAGATGGCAGGCGACAGCATGTACGCGATTCCCGGCTTGGAGGGTGGCCGATACTTTCCGCTGGCAAAGCCGTCGGCGAGTTTCCGCTCCACCTCGTCGTTGCTCATGCCATTCAGCCGCATGACGCTATCGTCGGCAAACTCTTGCATGATTGTGCTAGACCCTTCTTTGTCGAAACAGACAGGATAGAAATTTCCGGCTCGCCGGCTGACCATGCACGTGAATGGATTGGCTCCAGTTTTCGCCATGACATAGCCGGATTTTTCGAGCACCATGATCGACGCGTCGTCGCGCAGCGACTTAGGAAGCGCATTCACTGCGAGACGCATTTCCAAATCGCGGGGGATCAAGAAAACCTTTCCACCGGGCGAGTCGTGATTATGGACTTCCTGTGCCAGCCCCAAGGCGGTCAGCAAAGCCGAAAGCATCATGCACGCCGCCGCACGGTTCAGATAAGACCGAAGATCGCAGGCCATTTATGTTCTACCTCCTTCCTTTTCAAAGGCGCTTCGTTGAGGTCCTCGGCTGCCGTGGCCACTCGGCTGAGAGTCTTCCAAACGCTTTCCCAATCGGCGCCCAATGCTTTCCGCATCTTGTCCTGAGCGCGCTTCCAGTGCGGCTTACCCGCAGCAAGCTTTGCCCGTCCGGCATCCGTCAACTTATATCTGCGTTCGCGGCCAGTCGCCTCGCTTTTCACCCAACCATTCCGGACGACCACTGCCAGGTTCCGCGACAGAGTCGTTTGGTCCGTGGCCATACTCTCCCATAAGTCACGTTGATTCGCATCGGCGCGTTTGTTCAAGACGGACAATAGCCAAAATTGCGGCGCTAGCAGCCCTGCATCGCGTAGTTCACCTTCGTAAAGGCGTGTGATCGCCCGCGCCGCAAGCCGTGTCGTCGCACACAAGCACTGCATGTATGCATATACATTAATAGCCGGAGTGTAAGGAAGTCAAGCCTTCTCTTCGAGCCGCACCGCCGGTGGACCGTGGAAGCAATTGTTTTCGCCAATGACAAAGAACCCGATCGGAAATCCTCCGTCATGCGTGTAGATCAAAAGCAGGCCGCGTGCGTCATGAGGCACATGAAACCGCCGCCTAGCGATGACTGATTCACCCGGCTGGAGCAAAGTCTCGAAACCCACTGCCGGACCGCGCGGATCAGGATTGTAGCGGTGGCCGTTCGCATCTATCAGATACACCACTGTTCCCTTCTCACCTTGAGGAACTCGCTTGGCACGACTCGACAGCCGCAAATCGACCCTCACGGATTCGGCGGTTCTCGCTGCATCCTGCACGGCGATACACCAGTCGTCAAAGCACTGCGTATCGCCAACGCGATAGATCTTACGCGGAAAGGCTAAGCTTACGGCCAGCACGGCCCCCATATAAATCGTGGCGCAGATGCTAAGCTTACGAACTTTCGTCAGTACCTCCGGCCATCGGCCTTGCGCCGCCGCGACCGTCGCTAAGAAGAGAACGGCGAGCGCAGTAAGTAGGCAGACGATGAAGAAAAGGTCGAAAATCGTCATCCCTACTTGTTATCACAAAGTACTCCGTTATGCAACGGAGCTGAAGGTAAGTCGTTCTTGGTGAAAGGTACGTCGACGTTTAGAGTGCCGACGGCGCGGATCCTGCCTGGACAAAAGGAGAGTACCGCCGCAGAGTCAGGCCGAGCGTGGAAATGGCACAAAACCCAAAAAATACGCCCAGCCAACGCAAACTTTCACCTGGCGACGCGGGCTCAAGCGTGATCCAACGAAACACGAAAGCTAAGAACGCCAAGGCAAAGCCGACGGAGACCACACTGGCCGCGCCAAAAAGCCAGTCGCCCGCAATAACACGCCAAGTGCGAACAATTGCCAACTCATAAGCCCCGATGCTCAATGCCATGACGGCGATCAAGAGCGCAACAGTACGAAAGGAGAGTGGGCCAGTCCAGAACGCCAGGATCAGTCCGAGTGCGCTGCAAGCAAGGCCATTCAGCAGCAGCCAGTATTTACTATTTCGAGAACTCCAGATGCCGGTAGCGATCATACAAGCTCCCACGGCGAGAGTGAGCGTACCCAGAAACACAAGGGCGCTGGCCGCATGAAAGCCATGTTCGGCGGCGGTAAAGTAGATGATCGAAATGACCGCGTCAATCACTCCACACAGTACAAAGAGCAACCGGTTTCGAGTAGGCTTCTGAATCAAGGTGCATCTCCGGGAGCGCGACGCAGCCCGCAGACTCAACCGTCCTCCTTTACTGTAGCGCCGTTTGAGAAGGCCGGCGGATGGTCTGCACGGGGAGTTATGATGGTGAGCCAACCATTCATGAATCATTGAGCTTAGAGGCTTGTTGATGCCGTATCCAGACCACTTTATCGATACTCTCTCCGCGACTGCTGCGCGAGCCGCGAACTATTTGGAACAGACAGGTGAACGGCGTGTTACTCCGGCGCAAGAAGCGTTGGACCGTCTTCCGTCGCTTGGTGGCACGCTTCCAGACGCGCCCGCTACTTCGGATGAGATTCTAGCGCTGCTCGACGAGATTGCCGCGCCCGCGACCGTCACGAGCGCAGGCGGCCGATACTTCGGGTTTGTCGTGGGCGGAACACTTCCGGGCGCCTTAGTCGCGAGTTGGCTGACTAGCACGTGGGATCAGAATTGCGGGTTTCGTGTGATGTCGCCTGCGACGGCGCAGATGGAATCGATCGCATTGGAGTGGGTGATCGACTGTCTGGGCTTGCCCGCAGGATCGCAAGGCGGGTTAGTTACCGGCTGCACGATGGCAAATGTTTCAGCAATTGCGGCGGCGCGCTGCACGTTACTCGAGAGGCTGGGTTGGGATGTCGTCAGCAAAGGCCTTTACGGCGCGCCAGAGATAAAGGTCGTGGTGGGCGACGAGGTACACGCCTCAGTTTTGAAGGCACTCTCGCTGATCGGCTTTGGCCGCGACCGCGTTGTTCGAGTTCCTGTCGACGGGCAGGGAAGAATGCGATCGGCTGCATTGCCCACCCTGAACGAAGCGACCCTACTTTGCATTCAGGCGGGCAACGTCAACACGGGCGCATTCGATCCGGCTGAAGAAATTTGCCCGATCGCGCGAGATGCCGGAGCGTGGGTGCATGTAGACGGAGCTTTTGGCCTTTGGGCACACGCGTCTCCTCGTTACCGGCATCTGGTGCGCGGGTTCGAACGAGCTGATTCGTGGGCAACCGACGCGCACAAATGGCCGAACGTCGGCTATGATTCCGGCCTTGTGATCGTCAAAAACCCAGAACATCTTTGGGCTGCAATGAATGTCACTGCCGCTTACTTCCCCCAGGAAGCCTGCCGGGAACCGTGTCAGTTCACGCCGGAATTTTCGCGCCGGGCGCGTGGTGTTGAATTGTGGGCGGCTCTCCGCAGCCTCGGGCGGCAGGGCTTGGCGGACTTAATTGAGCGCACGTGCCGCCACGCGAAGAGGTTTGCGGAAAGTCTTGCGGACGCGGGATACCGGATCCTAAATGACGTGGTAATCAATCAGGTGCTGGTATCGTTCGGTTCGGCGGAGCGGACCAGGGCCGTCATCAAACAAGTCCAGGAAGGCGGCACTTGCTGGTGCGGAGAGACCACGTGGCAGGGCAACGTCGCGATGCGGATCAGCGTTTCATCGTGGGCGACAACTGACGACGATGTCGAGATCAGTCTCGCCGCGATGAAACGCGCCGCGAACGCCGTTTACTGAATGGCGTGTGCCGGTCAAGAGGCTGATGACGGTAGCTGCTCGCCCAAACCTGAATATCGTTGCTCCTTCCAGCGACGGGCTTGGGCAATACAAACGACGTGCAAGATCAACAGCAACGGCACAGCGAATGTCGGAATGAGGCTGAGAGGCAGGATCGTCATGGCGTCCGTTGCAACGGCGTGGGGATTGATCAGCGTAGCGGTCGCCCCCAGCGCCACCGCGCTCACCAAATCTAAAATGCCAAACACCTGCCAAAGGATGAAGCTCGCCCGATGGTCGCGATTCGCGAGTTTCATGGCAACAAAGGGCGCGGTTGCACCAATGACTATATCTCCCCAACCCGCAGGCAACGCGAGCACGGCAGGCAGAAGGCTGTAGGTGTACAGGACGAGGAATACGAAGCCCGCGATCCTCCACGCCTGCACGGTTGTCAGCGTGCCCGGGTTCAACGCGAGCACGAATTGACGAAACGGCTCTGAGGAAGCAAACCACAAGGTGAAGACTACGATAGGCGTCAAAACCGCAAGCCCAAAAGCAATTGGCGGCTGGCCGGGCTCATTGTGGAATGCGTGCAGAGCCGACGCTACGAGAGCAAAGATAAACCAAAGGGCGATCAGGACAGAGGTAAGTTTTCGATAGTTAGTCACAATGATATCTCCTTATTTCGTGACGGCATTTGTTAGTTGGTTGGTCAGCTGGAAGAGGCTGTCCCAGGCTTCGCGCCCCAGTTGTTTTTGCAATTGTGACTGGACTTTCTGCCAATGAGGGAGCGCCCGTTTTAATTGAGACTCACCGCTCTTTGACAACTTGATTCGCCACTCCCGGCGGTCCTCGCCATGGGTTCTGACGATCCAGCCATGCTGAATCATAATTTCCAGAGTACGGGTCAAGGAGGTGGTATCGATTGCCAACATCTGGCCCATCGTGCCTTGTGTTACTTCTCCGGCGAGTGACAGGAATTGCAACATTGTGAACTGGGTGGCACGCAAGCCGAGTGGGCGCAGCGCGTCTTCATACATTTGAGTCAGCGCCCGTGAAGCGCGCCGAATAGTGGCGCACATACAAGGCAGCGTTGGTGTGGAAGGCTCCATCACACGTATTATATGTATATACAGCTATCGAAGTTGCAGGAAAGGCGGCGCCCGCTAATTTACTCGATGGTGTAGAGCGGATCGAACTCGGGGATGCCGGCGTGTCTTCCTGCAATCCAGCGGAGCACGTAAACAACTTTTGGATCACTCACGTTCCGGGTCAGTTTATTGGGAATGACCTCCAGCAGGAGATGGGCGCCTGGGTCTTTGTAGTAGTCGATATCAGGTTCAACGTAAACACAATCGACTCCGTCGATTACTTGGCGGGTATTCTCGTGGAATGTGAGCTGAACGTTCGCTTCTCCAAATTGAATTTGCTTGAAACTACTGGTTGCGTCTCCGTGCAGCGCTAAGTCGGCGGGAGGTTCCGTTTCGAATTCTCCATGCTGAGCCGCCAATCGAACTTGATCGACTAATTGGGCGTCTGCGTAGCCGAAGATCCGGTCTGGGGCGAGCGCGGCAAGATCGAAAGTTTTGAAGTAGTCGAGCGGTGATTTTTGTGGTAGAGAAATCTGTTGCATCGCGGTAGTGATGTTCAGCAGACAGGCGAGACGATCGGGATGATTTTCCATCAGGCCGGAGTAAGCCTGATCGGGAGCGCCCGTTACGCTCGCTTTGAAGATCTGACTGACTAAGGGCTTCTGTGCCGAAAGATCGGACCAGCGAGCGTTGGCAAAGTGAAAATCGCCGTCCCTCAGTACGAGCATGAGATCGAGTTGGCAAGGATCGTTCGGCACGACCGTTACCGGCTGAAAGCCTGCCTGTTTGAATTGGCCGGCAGCGGCGATGATCGAATAGTCATCTGCAAAGTTGTCATGGAATGGGAGTTCGAGCCTTACGTCCGGGCCATTAACGTAATCTCGGTAAAGCTGATTTTGTGCGCCGTCGATAACCGTCAGAAGGACTTTTAAGGCTTGCGCCATCGGCTGCCGGGCGCCGTCAAATAGACTTACCGTAATGAGGCCCGTGGTGGGAACTGCAGCGGCCTTGACTTTGATCGGTTCAGTAGCAGCTTTCGCAGTCGCCATAAACGTTCTCCTATCAGCCGTAGGTTGAGTTATTTCAGCAGCAGTCTGCTTAATACCGGCATGGGGACGCCGCCTTCTTTCAAGGCGCGGTCGTGAAACTGAGCCTGGTCGAAATCTTTGCCCTGTTGTTTCTGGTATTGGTCGCGTAAGCGATCCCAAGCTCGCCACCCGACGAAGTAAGTGGGAAGCTGGCAGGACGATAATTTCGCCCTTTGCAGTTTCTTTTCGGCCTCTTCGCGCTCCTGGAAGGTATCGTCGATCATCAAGTCGATGGCTTGCTGGTCGGTCATGCCCATGGTTTGCAATTTGATGTCCAGGATGGTGTTTGAGACAACGCGCAGCATCTGTTTTCCGAAGGTCAGCCGCATCTCAGGCGTATTTTGATAGCCGGCATCGATCATCAACTGGGTGGCATAGACTGCCCAACCTTCTACATAGGGAGTGTTCGAAAAGATAGACCGCAAGATGCCGCGCCACCTAGGTTGAATCTCATTGGCGAATTGAAATTGAACATAGTGGCCGGGCATGGCTTCATGGATAGTCAAGATTTTAAGGCCGTCGAAATCGTACTCGCGCAGCTTCGACTCAATGCGCGCCTTGCTCATGCCGGGAGTAAAGGGAGTAATCCAGTAATAGGCGCCGAGTTGCGGCTCAAAGGCGGGGGCGGCATTGAACCCTCCGACACCATAGATTCCGCGCATGAATTCCGGAGTAGGAATCACTTGCAAGTTATTGTGAGGTGGCAAGTCCAGCAAGTGATGGCTTTCGACAAACTTTGTGGTCTCGGCCAAATCCCGCTTGGCGTCTGAAAAATAGGTTTCGGGCGTAGCGTGATGCAGCGCGATCTTTTCGAGCACCTTTGAAACCAGTGCGTTGATATCCTGCGGCGGCTGAGTGCCGGGAAAATAATGGGGATAGACGGCAAGGGCCTGTTGGCGCATGTCCTGCCGAATGCTTTTGAGCTTGGCCTCGGCATCCGCCAGCGTCCTTTCGACGGTGTCGCCGGTCGCCAAAACCAGTTTGAACTTCGCCGCGTAGACATCCGAACCCAATCGCCAGTCGTAGGAGTGCTGGCTTAAGTCGTTCTTCAGATAGTTATCGAATGAATGAATCGACGTCAATGCTTTTGTGGCCGCTGCATCGTAGCGCGGCTTCAGATCGGGTGGTACTTTGGCGCGGATGGTTTGGTCGATGAGATCGATATTGCCTGCGTCCTCCTCCTGAGCAACCTGCGTCCAAATCGGCGGCGCGGAAACGAGAGCGCGGCGAGCGTTGTCGAGGAAATTCGGAATCTGTTCGATGCGAGCGGTGATTTGGGCCAGCCGCTTTGGTAACGGCGCGTAATCCAAGATAAAGGGGCTATACAGCGCGTTTCCGATCAACTCCACGTAACCGGTTGGATTGTGTTGATCGCTTCGAATACGGTCAAGGTCGAGGAGGGCGCCGTCACATTGCAATCGGATCAGGTCGAGATCGGCGTGCGACTCAGGGGTTATGTCCAGCTTAGAGAGCCGGTCGGCGTCGGCCCGAGCTTTGCGGAAAAAGGCGCGTTCCCGCTCGATGGCCTTGGGCGAATCATCATCCAGTAACTCATCCAGATTGACTCCGTTGTGTTGGTGGTAGCCCTGCGAAGTGGCGCCTGAAGGCGATAAGGCAAGGCTGTTGTGAACAAAGTCCTCAGCAAAAGTGTGGACCTGTTCATCCTGGGCGGGCAGATTCCATGCGATAGCGGACAATGAAATGCCCAGCAGCAGAGAGTAGCTAAAGTAGCGCAAGCTTCACCTTTTCTAGGTCGGAGGGTTCACCAAATTTTACGCCACGCAGGGAGGGATCGATGTTGCGGGCGAGTCCCAGAAGGACGGTGCCTGGGCCGACCTCGATGAAGCGGCCGACGCCGAGCCGCACCAACTGGCGGACGCTCTCGCTCCAATGGACAGGGTTAGGCACCTGTTCGAATAATCCACGACGAGCATCGCCGGCCTGGGTGACCGGCTGCGCTTGCCAATTGTTGATTAGAGGATAGGAGAGGTCTTGAAACGCAGTTTGCTCTAGATCGACGTTGAGGCGTTGCTGCGCCGGCGTCATCAACGCGCAATGAAACGGAGCGCTTACGGGCAACAGAATAGCGCGCTTGGCGCCGGCAGCCTTAGCGAGATCAATAGCGCGTTCGACGGCGCGCGTGTGGCCGGAGATGACGACTTGATCGGGCGAATTTAGATTAGCGGCGGAGACGATCTCTCCTTGTGCGGCCTGGCTAAGTATGGCGTCGAGTTTTTCTTCCGGCAGCTTTAGGATGGCGGCCATTGCGCCTGTTCCGATGGGCACCGCTTCCTGCATGTATCGGCCGCGCTTGTGTACGAGGCGAACCGCATCGCGGAATTGAAGCGAACCGGCCGCGACCAGTGCGGAGTACTCGCCCAGGCTGTGGCCGGCAACGAAACCGGGTGTATAACCCGTCTCGGCCAGCACACGCCAAGCTGCGGTCGAGACGGTGAGGATCGCGGGCTGAGTGATCTCGGTCTTGCGGAGCTCCTCCTCCGGCCCCTCAAAACAAAGGCGGGACAGTGCGAAGCCGAGGGCGTCGTCGGCCTCTTCAAAGATCTGCCGCGCTTGGGGGTATTCGTCCGCCAGCAGCTTGCCCATACCGGGGAATTGCGAGCCTTGGCCGGGAAATAAGAATGCGAGTTTAGACATGCGAGATGTGTGAGAAGACCCGTCCCCATTTTGAGGCACACAGCTAAGAGGTAAGAGTCAATAGCCGTTCGCGCACTACCGACGCATCTGGCGAGCGGAGCGCTGGCTAGCTGCCTTTTCGCCTCAATCAGCCTTCGTTGCGCAGCACAGTCATTGGATCGACTCGGGCCGCCCGGCTTGCCGGAATAACGGCTGCTAGTATGCCGATAACGGTCATCAGGACGCACGCAACGACGAGTGCTAGCGGGTCGAGCGCGGACACCTGAAACAAAAGACCCTTCAGGACCCTCGTCAGCGCAAAGGCTCCCAGGAGTCCGCCAGCAAGCCCCAAGATGAGCATCGAGAAGGCGCCGCGCAAGATATGCATTAGGACGTTGCCCGAACTCGCGCCCACTGCCATGCGGATGCCGATCTCGCGGCGCTGCTGCGTGACGGCATGAGCCAGAACGCCGTACAGCCCGAGTGCGGCGAGCAGAGCCGCAACCCCGGCGAATGCGCCTACCACCCAGGTCGGCTGCCTGGCCCAAAGCGTGCTCTGGTCCTTGACCTGTTCCATGGTCATCACGTCCCCCAAGGGTAGGTTAGGATCGAGCTGCCGCACCGCTTCCCGAATGCCAGGCATTGCCGCTGCCGGGGCACTCCATGTGCGAACCACCAGTTTGATGTCCTGCTGTGGCGCCTGGGCCAAGGGTAGATGACCACCAGCTCCGGCGGCGCGTTCAATCCGGCGGTACGCTCGCTGCGAATCACCCCCACGATCTGGAGGTTCACCAAGAACTCCGGGATGGGGCCGTAGCCAGGCACCCAGATGCCAACCGGCCGCCCGACGGGATTTGCGATTCCGAATGTTTTCGCTAATTGCCGGGCCACCTCTTGATTGATAACCACCACGGGCGGGGCGCCCGCGCGGTCCCGATTTTCAATACCGCGGCCGGCCTCCAGAGGAATCTGCAGCGTGCCGAAATACCACGGATCGACAAGCTTTAACCTAACCAGTAGAGGTTGCTTTGCACCCGGCAAGATCATATTTTCGCCCCATTGCACGCCTTGAAGAGGCAAGCCCTGCGCAACCGACGCCTTCTCGACGCCGGGCACCGACAGGAGTCGTTGAACCACGGCTTCATAGAATCTGGCGGCGCTGTCAGGAGACGGGTATGCCGCCGATGGAAGATCCGCCGACATCGTAATGACGTGGTCGATTCTTATCCCGGCATCCACTTGCTGACGTTTCGCCAGGCTCTTGAACAGCAGCGCCGCGCCGCAGATCAGCACGACGGAAGCGGCAACTTCACCGATGACGATCGTCCGGCGCACCGCTGCGCTCGAACCGGACGATCCACGCGCCGCCTGATTCAACGCGTTGGACAATTTGCCGAAGGAAGTCCGCACGGAAGGAAGCAGACCTGAGAGGATCAAGACAGCCATCACGGCCGCCGCGGCGAAGCCCAGGACACGCAGATCCATGCGGATATCGGCTGTAAACGGCAGCGATGCCGCCACCAGCGGCGCCGCGGCATGAAGGAGCACTGCGCCTAAGGCAACACCCGCCACGCCTCCCAGAATGCACAAGACCAGGCTCTCGGTAAGCAACTGCGCGATCAAACGGCCGCGACTGGCGCCAAGAGCCGCTCTTAGCGCCATCTCCTTTCGCCGCCCGGCTCCTTTAGCCAGCGCGAGGTTCGCCACGTTCGCACAGGCAATGAGTAACACCATCAGCACTGCTCCAAACGCAAGATAGATCGAGCGGCGCAGGGTATCGCCAACCAGCATCTGCGCAAATGGATCTACCGTGAAGCCCCAGTCCTTCTGGTAAATGACGGCATTGAGCGTGGCTCGCAATACGTTCATTTTGGCTCGCGCCTGCGCAAGGGTCACGCCGGCGCGTAGACGCCCAATTGGGGTCAGCCAATGCTGGCCCCGGTTCATTTGATCCGGTGCAAAAATGAGTGGCGTCCAGAAAACAGCTTCGTCGCGATCGAAACTGCCCGCGGGTAGAACCCCGATGATCTTGTGCGGTTCACCGTCGAGCATTAAATCGTCGTTCAGAACGCCGCGATCACCCGCGAAATGGCTTCGCCAGAACGCATGGCTCAGCACCACCACCGGGGCCGCCCCCGGCTGATCTTCCCCCTTTGCGAAGGTTCTGCCGATTTGAGGCTTAACGCCAAATACCTGAAAGTAGTCAGCGGACACCTGCTTGCCCGAAACGCGTACCGGATTGCCGCCAGTCGCGACCGCGGCTTTGGTAAGGCGCTCGACTGACAACGCCGCGAAGATATCTCCCTGCCGCTTCCAGTCCAGGAAGGTAAGCGTGGTGGTGCCGTTGTGCCCCATTGGAGTGCTTTCCCACACCCTTACCATGCGCTCCGGCTGGGGGAAAGGAAGTGGCTTTAGCAGGACTGCGTCAACGATACTAAACATGGCCGAGTTTGCGCCGATGCCGAGAGCCAGTAAGCCGATGGTGACCGCGGCGAATCCGGGATCCCGCACCAGCGCACCCACTCCATACCGAACGTCTCTCAGTAGATTCTCCATCCACCGGACGCCGCGGTGATCGCGGTGATCTTCCTTCATCTCCTCGATTCCTCCGAAATTGCGCCGGGCCGCCCGAAGCGCTTCTTCCGGCAGCAGCCCTGCGGCGATGGCATCGCGCTCGGCCAACTCCAAGTGAGCAAAGATCTCATCCTCCAACTCCCGATCGAGTTTCCGTTTGCGGAACAGCGCCAACAGACGAGCGACTGCGGAGCGCAGATTCACGACTCAGCCTCCAGGAACCGGGCCACCAGGGCAGTCGCCCTTTCCCAGTTCGCAACTTCGATGCTGAGTTGCTTTAACCCTTTCTTGGTTAGGGAATAGAATTTAACCTTGCGTTTTGTTTCCGAGATACCCCATTGGGTGCGAATCCAACCCTGTTGTTCCAGTCGCACGAGGGCTGGATAAATAGACCCCTGGTTCAATCGCAAAAGGTTCTCGGCAACTTGCTCAATTCTCCTGGCGATGCGGTAGCCGTGCATCGGGCCCATCGTTTGCAGTGATTTCAGGATGAGGAGATCCAGCGTTCCGTAAGGGACGTCCGTTTTATCTTCAGACATGTTGGCTGACAACATCTATATACTACACCTACTTACCGGTAGACTGTCAACATCTACGGGAAGGGGTAGAATTCTGCGCCAGGTTTTAAGGCACACTGTAAAAGTTTGGGCCGAAAACGATGTGATAGTCGATATTCACCCCTTGCGCGGGACCACTGGCTGAGATCGAACGGACTCCCACAAAACAAAAAGACCGCCCTCTAGAAAGGCGGTCGGTCGTTGAAAAGACCACCCCTCGGGGCAGTCGATCGCGAAAAGGGACCACTCTCGGCGTGGTCCTTTTCGCATTGCGGAGGAGTCCGCTTTAAACCCTACACGGCGAGCCGCGCAGCTACCCATTTTCGGCGGGAGCCAACCAGAGCCAGCAGTCCGCCGCCAATCAATAGGATGGTTGCCGCTTCAGGCGTTGCCGATGGATCGCCCGAGTCGCCGCTGCCGCTGCCGTCACCACTGCCATCACCGCTGCCGCTATCCTGCGCCAACGTGCTCACTCCGGAATACATCTCGTCGAGGAAAATGTTGCCCGAGGTCGTGCTGACCGAAAACGAAGTGATGTCATGCGAAATCGAGATGCCGAAGTAGGTCGGCGAATTCAGAGACTGGCTGTTTACCGATGAAATCGTTTCGCCGTCCGAAAGGGTAACCGTGATCGGCGCGCCCGCCACCGAATCTCCCAATTGGATGAAGAACGCATTGATGCCGCTCACAGGTGTCGTCACCGTAATCGACGAAGCCTCAAAGCCCACTGTGTTGCTGTAATCTGAGTCGTAATTAACCTGAAGACCCGTGCCGGAAATCGTGAAGCCGCCCACCGTCGAAGTGCCTCCAGTACAGAACGCACTCGAGCTGCCAGGGCAACTGCTCGCGCTAGTAGGAAAGTTCAACGCCGTATACGACGAAACGCCGGATACAAATCCGCTTCCCACGGTGCCGCCATTTGCGCCAGCCCATGTCACCGATGTTGCTCCCGCCGGCGCAGCGGCCAGCAACACTCCTCCCAAAATTGCCCCAATGAGGCTACCCATATGCAGTTTCATCCCAAGACCCTCCAAAATTGTCGTTTCAGAAGGTAAGTGGTGGCTACCCGCTTAGCCTCTTAGCCAGATTTGCCCCTACCCCGGCAGGTCTAACTGTCTGTCACAGCCATGAGGAGGGAAGATGATGTGGGGATCAGTGCTCAAGGAATAAGATGTCGCTGCCCCATTCATCGAGTTGCGAGTAAAGCACGGCATTGCCCCCCGGCAAAACAGACAGACCGCCATTTTGCGGAACTCCCTGCGTTTGTCCCAGTTGCCGGATATTCCGCGACGGCAGTTCCAACAGTAAGAGTGA
>JBARMQ010000653.1:0-10309 GCA_049802535.1 Bryobacteraceae bacterium | reverse complement strand
AGCGCATTGACGTATTCTATTCCGGCAACGAAGGCCTCGCCGGTCAGTTCACCTTCAATGGACAATACACCGGCAATACGGCTGGCGGCGCTACCACCAACGGCCTTCCTGAAGCCGATTTTCTGTTGGGACTTCCGGAGCAGTTGGGTGTCGGAGCCGGCGGCGGCACATGGGGTCAACGGTCCAGCATCCCGGCCGCCTTTGTTCAGGACGACTGGAAGGTCACCAGCCGCTTAACGCTCAATCTGGGACTGCGGTGGGAGCTAAATACTCCCTGGAATGAGGTTCACAATCGGCAGACCAACTTCGAGGAATACACCGGCCAGGTCCTGCTCTCCGGACAAACCAACTTGTTCAACGACAACAATGCTTTATATAACCAATACAACGGCATCACGAACTTTCAGCCGCGTGTGGGTCTGGCGTGGTCGGTCGCGAAGAATACGGTTGTTCGCGTCTCGTACACCCTGTCGAACTTCCTCGAAGGTACGGGTACGAACCTCCGGTTGACTCGCAACCCACCATGGCAGACGGGTCACCTGGTCACATATTCGAGCGACGCGGATGTTGTGCTCCCACCAACAACGCTTTCCCAAGGATATTCGGGTTTTTCTGCGGCTGGCGCCTGCACGGTAGCTGCGGCGATGGCGTCCTCTCCGGCTTGCTTCGGCGGTGCGACCATCTTTACCTGGGATCCGAACAACCGACCGGCTGTCTCGAATCAGTGGAACTTTAGCATCCAGCAGCAATTCGGCAATTCAATGACGTTGCAAGCTGCCTACGTTGGCCAAAATAACGACCACTTGATGGTTCCCGTGAATGCGTCGCAAGGTCTTTTGACTGCGAACGGCACCGTGTTGCCCAGCCCCTACCTAGCGGGTAACCCGACTCTCGCTGCCGACGGCCCGACCGACAAATTAACCATCACTGACGGAATCCAGAACTACAACGCGTTACAGGTTAGCTTACAGAAACGTCTCAGCCACGGCCTTGAATTCCAGGCCAATTACACTTGGTCCAAGTGTCTGACCGACTCGATCGGATACTACGGCGGCTACGGCCAAGGTGGCGGCAACTACTACTACTGGCAAAACACCTACGATGCACATTCGTACTACGGCAACTGCTATTACGATGTACCACAGGCTTTCAACGGTTACGTCACCTACGACATACCGTTTGGCCGTGGTAGAACATATGGCGGCAACCTGAACCACATCGCGAATACTCTGATTGGCGATTGGCAAATCAGCAGTATCGTCACGTTCCATTCCGGGTTCCCCTTCACTATTGGCGCAAACGATGCGTCCGGTACGGGTTCCTTTGGATCGTTAGCAAGCTGCAGCAGTTCCCCTGTTGTCCTCGGCAAACAACAAAGTGCAAGCGGCGGCTACCAATATTGGAGCCAAAGCACCTTCTTTCAGCCTTCATCCGGCTTTGGTAACTGCGGAGTAGGAATTATTCGAGGGCCCGGTTTGCATACCGCTGACTTAGGTCTGTCCAAACTCTTCAGCGTTACCGAACACCAAAACCTAGAGCTCAAGGTTCAGGCGATCAACTTTACCAATACGCCCATCTTGAACGCTCCCAGCACGGGTCTCGGTCCGCAACTCGGATTGGTGAATGGCTCACAAGGCGCTCGCCAAATCCAGTTTGGGCTTAAATATAATTTTTAGTTACTAAGTTGAGTCAGTAGCCGGGTCAGTATTCTGGCCCGGTTACTGACATTTTTCGTATCCAACACTCCGAACCGATAAGTCCGAACCGTTCCGTTACCTCCCCGTCAAGCCTAAATCCTTCCGTCATTAAGCTCTCCTGATAAGCCGGTATACGCCTTGCCGAGAGGCCCGTTGTAAGCCGGAACAATAAGTACATCGTTGCTATCCACACCTTCGCGTGTAAAGCTCTCCAGCCGCCTGCGGGTATACGAAACTCAGAAACGATCCAACACACATCGGCGTTAGCAACCGCCGACACGCGCGCGATGAATTTGCTCGCGTCGGCATCCGAGAGGCAATCAAGAAAGAAATGGGTCGCGATTAAGTCGTATCGCCCGCGTGGGAACGGAACAGAAAGCGCATCCGCGTGGAAAAATCGCACGCCCGGCGATGAGACTCGCTTACGGCTTAGCGCCAACATTTTCGAGCTAAGCTCAATGCTATCCACTTCCATGGCGGGATAGCGCTTATGCAGTTCTGCGAGAAAGCGGCCGTCGCCATCACCCACCACGAGCGCGGTCTTCGCCCGTCCCACTCTTCCCAGAAATTCACAACGCCGCCGCTGGAGCGCGCCCCCAAACGCGGCATATTCCATCCAGCGGTAAATCCTCGCGATCCGGTCGCAATTCATCAAAGGCTGCTTCGTCAGCGCCCAAAACCAAACAACAGCAGGGGCGTTAGGAGTGCCACATCAGCCAGAACTCGAAGTGCATCCATAGAAAGCCGCTCGCTGTTTCGATCAAGCCACCAGAAGCTCAGCGCGCTGAGAGCTGTAGGCGCAAAAAATGGCCGAAAAGCACTAGAGCCCAGCAAGCCGCATGAGGCTATCAATAGTAAGAGCGACATCCGCGATAAACGAGGACCCATCCAAACCGTGTAAAGATGGGGCGCCACGCCCGACACACGTCGCAAACGCCGCCACTCCCAAAACTCGATCGCAACACAGTTCATCGAACAGAGGCTGGCGAAAAAAAGCGCCGGCACAATAATCAAAGACTGCTCGTGGTCCAACTTCGACCACGTCGCGAGACAAGTCCCTGCGCTAAATAGGACACCCACCGCTAATTCCTTCGGCCACCAATGCCGCAATCGTGGTGGCGAGACATGTACCGCGGCAAAATAGATGGCCACAAATGAGGCCATGACAATCCCGTTTCGAAGCACGTATATGTTGAGATAAGAGCAGACCAGCCCCAGAACCAGTAACATGGCTGCGAAGATTTTCAGCGTTGTCCACCAGTGAAGCCGGTAGAACCGATGCCGCGGTGCGATGACCCTGTCATTCTTGAACGCGTCCAGCAGTCGATCTGCCACGTAAATCAACCAAACCGATGCGCCCAGCGCCACGAACGCGGGCCACCGCACGTCAGCATGAAGACGTCGCGCGAGAAATGCCTGCCAAAGAATCGCGACAGCCGGGGCGTCCAAGCTAAGCAGATTAAACCAGAGCCAGAGCGGCGGAGTTGTAGACGCTTCTGGATGAATTCGGTGAGTAAGTGTTGCCTGCGGGTACACGTGAAAGCAGTACGTCGACCGCTAATTTGAGCGTAGCAGGCACCCGGCCAATACGGCCATGCTCCTAAAGGCGGCGAGCCGGTCCTCTTAGAGTGCGAGGGACGAACGGTGTATTTCGGGTTTGTACCCGTGGCGAATGCAGCGGACAATTGGCTCGGGCGTCAAGACGACGACGCTCGTGTCACGCGCGCGCGGACGCTTCCTTACGTAGCCTTCTGGCGACCACTGGAGCAGCGCATCGCCCAAGAGGAGATAGCTCGCGCCCTCCCACTGCACGAAGCAGCCGTCGGGCAACGCGCCGAGTGACGATTCAAAAGTGATTTTGGCTTTTCGCGAATTAATTCGCGCGTGGTGCAACTCTGCATCGATTCGATCGGCGGAAACAAAATGCCCTGCGCTGCGCTGTCGAGAGCTGTTCCAAGCGTCTCGAAATGCATTGAACCGTCCACGCCGGCATTCGGCGCAGGGCCTGTGACCGGCCGCGAGGGCAACGGCTTCGTCCAGAAAAAACAATTCCGTGTATCGGCCCAGCGACATCACAGAACGCCGAATTCCTTTGAATTCCAGCAGGCAGATCAGCCAGCGGCGGCTTGCATATGGGCGAACGATCTCGCGGTCTTGATTATGCAGTACGCCACCCCGGTTTCCCATGAAGGTGCCACGCGCCGCATATGCGCAGATCGCTCCATCGGGAGTCACTCGGTTTTGTAAGGCCATTCGAACGACTCTGAATCTCAAATAATCCTACAGTAAGCCGCCGTATCAGGAGCGAGATGGTTAATCCGAATTGAGATCGCGATCGCCAGTACTCCATTGAGGATTAGTAAAAGAGTCTGTTGGCGTGAGGCAATCCTGGTTCCGTGTCTCTAGGATCACAATGTGCACGCCTGAAGTTCGATATCATCCTCTTCGAGTGGTGAATATCTTCTGGCCGAATCATAGACGTTCGAAGTTGAAGGCCCGTTTTCTGGTCTTTGGCGCCTTGCCCCTTCTGTTTCTAGCGGGTTCTGTGCACCCCGATCTTCGAGCGCAAAGCGGTGGCGCAACCGTATCGCGAGGCTTACCGCTGCCGCAGGGCCAAAACCCTAACGGCATGCACGTCTTTATTTGGACCGGCCTGAAGTCTCATCTATCTGGCCAGCACGACTATCCGCAGTTTCTCGCAGACTGGAGTAAACTCCTGACGGAGCGCGGGGCGGTTGTCGACGGAGCCCTCCATGTTCCGAGCGATGCCGACCTCGAACATACTGACGTGCTCGTGATTTATAGAGGAGATGCAGGCTATCTCATCAACGATGAGCGCGCTGTCATCGAAAAGTTTGTGAAACGCGGCGGAGGCTTGGTTAGCTTTCACGACTCATTGTGCGGGCCGGACCCTGCCTACTTGTCAACTCTGTTGGGAGGCGCAAAGAAACACGGCGAAGTAAACTACACGCTCGATGCTCCGATCCACTACACCGTAGTAGACAAGTCGAATCCGATTATGAAGGACTTTTCCGACATCACAATTCTCGATGAAGCCTTCTTCAACATGACCTGGGCGAAAGATCCCGCCATTCACGTGCTCGCAACCGCGGAGATTCCGCCCACGCACTGGGCAGGAAATCACGCGGGTGAAGTTGTGCCGCAGATGTGGACGTACGAACATACCATTCCCGGGGGCCAACCTGCCCGCGCGTTCGTGTGGATGCAAGGCCACATCTACGCCAACTTTTCGAACTATCAAGTTCAGCGCACCCTGCTCCGCGGCATTGCCTGGGCGGCAAAGAGACCCGTGAATGAACTCGTGGACTACAAAGCTCCGCCGCGCCCCGCTCGCACGGGATTGACGCCAGCTACTGCCGAAAGATAACCGCGGAGAACGTCAAGTGCTTTGCCGGCAGGCCGGCCACTCATCCAATGTCAATTGTGCCAGAGCGAACAAAAGCCTTTATGGTTGCGTGCTGTTGCTCTCGTTTACCGACCGGCCGGATCGTATAGAGACCCACGGCTGCTGGAACAACGAACGTCTCAGAATAGTGAATGCGCATCGGCTCAAAAGCTTTCGTCGGGCTCTCGACAACCACTTCGCCGCCCTCAACCAGATTTAAGACGTTGACGCCGCCGTTGGTATCATGCTCCACCGCTTTCCGAAACCAGTGCCGGCGAGTCTCGATAAACTCCCGTTCATGCAAGCCCGTGCGCTCCTCGCGCCAACCGTCGCCTTCGGCAACTGGCTCAGTGCAATTAATCAATTCACGCTTCACCCACTCAGTTTTGCGATCCCATTGAATGTTCGCCGCACCGTGGCACAGGTGTATGCGACGCGGCCGGCAATCCAATCCCAATCGGCCCCAGTCCCAAAGCTTGAACGTAAAAATGTACGGCGTCGCGCTGATCTCCAAAACCATGCTGTTCTTGCCTGAACAGTGAATCGTTCCCGCGGGAATCAGGAAGTGATCATGTTTGCGAGCCGGCCAGCTATTGACGTGCTTGTCTACCTCGAAGGGCTTAGCGGTTTTTTGACTTACGCGTAACTCTTCAATCATCCCTGCCGGATCAACATCCTCTTTTAGCCCAAGATAGACACAAGCATCTTCACCGGCATCCAGCAAGTAATAACTCTCATCTTGCGTATAGTGCATTCCGAAGTGCTCTTGAATGTATTCCGTTAGCGGATGCACTTGCAGCGACAGGTTGCCGCCGCCCATCGTATCTAGCAAATCGAACCGGATGGGGAACTCTGTGCCAAACCGGGCGTGGACCGCCTGTCCCAGCAATTCGCGGGGATGTTGAAAGACTAAGTCGATGGCTGGAACCTCCAACCGAAGGTCGCCAAAGCCCAATAGCAAACTGTTCTCTTCGGGCACACAATCGAAGCACCAGGCGTAGTTCGGAGCATCCGCTGGAAGCCCATAAACTTCGCGCATCCATTGCCCGCCCCAGGGGCCTGGATCGAAGAACGGAACAAGCCGGAATGGTCGCTTGACGGTTTGCGTCAGTGCATGACGGTACTGCTCACCCGAGATCATTTTCGGGTGGTTGCGATCGTTGGCATCAATCCAGAAGTCAGCTCGCGGCAGAACCTCTTTTTTCACGCGATCCGCAACTCGCCAGTCGATAAAGAAGGCCCGCTTGTACTTCGCGGTGGCAGACGCTTCCTGATTATTGGCCCCAAAGTTGCCGATTTCGTTGCGCCGTTGCCGCTGCTGAATTTCCCAGCGCGCCACGCTAACGTAAATCAGCAGATCAGGCCGCGTATGCAAAACCGTCGCGCCAGGGCCGATGATGAAACACGATCCCTCCGCCGCGATCTCAGGCCGTGCGCTTGTAAAAAAATTAGCGTATTGCAAATGAGATAGAAAGCCGAAAACTGGATCGTCTGTCAGGTCGCGCGCGACCAGGGCCTCTATCTCTTCGGGCGCTTTCAGAAAATCGCCAGTATTGATAATTGCCGCTGACGGAAAGACGCCGCTGACGGCATCTCGAATGTCGCCTTCGAACACGCCTGGGTAGCATTCCACGCAGATCGTTGCTGACGCTTTCGTTAGTTGCTGTTGAAGCCGCCGCAGAATGGACCGCCAATCCACTGCACAATCGTCACTGTCGCTCGCGATGCGAACAAATGGGACCTTATCGTACTTGGTACTCATGAAATAACGGCAATCCGCCCAACAGCGCTGCGTCGCTCCCCAAGGCGGCGGGGCGCACCTCGACTTTGCCCCAGGGCGTCCAGGCATACCGGTCCAGATGCTGCTGGATCAGCTTCAGAATGGGATAGGAACTCCTCATCACTCCGCCGCCGACAATCAGCAACTCCGGATCGTACGCATGAACTAGCGATAAAGCACAGGCGCACCAGACCTTGATGCACCTGTCTCGAATCTGTTGCGCGACCGCATCGCCGAAATCCGCAAAATGGAACAGCGTGGCAAAGTCGATTGTCTCTTCTGAAGCCGATGTCGCCAGAACGCTGCTTTCGATGCCAGGCCAACTCCTGCAAAGGGATGCCAATGCATAGGTCGACGCCTCGGCTTCGAAACAGCCATGTCCCCCGCAGGAACACGTATGGCCTTCGATATCCACTATGAAATGACCACCCATGCAGCCAGCCTGTCCATGCTTGCCATGAAGCAGTTTGCCTTCGATGATCACGGCTGAGCCGATGCCAGTTCCAAGCGTCATCATTACGACGTTGTCACTGCCTGCCGCCGCACCAGCGTGCCGCTCGCCCAGAAGAGCTAATCGCGAGTCGTTTTCGAGAATTAGGGGCAAGCCCAGACTCTCTCGCGCCCAAGCGCCAAGATCAATAGTGGTTGCATCGGGATATTTGTGATTGGTGGAGGTCACCCGCCCCAGTCTTGTATCCACCAGTCCACAAAAACCAAATGCCACACCGGCATAGCCGCCCCCGTCCTTGCTGCGGAATACGTCGAATGCTTCCGCCAGCCGGGGCAGCAGGTTCTCGAGCGGACCGTGCGCGTTGGCCGGGATCGACACTGACGCCAATAGACGGTATTCTTCGACCGCGCCGCAAGCAATATGGCTGCCGCCGACATCGACTGAGAACACCTTCATGCTGCCGAGCCTTGCTTGGTATGTTTGTGCCAAATGGTGCTGTTATCTTCCAAGGCATATCCCCGGGTTTCAGGCACGCGTATCCAAACGAAGAGGAAGTTTGCCAGCGCTACTATCGCGAACAAGAAGAAAGTTCCCGCATCGCCCAGATGCTTTTGCAACAACGGGAAGAATTGATTGGCCAAATAGGCAGCGATCCAAAGCGCGGTCGTCGCAATCGACATCGCCACTCCACGCAGCTTGGTCGGAAAAATCTCGGAGATGATCACCCAGCAAACGGCGCCGTTGCCAATCGCGTGACCGGCCACAAACAGCATGATCCCGGCCACCACTGCGGGGCCGCCGAACTGCGAATAGTAAAGCTTCGCCAGCCAAAGTAAGGCTGCTGTCTGGATAGCCGTACCGCACATGATAAGGATTTTGCGGCCGGCACGTTCAACCAGCCAAATTGCCAGACAGGTAAACACGACATTTGCCGCGCCAACCAGTACGGTTTGAAAGAAGGATCTGTTCACGCTTTGGCCAGCAGCCTTCAACACATCGGGCAAGAATGACAAGACTGACGTGATGCCGCTGAGCTGCGTAAATGCCGCGAGAGCGATGCCTGTAAGAAGCGCGGTCCGTTGCGTCCCGCGGAACAGACTTGAAAAATTCGCGTGCTCCAGAGCCAGCGAATTCCGTATGCTCGTAGTCTGCGAAGTTGCGGCGGCCTGCCCGCTAATCGCCGTAAGCACGGCCAGCGCCTGCGGCTCACGCCCCATCTTCATCAGCCAACGCGGGCTTTCGTTTGAACACAGAATCGCCAGCGCAAACAGAACCGCAGGCACTACGCCAGCTAAGAACATGAGCCGCCAGCCGGCTTCTGTATCCCATGCTTGGCTGCCCGATCTTTCGATTAGCAAATTCACGAAAACCGCGCACAGAATGCCCAGCACGATGCCGAGCTGGTAGAGGACCACAAGGCGCCCGCGAACATTTACGGGGGCGATCTCCGCCATGTACATCGGGGCTACAATTGAGGCCGCTCCGATGCCCACGCCGCCCAGAATTCGTCCGCTAATAAATGCCGGGAATAGGGGCACCGCCCACACAAGCACCGACGATAGCGCGAAACAGACAGCGCACATGTTCAACGAAAGCTTTAGCCCGAATCGGTCCGCCAGAGTGCCCGCCGCCGCCGAGCCGAGGACGCAGCCCACTAAGGCACACCCTGCCGCCCATCCTGTTCCAGCCGCACCCAAACGAAAGAAGACCGAAAGATAATGGATGGCGCCGCTGATCACGATGTTGTCGTAGCCGAACAAAAAACCCGCGAGCGCTGACACCAGAGTGGAAATCACCAGTGCAGGTAGGAGTTTAGTGATTGACACGCCGCCCGTTCACCAATAGACTTTATCTGGGCCATGGACAAAGTGTCAAGAGTGCTGAGGCTTCTGCCGTTAGTCGTTTCGCTCTCGGTGCTCCAAGCAGCAAGTCAAACCGTATGGCAAATCGGCAAGTTCGATCAGTCGCCTGTTGAGTTCCTTGGATCCCCCAAGGGACCGGTGACCTATGAAATAGGTAAAAGTAATTGGCAGAAAGATTGGCCTGAGTTTCAGCAAGTGGATGAGCCGATTCATATCCTATTCCCACTTGATTCGCTCACCGGCGTCTATTCGCTCACGCTTAGTTTTTTGATTGAACGGCCGCGTGTGCCTAACATACGTATCGATGTTAATGGACATTCGGGAACGTTTTATTTGCATCCACAATTGAGCTATTCGCGAAGTGACTTCACCTATGCTTTCGATCCCCACGAATCGCAAAGCAAGTTACAGATCGACCTTCCGCCTTCATTCTTGAAAACGGGCTCCAACACACTGACGGTCACGCCTGTAGACGAACCCGCGTCGACCGCTGAGCAACGAGGGGAGTCCGGAATCACTTACGATGCCGTCAGATTGGAGCACGATTCCGGCCGAAAGTTTCAGCCGTCCTTCATTCAGGCGGAAGCGCTGCCTACCATCCTCTACCGGCAAACGGGAAAAGGTCTTGTCGAGGTGGTTGACGCCTACGTACGGTTCAGTCGGCCACTTAAGCCGAACGAAGTCAAGCTGCGGATTGGAGGCAGCACCTATAGCGCACGCCTCCCGGCGGTAGCCGGCTTCGGTGAAGCGAAGTTGCCGTTCGAAGTACCTGAATGGAGCGGCTCGGCAGCGGCAAAGCTTGACGTCAACGCGGGAGGGCGCCGAACGTTTTCATTCTCACTAGTTCCCGAACGGAAGTGGACGATCTTTGTGGTTCCACATACCCACCTCGATATCGGATACTCCGATTTCCAAGGCAAAGTCTCCGAAATTCAATCGCGCGTGCTGAACCAAGCCGCAGCACTGATCGAACAGTATCCGGACTTTTGTTTTTCGATGGACGGCTCGTGGATTATGGAGCAGTTTCTCGATACTCGCTCAAAGCCGAAACAGTCGGAAATTATCGGATTGATCCATGACGGTAAAATGGCGATGCCCGTACAGTACTTCAAC
>JBARMQ010000652.1:0-2030 GCA_049802535.1 Bryobacteraceae bacterium | reverse complement strand
GCAACCCCAGCGCCACTCCTGCCGACAATAAGAGCAATGCCTCACGAAGAATGATCCAAAGCACGTTCTCTCTTTGCGCCCCTAGTGCAAGCCGAACGCCAATCTCGTTGGTTCGCTGTGCGACGTTGTAACTCATGACGCCGTACAGTCCAACGGCCGCAAGCACCAGCGCCAGAAGGGCGAAAATGCCAGTCAAGGAAGCGCTCAGTCGATCATTCCCCATCATGCGCGAGACTTCCTCATCTATGGTGCTGACGCTCAGAAGGGGCAGGTTCGGATCGACCGACGCCACAGCGGCGCGGAGGTCTGCAATTCTCGCGGAAGGGTCGCCACTGGTGCGCAACAGAATGACGCCGGCAAAGCGATCCTGATTCTCTTCTCGCGCGCTGGAGCCTGCGCCCGCAGCGGCCGGAGCATACGGCTCGATCTGATCCAGTGGAACGTACGTCATCATCGCCGTATCCGGACTCCGCGGACTGCCTGCTCTTGTGTCCCTTGCAATGCCCACAATTTGCCAGGGGCCCTTCACGGAATCGATATCAATGGTCAGGGAGTGTCCGAGTGCATTCCCTCGGGGGAAAAACCGGCGAGCCAGGGTCTGGTTCACCACGGCGACCTTGAGGCTGGTGGCGGTGTCAGACGGCGATATGGGACGCCCCTCGATCACGGGAATGCCTGCAGTCTCAAAATAACTGCCAGATACGCGGTTCAGCACCGAGTTCATGCTTTCTTTGGGTGCGGGCTTATACCCGCTCAGAGAGATGGTTGAGCGCCAGTTACCGGAACTGATCGGCGGTGTAGCCGCCAGTGCGGCCGAATGAACTCCGGGAATGGCGGAAAGCCGTTCAAGCAGGCGCTGGTGAAGGCCGGCGGTTTGAACCGGTGTGTAACCGGCAAGCTTGGCGTCGAACTGGCCAAGCAACAGGAATGTCCGCTCGAATCCGTAGTCCTGGTGCTGCAGGTTGCGCAGAGTCTGGAGGAAGAGTCCCGCCGCCACCAGCAGCAGAAGCGACAGCATGACCTGGCCAACGATCAGCGACTTCGGCCACCATCGCGACGAACGGCCTCCGCCGGAAGACCGATGAGTGGAACTCAACGAGTCGTGGGCCGCAGTCCGGCCGGCGGCAATGGCGGGGGCAAGCCCGAACAGAATTGCAGTGATGACCGAAACACCGAAGGTGAACAGCAAAACGCCGGCATTCGGCGCCGGGCTCACGGCAATCCACGCGCTACCCTGGCTCACAAATGCAATCAGCATGCGGGTGGCCGCGAAAGCAATTGCGAGGCCCAGAAGGCCACCTCCGGTCGACAGCAAAAGAGTTTCGATCAGGCTTTGCCGCGCGATCCGTGATCGGCTTGATCCAAGAGCCAACCGGGTGGCGATCTCCCTTTGGCGCGTGGCCGCCCGCGCCAGCAGGAAATTTGCGAGATTAGCGCAGGCAATCAACAGCACCAGCACAACGACTGCCATGAGAACCCGCAGGGATTCTCCGTACACGCCGTGCAGATACGAGACCCCGCTTACCGCAGAAATTAACGGTATATCTTCATGCTCGATCTCCTGTTGCCGCGCGGGAGCGAGCACTGTGCTTTCATTCGCTCGAATCGCGGTATGAATCTGCTGGTTGATCCAGGCTTGGGACCGTGCACGAACGTGGGGATCGGTCGCCGCTTCCGGCGTGAGGCGTCCAAAAACGTTCATGAAGAAGAGGCCCGACGCCGGGGTCAGCATCGAGCGCTGCTGCAGAATGACAGGCTGCATGGTGGTTGGCACCCACAGGTCAGCCAACTCGAGTCCTTGCTTGAGGCCTTCGAAACTTCGCGGCATAACTCCGATCACCTCAAACGGCGTGCCATTAATGGTGATCGTCTTACTGAGAATTCCTGGATCCGAGGAAAGAGCCTGCTGCCAGAAATGAAAGCTTGCCACTGCGACTGCTCCCGTTCCGGGAGTCGCATCATCCCCGGATGTGATCGTGCGACCCATCAGCACGTGAGCACCGAGAACGCTGAAGTAGTTGCCGGAGACG
>JBARMQ010000651.1:0-5061 GCA_049802535.1 Bryobacteraceae bacterium | reverse complement strand
CTGGGGGGGTGGGCTGCGGGGGAAGACCGATACGCAACGTCTGCCTTTGGCCTGGGCCGGGGATGGGAGATGGCAGCCCCAACACGTCGTACCCGGTGCTGAGATCCCAACCGGCCTTTTCAATAGTTTCTAAATTTCTGCCAGTTAAAATGCCAACTTGAAGACCATTTCCAGCATCGTCGGTGGTCATCTCGAAGGAATCGACCTGGGGTATCCGAATTAACCGCCCCAGCGTGAATGGCTCCGACATGCCAGTTCCGGCGTTGTCCCATCGAGCCTGCACGGAGCATCCCGAGGGCCACCGCGCCGTGTCCATGGACAAGAAATATGTATCTTTGCCGATGATCTGCAGATTGCCGCCGTCGATCTCCTCACCCGGATGCAGCCGTAATCGAGGACCTGAGTCGCCGAAGCAACCCAATTCCAAGACGCTCGACGGCTGAACGTTCTTGACGTTGATGCTAGCGCTCAACGTGTAGCCCGCCGGAAACTCACTGCCTCGCAGTTCAATCGGCATATCAGCGGGTTGAGCGGGTGTAGATGCGGTAATCGCAGGAAGCGGCCCGGTGACGCGTATCGCTTCCGGAAACGTTAGGGGCTCATGCCGATCATTCAGATAGGCCTTCATCTCAAGCGTCGTTCCGACCGGAGGCAGCTTCGCCAGATGGACAGTGATCTTCCGCTCCGTTGCCCCGTCTGGCCCCAGATCCACAACCGCGCCAGGCATTTCGAGCTTTGCTATTAAATTGAGATTCTTGCCTCGCAGGATGTAGTTCTCGGTGCCGACGCCCTCGTTGGCGGTAAGAGGTAGATTCTCAATTCTCGTCAACGCAGGCAGGATTTTTATCGGTACATCGCGGGTTTTGTTGTCCTGCTGGTCAATCAGCAGATCGTATGTCCCCGGATCCAGATTTTCCGTGTCAATTTGCAGGTCCATATGCTCCTGCGGACCATCGCGCAAACCGATTGGAAGTTTGAACGGGATCGCCTCAGCGATTGCAAATTCATCTCCCACTTTCTTCAAGTCCACTTTCGTGGTGAATTCGAAATCGGCCGAAGCGAGCGTTACGGGAATCTTGCCAATCTTGGCGATCAGCTTGTCTTGCGAGGCGGGTTCCAGCTGCGCATGAGCGAAGTTGCCCAGCGGCTCAACATGCACGTCGCCCTTTGCTTCGAACGGTTGCCAATCCCAATAACCATTCAGCTTATAGTCGCCTGGCGGAAGCTTGAATTTTGAAAGGTCTAGTTCCAGCGCCTTCTGATTGGCAAGCTTCAAGACGGGTATGCTAGCCTTCTGCCCTTTGTCGCCGACCAGCGTCCACTTGCGTGCACGTTCCAAGTATTTCCAGGCCTTCTCCGGCACTTCTACCGGCAAAGGCGATTTTTGCGAAATCGGAAGATAGCTGGATTTGCCAATCTCGATAGCGGGCACACCTTCATTGGGTATGCGAGTCGCCCAAACATAGGCAATGCGCGTGTGAGTGGGCACCGGAGCGCGCGATCCGCAAAGATTCAATCCACGATTACCGGGCAAAGGCTCGGCAAACGACGAACGAAATTCGGTGCCAGGAAACGCCACCGCGCGGAGATCCAGTAGCATGGCCGTCCCGCCCGCCGCAAGGCCTACCGGGTTGCCGAAAAACAGAGTCGCCACGGCTGTGGCAACGCTGGCAGTTTGCCCAAAGCGCGCCCCCACCGATGGCTGAATTGGATCATAGGTTGCCAGCGTTGGATTCAACGTGGCAAATAAAGTCATGGCCTGTTGATTGACCGGCTGCGCACGATCCAGCTGCACGCCCAAACCATACTGCGAAGCAAAGCCGTTCAAGGCGGCGTTGACACTCTCCGATGAGCTTTCGCTTGATGAGAGCGCCTGAATGAGCGCCTCGGTCTGCGCAGTTTTGGCTGCGTAGTCGGCTAATTGAGCAATCAAAAGATCGTCCTGCGAAAGAAAGCCCTTCACTTTCTTTTTGCTTAGTCCTGCTGGACCATACACATAAGCGGCAAGCGACATGCTCTCCGGAATTTTCCAGCTCTGCGGTTGGTCGGCGCGTTTTGGATCGGTGACGATAAGCGTCTCCGCACCATGCTTATGAATGGCAGGAACCAACACCAGCGTCACTTCGCCATGGCGCTTTAGATGTCCGCGAATAACCGGAGAGTACAAGACCACATCGCCTTCACTCAGGCGGTTGATGGACCTGAGGGGTAGAGGGGCGTCGCCACGCGAAGATTGCACTTGTAGATTTACGTCGCCAATTGGATTTCCCGCTGGACAAACCGCAGGCTCCGGCGATGAATCTTCGTCTTTGGATTGTGAGTCTGACGGCGGCGTCCCAACCGATTGAGCTTGCAGAGCAAGGCTAACCAGCAGCGCCAGAAGACCGATGCGCATGGACATCTCTCAGTTTAACGTGAGGCGCCTCTAATCGAGTGTTCGATTATGAGATATAGGCAGTCACCGTCGGCTCGCTGCCGGCGACAGTCATTTCAGGCTTCTGCCGGGCTGCTTCCCCACGTACGTAGGCCAGCGCCACGGTCTCGTGTAACGCTGGCGAAAAGGCTGCCGATGTGATTTCAGCGGCGTCTTTGCCATCCACTTGCAGTTTTGTCCCGGCCGGGGGCGGTTGATGCGTCCGAATGCGAACAGGCGTAAGAAAGCGGTGCACTTGGCCGCGTGAACGTACCCGTTCTACAATCTCTTGGCCCAGGTAGCATCCCTTATTAAAATTGACGGCGTCCGTATCGCTGGTCTCTTGAACCAAATAACGATCGGTGATGTCCTCGCCGTAGCGTGGCTTACCAAGCTCGAGACGCACCACGCGCGCATCGGTTTGGTCAACCTCTGGGATGTCGTTCTGGGCGAGCCGTTCGAGAAAAGAACTCTTGTCGCTAGTCGGCAGAAACACCCGGAGTCCGTCAGCGCCGGAGCTTGCTACCTTGGCGACAAAGCCGTTTTCGAACACGCGCAGACAATAGCGGGCACGCGGCGCCGGTATGCCGATCTTCTCCGCGACTTTGAGCGCATCAGGCCCTTCCAGGCCGATCTTTGCCCATTGCGCCGTTTCGTCCTCCAGCGTGACGTCGTCGGCGATTATGTAGCGGTCAAGATGTTCCCGCAGTTTCGTCGCGGTTTCTGGCTCGGTATCCAGAATCAGCGTTTCGTCCAAGTTATAGACGTAAGCATCGGCCAATATGCGCCCTTGCGCGTTTAGAAAGAAAGCGTACAAGCCGTCGCCTGCCGCCAGGTCCAACACGTGATTCGTGCACATCGCATGCATTAACCTGGCCCGGTCTTCGCCGCTCACACGAATTGTCCCGCGGAGCGTCAGATCGATCCAGGCCGCGCTCGTGCGCAACGCTTCATATCCGGACGTCATCACCATACCCAATTAGATGCAGAGTTAGAAGCCGTGTTGCGTTAACCAGCGAAGATAAGCCGAGATAAACACGATCACAAATCCTGAAATGGCAATGCCGAGCAGCCTCCGGTCCGATTTCGCGGGCACATACGGCGAGGTGGCCCATAATATGGCCGTCGCCAAGACGTGCAGCACCAGCAGCATCTTGATCCCGAACCAAATCTGCCAGGTGTTGGTGTGCTTTGGGGCGGCGACCAGGAAGTTATATAGGCCGGAAAGAACAATCAGAGTCAACAAAGTGAACAGCATCCCTCGATAACGCGCTTTGGAGGCGTTGGCCGAAGGTTCGCGAACAGAGTCGGGTAACGACGCTAGGAGGGGAGACAACACCTGGCGAGCGTATACGGTGCCGCCCAGCAATAAGATCGCTGAGCCGATATGTATAAACCGCATCAATACGGGAAGCAGAAATTCGGTAGCCACATCTGGCAGTATATGCGGCCTCAGGCCGCGGTCTCACTGAACAGCGACGTGACGCTGTGGCACGAATTAGAACTCGGCGCTGCTTCGAAAAAGCCGGGAGACGTGGCGATAATCGAACATCTGTTTGATGAGGGCCGAGGCGGGAACAACGGCCGCTCCCCGCAATCGATTCTGCCGGGCGATCTCAAAGGCGATAGACCACTGTTTGAACAGAACACCATAAGCGTCCCAGAGGCTATTGGAGGGGTCGTAAATATTGGTCGATTCCGATGTTACGCCGTTTAGTTCAACTACCTTGAAATGGCGGCCCAATTGAAAATCGGCGGCGCTGCGGGTGCGGATGTCGAACCGGCCGAAGTAAAAGCCTTCAAATGCCTGGGCCACGCAGTCGATCGCTTCTTCCAACGCCGGCGTAAGCACCCATCCGCCATCTAAGAAAATTGAACCTCGCCAGTGTGTACCCAATTCGACCAGCTGCAGCGGCTCACCGGGATCGAGCACTCGCTGGGCATGTTCGCGATTCTGGGCGATGTAAGCCTGGGCCAGACAAACGGCGCGCTCATCCTGCAGAATCAATTCTTCTACGGTGCTGATGCCGTCACCGACAACCGATGGAAATCGCTTCTCCGTTACCGAAAAAACACGGCCCTTCCGCTGGTCGGGATAGCGGTAGTAAAAGACACCGAATTCGATGCCTGGCACATACTCCTGAACAAGAAACGCAAACCTCGCATTGCGTACGTAGCTGCGAAGTTGTTTGTCGGTGCGGATCACTTTCACTGCCGAACCGCGATGGCCCGCGTCCGGCTTCAGCACGACCGGTAAATGCAGGTTCAACTCGTTCATCGCCGCCCGGACCGCCTTCAGCCTCTGCTCGGGACTGTCGTGGAATGCAATGAAGCCGGTGGTGGCGATCTTCTCGCCTGCCGAAGCAAGCCCTCGCAGGATATCCATTTTGGACTCGCCCAGAAACCCGCCGGAAGGGATTGACGGATTAACGGCCGAGAACAGTGAGAAGCAGCGATGGCGCAGACCTAGCAGCAGGACCCAAGCGACAACGGGCGGATTCATGGCCCATCGCGGCCAAAACTCCCAGCGAACGGTACGCCTCCACCAACCCAGTAGCATTCTGACGCGCCTGTGGCCACGCAGAGTCAATCGAGGAGCGAATGGGCGCAACGAGGAGGTGGAGGACAATTCGCGACCAGCTTACCGC
>JBARMQ010000650.1:0-28249 GCA_049802535.1 Bryobacteraceae bacterium | reverse complement strand
CTACAGAGTTGCAATTGACGTGCCGATCCATCTTGTGATGACCGGCTGCGTTGCAAATCCATTCCGTCACTGGGCGAAACTCTGTTTGGGTCTTGTCTTAGCTGACGCCGCTTTCGCCCAAAGCGTTTCTCCACAGGTCTATGCCCCGCCAGAGCCCGACCAACAGTACGCCCGGGCGATGGCCGCGATGCAGGGTTCGCTTTCGCGCCAGCAGGAATCGCTTCGGCACGCTCTTGCGCGCACCGGCGCCGCACCGGATCCGAGTCGTGATTCTGAATCCCAGCTATCCACCCAAGCTTCTTCTACAGACTCCTTCTTCGCCGCGCCATGGCCGGCCACTGCGCCTTTGAGCGTTCCAAATGTCCAAGTGTTCGACGACGACTGTACTCCGCTTGAAACCAAAGAGATAGAGCGGCTATCCGCAGATGCCGCGCATCAGAATGGCGTCAGTGCCGACCTGGTTAAATCTGTTATGCGGCAGGAATCGGGCTTCAAGCCCTGCGCCCTGTCCGTTGCCGGTGCGATGGGCTTGATGCAGATCATGCCGGATACGGCTGAGACCCTTCACCTTGATGACCCCTTTGACCCTGCCAAAAATGTCGATGCTGGCGCCAAATTTTTGCGCATGATGCTGGATCGCTATCAAGGCAATGTCCAACTCGCGCTCGGCGCTTACAACGCCGGCCCCGCTCGCGTCGATAAGTCGGGCGGCGTCCCCGACATACCGGAAACCGTCGGTTACGTTAACAAAGTGCTCGCGAATCTTCCACCGCAATAGGTTGTGAGGCAAATTCTTGGCGCGAACCGCCGTTTCCTTCGCTTTCCAGCCGACGAATTAAACACATTCCTTAAAGCCTCGACATTTTCACGCCGATAGATCAATACAGGACACGCATTTACTATGGCTTTGCCTAACGGGATTTTGCAAGGACTTGGAACGTCTCAATTCGGCCGAAATGCCTTCGGTCCATTGCAGACCCCGAAATCAAGACCAGCTTCCTTTGGCCGCTGCAACATCCTTGTCATCGATGGTCCGAATACGACAGGTCACAAATTGCGCGCCATGGTCGAATCGCTCCGTCAATCGGGAGAAGAGATTCACCAAGTCGCCGAGGCTTACAGCACGTCCGAAGCTCTGTCGGCCATCTCAAGTCTGCAGTTTGACGTGATTCTCATCGACCTCCTGGCCCCCGAGTTAGGTGGCCCTGAGTTCTGCCGGCTGCTTAAGCGGGATCCGCATACGCAGTTTCTTCCCATTTTCATCGTGGCTGACGGCAACGATCTTGAAAGCGAAGTCTCCGCCATCAATGCCGGCGCGGACGAATTTCTGGTGCGGCCGCTGCGTCCTAAGGCGGTCAGCGCGAGAATCCAGGCCAGTCTTCGCCACCGGGCGATGATCGACTCCCTCGACGATTCCGAGGCGGTCTTTTTCTCTCTCGCCCAATCGGTAGAAGAACGCGATCCTGCCGTAGGATCCCATTGCCAGCGTCTCGCACTCATGGCGACCGCAATGGGCCTGACGCTTAACCTTCCACAAGATCAGATTCTCACTCTCCAGCGGGGCGGCTATCTGCACGACATCGGGAAAGTGGCTATTCCGGACCGCATCCTTCTTAAGGCTGGTCCGCTTTCACCGCAAGAGTGGGAAGTCATGCGCAGTCACGCCGAACGCGGCGAACATATCTGCAGCAGTATGCGTTCGTTAGCGTCTGTTCTACCCATCATTCGGCACCATCATGAGCGGTGGGATGGTTCCGGCTATCCGGACGGCCTGCGAGGCGAAGAGATTCCCCTTTTGGCCCGGATCCTTCAGCTCGCGGATATCTACGATGCCCTGACTGCCGAACGCCCCTATAAACCCGCGTATTCCGCTGAAGAAGCAATGGGAATTTTAAAGCACGAGGCGTTACGAGGCTGGCGAGACCCGTTTCTCGTTGAGACTTTCTCGGATGTTCTGCCCCTCTTCCGCGCGCAATCGCCACTCGACGTTTCGTCTTCGTCTCTGCAAGCTCTCGCCGACGCCTTGGCCGCCTTTACCGTCCGAACTCAGCCGGGAAGCGGCCAGATCAAAGCAGTCAGCCGCCAGCTCAAAGCCCGGCTGGAAGCAGTTATCTAACGGCTTGCCAACGGCAGTTCATTTGGTAATTTCGTTGTATCTCATTCAAAACACGCACTGACGGCAAATTTCTGCGGGCTATGTCAACACGCCTCTGCTAGCTTGAATCCTGTGTCCGGTCGTGTCCCCACGCTTCAGCTCCTTGAGCGAAGAATCGTCGAATGTCGTCTTTGCCCAAGGCTGGTTGCGCACCGCGAGGAAATCGGGCGTGTGAAGCGTCGCGCGTACCTCGATCAGACCTATTGGAGCCGGCCTGTCCCCGGTTTTGGCGATCCAGCGGCTCGGCTTCTGGTGATCGGCCTTGCACCGGGAGCTCATGGAGCCAACCGTTCCGGGCGTGTTTTCACCGGCGACCGCTCGGGCGAATTTCTCTACCGGGCGCTCTGGGAAGCCGGGTTTGCCAATCAGCCGGCCAGCGTGAACCGGAACGATGGCCTGCGGCTACACGATGCCTACATTACTTCTCCTGTGCGTTGCGTCCCGCCCGGCAATAAACCCACGCCGACCGAAATCCACACCTGCCGTCCCTATCTGATTGAGGAATTGGCGCTGCTCTCGAATGTACGCTTGGTGGTCGTGCTTGGTGGCATTGCCCTGAATGCTTACTTGTCAGTTCTTCAGGATGCCGGTCATATTGCGGCTCGCCTGCCGTTCCGGTTCGCCCATGGAGCGACGTACGACACTCATGCGGGTGCGCCTTTAGTGCTTGCCTCCTACCATCCCAGCCAGCAAAACACTTCCACCAAGCGCCTAACTGCGGAAATGCTCTCCGCCATCTTCCTCCGGGCCAAGGCCCTAATCGACAAGTCACAATAGTCTAACCAATGCGTGAGCGCCTGGAACGTTTCTTTGAATTCGACCGCCTCAAGACGTCCTGGCGCACAGAAACATTGGCCGGCGTGACCACCTTTGTCACCATGGCCTACATCATCTTCGTGAATCCGGCCATACTCCACGACGCCGGAATGCCCGTCGGTGCGGTCACTGCGGCCACGTGCCTCTGCGCTGGAGTAGCCACTATCCTGATGGGGATCATCGCCCGTTATCCCATTGCGCTCGCTCCCGGGATGGGTCTGAACGCTTATTTTGCATACACCGTGGTAAAGGGCATGGGAATTCCGTGGCAGACCGCGCTCGGAGCGGTTTTCTTCTCCGGCGTTGTGTTTCTCCTGCTCACTCTTGCAGGGCTCCGTCAACGGATCATTCGCGCCATTCCAACCAGTCTCTTCGCGGCGGTGGCAACCGGGATTGGTATCTTCATTGCGCTGATCGGCCTTCGCAACAGCGGCATCATTGTCCCGTCCGCCGCAACCATGGTTGCGCTTGGCAATCTCCGGGCGCCTTCTGCCCTGCTCGCGTTGTTCGGGCTCGCTTTGACAGCCGTGCTACTGGCTCGCCGTGTTCCGGCCGCGATGCTGATCGGAATTGCCGGGACCTCGGCTCTCGGTTGGGCAACAGGTCAAGTGCATTGGCAAGCTTCGTCCTCCGGGATTGGGTCGCTCGCCGAAACGGCGTTCAAACTGGATCTTCACGCCCTTTTTCAACTGGGACTGCTCGAGATTGTCTTCGTCTTCGTGTTTGTGGACCTGTTTGACAATCTGGGGACGTTGATCGCCGTCACCCGAAAGGCTGGACTCATGACCGATGCGGGTGAGATACCCCGTGTTGGGAAAATATTAATGACCGACGCAATCGCCACTATGCTCGGCGGCCTTGTCGGCACCTCCACCGTCACAAGCTATGTCGAAAGCGCCGCGGGTATCGTCGCCGGCGGACGCAGCGGGTTCACGGCCGTAGTGACCGGATCTCTATTTTTGCTTTCTCTAGCGGTGGTTCCGGTCGCCGGGCTGATACCGCAAGCCGCTACCGCGCCGGCGCTTATTCTGGTCGGCTCGCTGATGATGTCGCACGCCGCGGAGGTGCGCTGGCAGAGCTTTGAAGACTCGATCCCCGCCTTTCTCACCATCGTTACTATTCCGCTTACCTTCAGCATTGCCACAGGCCTCTCGTTTGGCTTCATCGCCGCTGCCCTGCTTCGAGTTGTCCGTGGCGACCTGCGGAAAGAGGACTGGCTGCTCTACGTGCTGGCGCTGCTGTGCCTGGCGCGGTTCGTTTACCTGAACGCCTAGCGACTATTTCATCAATTGTTCGGCTTGTAACAGCGCCTCGGGTGTGATCTTGTCGCCGGACAGCATGCGCCCAATTTCGCGCGCTCTCTCTGCGCGGCTCAATTCTACAATCGCAGTCGTTACGCGGTCACCGCCTTCGCGCTTCGAGACTGCGTAATGATGGTCCGCAAAACCTGCAATCTGAGCCAGGTGAGTGACACAAATCACCTGATTCCGTCGCGCAAGCGTCTTCAATCGCCGCCCAACGGCCGCCGCTGCCGCTCCCCCAACTCCGGCGTCTATTTCATCGAACACCAGCGTGTGCGAAACACCCCGGTCGTCCGCATCGCCGATTGCGGTTTTGAGCGCCAAAGCAAGCCGCGACAATTCGCCGCCTGACGCAATTCTTTCCATCGGCTTCAAATCTTCCCCGCGGTTAGGCGAGACCAGAAACATCACGTCATCCCACCCCGCAGCGGTCCACCCACTCCGTTTGATGGAGATTTGAAATAAAGTCGTTCCCATCGCCAGAGACTTCAGCTCTGTCTGAACTTGCTCGCTCAATCGAGCCGCAGCGTCGTGCCGCAAATTGCTCAACTTCTCCGCCAGCGACTCGTACCGCTCCGCCGCCGCTTTCAAAGTGGCCTCTAATGCCGCCTCGTACTGTGATGCATTTTCAATTTCATCGATCCGCTGGGAGACGTCTTTGAAAAACGCTAGGACTTCCTCGATCGTTCCTCCGTATTTGCGTCTTAGTTTGTCGAGACCGGCGAGCCGTGTCTCGATCTCCTCCAATCGGCCGGGATCAGCTTCTAGTCCGCCTAGGTAATCGCGAAGCTCAAGGGCCGCCTCGTCAATCGCGGCAACCGCCTGCCGCAGCAAGTCTCCCGTCTGCACTCGACCCACATCAATACGCGCCAGCTCATCCACGCGCTTCTGTGCCTGCCTAACTTGCGAGAGCGCACTAGCGGGAGAGTCGTAGAGCAGCGTGAAGGCCGCTGATGCGTTCTCTTCCAGGCGGGTCGAATTTTGCAGGATGCGCCGTTCTGCTTCGAGGGTTGTATCCTCGCCCAAACGGGGCGATACCGTCTCAATTTCCTTCTTTTGGAATGTCCATAAGTCCAGGAGACGGAGCTTTTCTTGTTCGCCCCTACGTAGCTCTTCCAACCGTTCGCCTGTCGCTCGCCATTCGTCATAAACTGTTGCCACTTCATGGCGCAGCGCTTCGCCACGTGCGTAACGATCGAGAGTTTCGCGCTGCACGCGGCCCTCGAACAATCGCTGCTGTTCGTTCTGGCCGTGAATGTCACCGAGGAGCGGTGCCAGTTGCCGCAGGAAAGCCGTCGTTACCTGCCGGCTGGCGACAAACGCGCGGGACTTACCCGCGACAGTCAATTCGCGCTCGACGATCAGGTCCTCTCCGTCTTCGTGCTCGAGGCCAGCCTCAGCAAAAAGCGCCTTCAGATCGCCCGATTCGCTAATCGAAAACACAGCCGACACTCGCGCCTTCTGCTGACCGGTCCGCACCATCTCCGCCGACGCTCGGGCGCCAAACAAAAGGCCGAGCGAATCGATCACGATGGACTTGCCGCTGCCGGTCTCTCCGGTTAGTAAATTCAGCCCTTCGTGGAAACGTATGCGAGCCTGTTCCACGACCGCATAGTTCTCCACCGTCAACTCCAACAGCATTCGGCTCGATTATAAGCTTCGTGGTTACGCGGTCGGTGCTTGTAAGGAATACTTGAGCACCGTATACTCACTTCGTTAGCGCATCGAGTCCGGCTTGAGCAATTGCCTCATCCACTTCCGACTTCGCGCCGCTGGCCGCGATGCCGCCGATCGTTTTGCCGTCTACCTTTATCGGCAATCCCCCCTGATTGGGGAAGTATTCAGGGAAAGCCAGGACACTCATGTTGCCGCCCTTCAGCGCGTCCGCGCCATTCTTTGAAGGCGACTGGTAAAACGCGGCGTGCCGGGCTTTTCTTTGCGCAAATTGGATGGTGTTGAGTGAAGCGCCATCCGACTTTTCGAGGAATAACAGATTGCCGCTCTCGTCCACGATGCAAATGGTGACCTGGACATCTCGCTTGGCTGCCTCGGCCTCAGCAGCCGTAACCATCGCTTTGATTGCCGCTAGATTCAAGGTCTTCTTGGTGGAAAGTTCAACACCCTGCGCCGCAGTCAGAGCAACGAGTAGAAAGCAGATTACCTTAGTCATCCGCAAAATGATATCAATGCCGGTCAGACAGTGTATCGGCCGGCACTGGTCATGTTCCGCGCGATCTGACGCCCCAGCGCGATGGTATTGGTGGGTTCATACTTGGCCAGCCGCCGTAGAATAGCCGTTTGGGTTCGCAGCATATCGCCTTCCGCGACCGCTGCGATCACCCTCTTTGCGCTCGCTTCGACGGTTTGCATCGCCTTCGCCGCATAAAATCGGGTCATCGCAATCGCATTTTGGGCGGCCGCTTCTCCGCCACGATCGATGAGTTTCTCTGTTCGTAATAAAGCTGATTCAAGCGCGTAGACTTCGATGATGCAATCCGCCAACGCACCCATAATCTCTTGCTGGTCCTGCAAATCCTGCATATGCTTTTGGGAAGCCGATCCAGCGGCGAACAAACTCAGCTTCTTAGCCATCGCCAGTAGCTTTCGTTCCGCGGCAAGCGGCCCTTCGCTCTCCTCCGGCGCGCCACGGACCTCCATTACTTCGTCCATAACGCGCTTGATCGCCGGCAGCAGCGGCAGTTGACCCGCCATCGCCCGCTTCATCAGCCATCCCGTGACAATCAGTCGATTGATCTCGTTTGTTCCTTCGAATATTCGATTGATCCTCGCATCTCGATAGGACCCCGCCGCCGGATAGTCTTCTACATATCCATATCCGCCATAAATCTGCACGACGTGGTCCACAACCATGTCGAGCATTTCAGAGCCCCACACCTTTAAAATGGAGCACTCCACAGCATATTCTTCAATGCCCTTCTGGATCTCTCGCGAAGCTGTTGCCGAACGATGGTCGATATGTGCCAAAGCAGCGTCAATCATTCCGATGGTCCGGTACGTGAGCGATTCCCCAACATAGACTCCGGCGGCGCAATCGGCTAATTTCGCTTGGATCAATCCAAATTCGGCAATGGATTTTCCAAATGCCTTGCGCTCCTTAGCGTAATCGATGGCATGTTGCAGAGCTGTTCGAGCTCCGCCTACACAGGCCGCACCCAATTTGAACCGGCCGATGTTCAAAATATTGAAAGCGATGTGATGCCCTTTGCCGGCTTCTCCGAGTAAGTTCTCGACCGGTACATGGCAGTCATTCAACACCAACGGGCAGGTGGAAGAACCACGAATTCCCAACTTGTGCTCTTCTGCTCCGACAGATAGTCCCGGCGTATTGCGTTCGACCAGAAAGGCCGAAAATTTCTCGCCATCGACTTTGGCAAATACGGTATAAAGATCGGCGAATCCGCAGTTGCTGATCCACATCTTTTCGCCGCTTAGAACATAGTGACGGCCATCGGTCGACAACGTCGCCCGCGTGCGGATGTTCATGGCATCGGAACCCGAAGATGCCTCGGACAGCGCGTAGGCGGCGACCCATTCGGCGGTAGCAAGCTTTGGAAGATATTTCTCTTTCTGTTCCTCAGTGCCGTACCAGACCAGCGGTAACGTGCCGATGCCGGCATGTGCGCCCACCGCGACGGAAAAGCTAGCGTTCTTACTCAGCGATTCTGCGACCAGCGCGGACGTCACCTTGTCCATCTCCAGTCCGCCGTATGCTTCTGGAATATCTACCGAAAGCAGCCCCAATTCGCCGGCCTTCCGCAGCAGGCCGCGCATGACATCAAAATTCTTTGCTTCGATCTCTTCGGCAGCGGGCAACACTTCCTCGATTGAGAACGCAGTCGCCGTTCGTGCCACCTGCTTTTGTTCTTCTGAAAAATCTTCTGGTGTGAAAACCTCGCTCGCAGCTATATCTTCAATGAGAAAACTTCCGCCTTTGGCGTTTTTGACCAGTGCGGGTACTGCCGTAGTGGACATCGTTGTGCTTCCCTCGATTCCGCTCACTAGTTTACGTTTTCAAAGATAGCGGCGGCGCCCATTCCTCCACCGACGCACATAGTCACCAGTCCGTAGCGAGCTTTGCGGCGCTTCAACTCATGCAGTAACGTCGCCGTCAACTTCGCTCCGGTACAACCTAGTGGATGGCCTAACGCGATCGCGCCGCCGTTCACATTCACTTTGGCGCGATCCATTCCCAGGACCTTAATCACCGCGAGCGACTGGGCCGCGAACGCTTCATTCAACTCAATCAAGTCGATTTGATCGAGAGTCAGACCCGCCAACTTCAACGCTTTGGGAACTGCGTGGACTGGTCCGATGCCCATTTCTTCCGGAATGCAGCCCGCATAAGCGAATGAGAGGAATCGCGCCAACGGCTGGATACCCAGATCCGCCGCTCGCTCCGCCGAGAGCACAAGCGTCGCCGCCGCGCCATCTGATGTTTGGGATGAGTTGCCCGCTGTCACCAAGCCCCGAGCATGAAACGCGGGCTTTAGCTTTGAGAGCGCCTCCATCGAGGTGTCTGCCCGCGGCCCTTCGTCTGCGGAGAAAGTGATTTGGGTTGTATTTCGCTTTCCCTTGTCGTTCAGCGTGGTGGACGTCACGGGGACAGAAATTAATTCGTCCTCGAATTTCCCGTCGGCCTTGGCGCGCAATGCGCGTTGGTGGCTTTCAAAGGCAAACTCATCTGCCTCCTGCCGACTAACCCCATAATGTTGAGCAACCCGTTCGGCGGTCAGGCCCATCGATAAGTATGTGCCTGGATGGTTGCCTTCCAGCCACGGGTTGATGGAAATTTTATTGCCTCCCATCGGCACCATAGACATGGATTCCGTGCCCCCGGCCAGTATGGCTTGCGCTCCTCCGCCTCGCACGCGTTCCGCGGCCAGCGCAATCGATTGCAGGCCCGAAGCGCAGAAGCGATTGACCGTCATGGCCGCGCACTCCACCGGCAGACCCGCACGGAGAGCGGCAATGCGTGCCACATTCATACCTTGCTCCGCCTCAGGCATGGCGCAGCCTAGAATCACATCTTCAATCTCTTTCAAGCCGAGTTGCGGGACGCGTGTCACAAGACCCTTGATCGCCACGGCGGCAAGATCGTCTGGCCTGGTCGACCGCAACGTGCCCTTTGGCGCTTTACCAACCGGCGTTCGAACGGCTTCCGCAATTACTGCATCTGTCATAAATGTTTAGTTCCTTAGCGGTTTGCCGGTCTTCAGCGTATGGGCGATACGCTCCGCTGTTTTCTGTTCGCCGCAGAGCGATAAGAACGCCTCCAACTCTAAATCCAGGTAGTATTGTTCGCTGACAAGGCTTCCCGGAGTCAGGTTTCCGCCACACAAAATATAAGCAAGCCAGTTGGCGATCTTAACGTCGTGATCGCTGATGTATTCACCCTCTCGCATCAGGCGAACACCCATTTTGAGAGACGCCAGCATGTTTTCTCCCATCGCCATAATCTTGGTGCGCGGCAAGGGGGGAGCATAACCTGCTTTCGCCATCTCGCATGCTCGATGCTTGGCATCTTCGAGCAGGCGATCGCGATTCATCGTGATGCTATCGGAAGGCAACAAAAAATCCAGCGTGCGCGCGTCTGAAGCGGATGTCGAAACTTTCGCCATCGCGATTGTTTCGAAACGCCGCCGCAATGCATCCATGAGCTCGACTGAATCCGCTCTTCCGCCGTCGCCCATTCCCGCCTCGTCCATCGCGTGCAGGACCATCTCTTTACAACCGCCACCAGCAGGGATCAATCCGACGCCTGTCTCCACTAAACCCATATAGAGCTCCGCATGCGCCTGCCGAGCCGAGGCATGCAGCGCCACCTCCGCCCCTCCACCGAGACACAAACCGCACGGCGCTGCTACAACCGGGCGCGGACAAAATTTGATGGCCTGCGTCATCGCCTGGAAGGAACGTATCACCGCTTCGACGTCGTCCCACTCCTGATCTTGAATGGCCAACAGCAACTGCATCAGATTGGCGCCGGCCGAAAAGTTCACAGCATCGCTCGCAATCACGAACGCTTCAAATTGCTTGACCGCATCACCGCCGGGCCGAAGCGTTTGCGTGACTAGCGAGAGGATGTCGTTGCCAATGGCATTCATCTTGGTGTGAAATTCAATGCAGGCAACGCCATCGCCCAAATCGATCAAGGACGCGCCCGGGTTCTCCTTGACCACTCCGCGAGCTTCTTTTGCAAGGCGAACCGATCCCGTTCCCGGCGCAAGAGGCACTGGTTTGTAGCCGCCGGACACAATATCGAAATAAGCTCGGCCGGAGGGCGATGATGAATCGTCGCGATACCAAGAGGAGTACCCCGCAGCCAGCAGAGCTTCCGCCGCAGGCGCAATTACTGTGCCTGCTGCCTTCATTTTCTCGATCGTTGCAGGAACGCCGGCCGCGTCCCACATTTCAAACGGACCCATTTCCCAGTTAAAGCCGGTCTTCATAGCCAAATCGAGTGAGGCTATGTCGTCGGCAATCTCGGGAATTCGTTCCGCTGAGTAATTCCAAATGCCGGGCAGAAGACGCCAATAGAAGTCCGCTGTAATATCCTTACGGGGATCGCCTGAAAGCAACAGCTTGATCCGTTCGCTCAATGACTCCGCATTCTTAGCAAAGTCGAGCGCCGGAAACTTCACTCGCTCGGACGGCCTGTACGCAAGAGTCTTCCAATCGAGGCCTAGCCGAACTTCTCCGCCGCTGCTATCCTTCGTCTTCTTATAAAAGCCCTGACCCGTTTTGTCGCCCAGCCACTTGCGTTCCAACATTTGAACAATGAATTCTGGCAGCGGCGATCCGCCCGCTTTCCCTGTTACGCGCTCCGCCAAATTCGCAGAAACGTGAGCCAGAACGTCGATGCCGACCAGATCGGCCAGACGGAAGGTACCGGTTTTCGGCCAGCCCAATGCCGATCCGGTTAGGGCGTCAACCTGTTCAATGGTCAGGTCCATGTCCTGCATGACCCGGATCGTGCTCGCCATCACAAATATGCCGATCCGATTGGCGATAAAGTTTGGTGTGTCCTTCGCTAACACAATCGTCTTGCCAAGACGCGTATCGGCGAAGTGACGTATCGCCTCAATCGCTGAAGGATCAGTCTCGGCGCCGGGAATAATCTCAAGCAGCCGCATGTAGCGCGGAGGATTGAAAAAATGTGTTCCGAACCAATGGCGGCGGAACTGATCGTCCATCCCTTCGGCAATTTGGCTCACCGGCAGCCCGCTTGTGTTTGTGGTGATGATGGCGTCCGCGCTGCGGTGCGGCGCTACTTTGGCCAGTAAGGCGCGTTTGATGTCGAGATTTTCTGAAACCGCCTCGATTATCCAATCGCAATCATTCAACAGGTCCAGATGGTCATCGAAGTTGCCCGTGGTGATGAAGCGGGCTGCGCTTGGGTCGAAGAAAGCGGCTGGCTTCGATTTGTGGAGAGCCTCCAAAGCGGCGTTGACAATGCGATTGCGATCGCCTTGATCGTTTTTGGCAGGAACATCGAGCAACACAACGGGGACGCCAGCGTTGGCAAGGTGTGCGGCAATGCGCGATCCCATGTTGCCCGCCCCGAGAACGGCTGCTTTACGAAGGAGGAACGGCGGCATTTGCTGCTGATATCTTACTGGAAGGCTTACATGCTGTTTTCATTTGTTGCGGCTGCGGCATTCGCGCTCTACTCCGAGCCGGAACATTTTACAGCGTGGGAGACGCTGTTGTGCACGCTGTTGATCGTGGCTTCGGCTGCCGGCTTTTGGTACCGATTCGGGCCGGTATGGCATCGAATCTGGACTGCGAAGAAGGATGCGGACTTTTCGCTTCATCCCCTTGGCCGCCGCGTGTGGGATTTCTTCTGGGAAGTATTATGCCAGGCAAAAGTCATTGCGCAACGGCCTCTGCCGGGCCTCGCTCACGCATTTGTGTTCTGGGGATTTTGCGTCTTTGCACTGGTGTCGCTGAATCATTTCGCAGCTGCGTTCGGGCTTTCGTTTCTCGCTCCGGATGGCACGTTTGGCCAGTTCTACTTCGATTTTGCGGGAATATTCGCGCTACTGGTCGCCATATCGATCGCCGGCCTGTTCGTGCGTAGGTTCTTTGTGCGGCCCATATGGCTGGGATTGAAGGTCTCGTATGAATCCGGCATCATCGCGTTTCTGATTTTTCTTTTGATGGTCACTTACATTGCGGCCTTCTTTGTACCTGGGGAGAGTGCAGCATCCCGCTCTTTATGGTGGATACACAGTTTGACGATCCTGGCGTTTATGCCGCTAATCCCGCACACAAAGCATCTTCATCTTGTTTTAAGCCCTTTCACCATATTTCTTTCGCGCAACGGCTTCAGCGAAATCCCTCCGCTAAAGGGAGACGAAGATTTCGGTTTAGTGACGGGAAAAGACGTTACGCAGCTCGTTTCGCTGCAGGCGTATTCCTGCGTTGAGTGCGGGCGTTGCACCGAACATTGTCCGGCGGCGAACACGGGCAAGGTTCTGAACCCGAAGGAAGTGATCCTGGGCCTTCGCGGCTATCTCAACGACTTGGGCCCTACTTCAGACGAGCCTCTGCTTGGAAAATACAATTCGCAAGAGGCAGCCTTTCAGTGCACTACCTGCGGCGCGTGCGAATTCCAATGTCCAGTGGGTATTCAACATCTGCCGGTCATCGTGGGATTGCGGCGGGGTGCGGTAAACACCGGATCGTGGGAAGACGAACACGGCACCAAGCTATTTCTGGATTTGGAGCGGAACGGAAACGCGTTAGGGCTGAGCGTCAATGAACGTACGAAATTCATTGAGAAGCGCGAGCTGCCCATCTTCGACGGCTCACAGGAATATTGTTTGTGGCTGGGCTGCATGGGCGCGTATGATCCCAAAGGACGAGAAATAATCATCGCGTTCACCGAAGTGATGCGGCATCTTGGTACGACATTCGGAGTGCTGCGTAAGGAGAAGTGTACGGGTGATCCTGTGCGGCGGCTCGGGAACGATCTGCTCTTTCAGCAATTGGCCGAGGAGAATCTCGAAATCGTGAAGCAGAATCAGGTAACGAAGATTGTATCGATTTGCCCGCATTGCGTAAGAACGATTTCTAAGGATTGGGGCGACTTTGGCGATACGCCGGAAATCGAACACCACAGCGAATTTATGGCGCGCTATAAGGACAAGCTTCCTAAGTCAGCCGGCGAATCGGTGGTCTACCACGACCCTTGCTATCTCGGCAGATATCGCGACGTCTATGAGGCACCCCGCGAAGTCCTGGCCTTGGCGGGTACAGTAGTCGAACCGCCGCGAACGCGAGAACGCGGGTTTTGCTGCGGAGCTGGCGGTGGACTAGCGTTCCTGGGCGAGGAAAAGGGTGAGCGAGTCAGCCATAACCGCGCTAAAGAATTAATGTCCACCGGCGCCGGCATTGTAGGCGCGGCATGCCCGTTCTGCAATACCATGCTGCGCGATGGATTGGCGGCCTTGTCCGAAACACCGCCTCAACTGCTGGATATCGCGCAAATCACCGCATTGAATATACGCGGAGCGAGCGTGGAATCGCCAGATTGAAATGAGCGTTTATGCCGCCTAGATCATTGCTGGAATCTGCTTACCAATGGGAGCACACCTGTGGCGACGATGAATTCCTAATTCAGCCGATGGGCGCGTTGAGCCGCATTTGGACTTGGTCACAAGCAATGCACGAAGCGCGGCGAATGGCATCATTCCTCCGGTCGCACGAATGGCCGGCTGGTTCACGTATCGTGATTCTCTCCGGCAACTGCGCCTGGTGGATCATCGCAGATCTGGCGATCTGGATGGCCGGCCACGTATCGGTGCCGATTTACGCATCGTCGACTGCAGAGTCCGGCCGGCGGCTGATGCAGCATTGTGAACCCGTCGCCTGTTTCCTCGGCCCGACTGAGACGCCGGCCTTATCCGCGGCAATTCCTTCGGGTGCGCTTTGTGTAAAGTTCCCCATGGCATCGCATGCAGACTCCACCGGCGCCATCGAGTGGTATGCGGCCCTTGCAGCAAACAATCCGATTGAAGACAATCCAGTGCCGCCGCCGGACAATCTGGCAACGATCATCTATACGTCAGGGACTACCGGAAATCCGAAAGGAGTCATGCACTGTTTTGCCGCGCTGTCGCATTGTGTGGATGCCGTGATCCAGTTTATGGGCCACCACGGGCGCGAGCGGCTGTTCTCGTATTTGCCTCTGGCTCACATTGCGGAACGCGCCCTTACCGAGGCCTCAGCCATTCGTGAGAACTTGATTGTTCACTTCTGCGAGGGTACGCCGACGTTTCTACGCGACCTTGATTCCGCGCGCCCCACCGTTTTCTTTTCTGTTCCCCGGCTGTATGCAAAGTTCCAGCAGAAGGTGTGGGAGAAGATGCCAGAATCGACGCTGGGACTGCTGACGCACGTACCTTTGGCCGGTGATTTAGTTCGTAAAGAGATCCTCCGGCAGCTCGGCCTGAATACCGTACGATTAGCCGCCTCCGGTTCGGCGGGGATGCCGATGGACCTGCTGATGTGGTGGCGAAATCTGGGACTGCCTTTGGCCGAAGGCTTTGGCACTACCGAAGCGGGCATCACCCATACCGCGCCCAACGGTGAGTTCCGTGCTGGTTATGTGGGACGTTTCGCGCCGGGCGTGGAGACGCGCATCGCGCCCAACGGCGAAGTGCTGATCAAAAGCGCCATGAACATGTTGGGCTATTACAAAGATCCGGACTTGACACGTGACGCCGTAACGGAAGACGGTTTTATCAAAACCGGCGACCTGGGTGAAATCGATGCTGACGGATGGCTGAAAATCATCGGACGCATCAAAGAACAATTCAAGACCAGCAAGGGCAAGTACGTGTTGCCTTCTGGAATTGAGGCGTTGCTTGGCCGAAACCCGGCAATCGAGACTTGCCTGGTGCTGGGCGCGGATTGGCCGGCTCCTTGCGCGGCCGTAGTGCTAACACCGCACGCCCGTCAGAATGCATTGACAGAGCATGGGCGGCACGCCTTGGAACATTCCCTGCGGCAAATGCTGGAAACGACGAACGCAAAGTTGGAAGACTACGAACAGTTGAAATTTATCGCGATCGTCGATGGCGGGTGGACGATCGATAAAGGCTTTCTGACGCCGACGATGAAACTGAAGCGTTCGAATCTGGAAGCTTATTATGGGCCGCGCATTGCGAATTGGACTGCCGGCAACACCCCGATCGTGTGGGATACGGAAATTGCGTCTCACTCCACCATGAGCGGGACCGAAGGCGCCAGTTCCAAAGTTTGAAAATACATCAGATTATGACCATACTCAGCGGCGGGTTTCAGCTCTAAAACGTAAGAACCAGCTTTGGAGATGTCCAGAGTGCCGAGATCGAATGTCTTGTAGTCATACGCCTCTCCGGTTGGCTTGACTGTTCCGGTGACTGTCTGTTCGCCGATGGAGATGACAAAGCGATTGCCGCTCGATTCTGTCGAGGCCGAATACGTAATCCAAAGATGATATTTGCCGGTTTGGCTCACCAATAAATGCCATCGAACAGCGTCATTCGGGCCGGTCCACTTCGCAATGTGAAATTTGCCAAATCGATTGAACCGTTTGAGCGCCTTGCCGGATGTAATGGCGGGAATGTAGTCCAGCAAGAACGGTGTATCACTGCCTTGTGTTATCTCAGTCGGCGCAACGCGTGGCGGACCGTCCAGGCGAATGACGAACACCGTATCATCAGGGCCTGAAGCAGCGTGCGGCAACGCTATCACCTGGGTGCCATCTTGCTTGCTCACATTTAGTTTGTGTTGAGGGTCGACGAGTGGATACGCATCGAGTACCGCATTTTCCAAATTAGGAATGCGCAACTTGCCATCCGCCGGCCAACTGAACACATGCGCATAGACGAGATTGCCCTTCACCGTCGTGGAGCCCCATGGCTGTTCGCCGAGCGGACTTGCGGACGTGCCGTAAATGCTTTCGCCGTTGACCTGCATCCATTGTCCAAGTTGGTGTAACGTTTCCACGCTAGGGGCCGGCACTGTTCCATCCGCCATAGGACCTATATTCAACAGGTAATTGCCGCCTTTACCGACAATCTCGACCAGCCGATGGATCACGTCCCCCGGCGTCTTCCATTGTTGGTCGAATTTGCTATAGCCCCAAGTCGTATTCATCGTTTGCGGCGTCTCCCATGGCTCAGTCAGACCGCCGCTGGGCATGCCGTTGTCATTCATGTCCTGGTAATCGCCTAGTAAGTCCTGTCCATAGCCACCCACCCGCCCATTGATTAGGCATTGCGGCTGGAGCGAATGAACTAAGTCGACGAATTCTTGTGCATGTTCGTTTGTATCCATTCCACGGTCGAACCAAACCAATCCGAGAGGCCCATAGTTCGTCAGTAACTCTCGCAACTGCGGCTTCGACTTGTCATTCAGATACTTTGAGAAATCTTTCTTGGACCGATCGTAATCCCAGTTGTTGCCGTAGCCGTTCGGATCTTCCCAGTCTTCGCGATGTGAGTAGTAGACACAGAAGCGGATGCCGGCTTTGCGACATGCTTCGGCCAACTCCTTGACCGGATCGCGATGGAACGGGGTCCACTCCGTGATGTTGTAGTGGGAGACCTGAGAGTGATACATGGCGAAGCCGTCGTGATGTTTAGCTGTGAAGACCAGATACTTCATACCGGTGGCCTTGGCAAGGGCCACCCATGCGTCCGCGTCGAAATTTACCGGGTTCATGTGATGCGCCATCTCGCGATACTGCGCGACCGGAATATTGAAGCGCTGCATGATCCACTCGGCTTCACTGCCGACAGGGATTTGCTGGCCATGCCATTCACCTGCCAGATAGGAATACGGTCCCCAATGAATGAACATTCCCAACTTGTCGTGGCGGAACCACTGCAAACGGTCATCGTTGCTCTGCAATTTTGCGGTCTGCGATTCGGCGGGATGACTCAAAGCGCTAGCGAATAAGCAGACGATCAAGGCGGCTCGGCCGACGCGCCGCATTTTGTGCATAGACGTCACGGTATCATCCGCCGGGACTTTGCGAAAAATATTTTTAGATTCAGCGAAGAAATTGGAAGAAAAGATCGCATACCGAGTTGAGATCGGCTGGAGAGAGAAAAACCCTCTGATCCGTGTTGATCCAAACCACTACCGAGGACTCTTCCATGAAAACCACACTCCGCCGCTTCCGCTTTTTGACTTCCGGGATTTCGCCCATCCGGCGAATCGCCCAGTTCTTGGCCATTTCGGCCGTCTCAACTGTTCTTGCATTTGCCGGCAACCAATACGTCGTCGGCTATTGGCAGGGACCAACGACATCCGTGCCTTCATTGAACGTGAATCAATTGACTCACCTTGTATATGCGTTCGCCAGCGTATCGACGAGCGCTCCCTATACCTGCAGTATCCCGAATACGACCGCCCTGCCCGCCGCAGTGTCCACCTTGCAGACGGATTTTACAAACTTTAAGGGGACAAACTCAATGCTGAAGATCATGATCTCTGTAGGTGGCGCAAACGGTTCCGGTTCATTTTCCGATGCAGCATCACATCCGGGATTTGCGAGCAATTGCGTTAATTCAATTCTGGGCTCGTTCACGCCCGGACTGGTGGACGGCATCGATCTCGACTGGGAATCACCGGCCGCACCCAAAAATGCATCCACGATTACAAGCGGCGACGACACTTATAAATACAACGCGTTGATGCAGGACTTCCGGGTTGCGCTGAATGCCTTCTGGCAAGCCAATCAGTTGAAGGGCCAGCCGCTGCTTACCTCCGCTATTGGTCCAGAGGGCGGCGCGGCGTACATCGACTTCACTGGAGCGAAAACAAGTCCGGTTCCAGGAGCGACAAGTTCTGTCGATTTCTTCAATGTCATGACGTACGACTACGCCGGCGGCTGGCTTTGTACGATCGTGAACAACGCCTGCCAAGCGGGTACCCAATATACTGGCGCGAATGCCCCTGTGGCTCAGGTCGAGAGCGATGTAAACAACCTGATCAAAGGGACCACTCAAGGCGGATTTGCCACGAATATCCCGGCGGCCAAACTGACTCTGGGGATGCCATTTTACGGTGTCGAATTCACGGGCGTCTTGAAAGCGAGCATGACCGCGGTTACGACGGGCGCTTCCGGTCAAATCGGTTCCCTCGGCCAGTACGGCGTGTACTACACCAATCCGAACCAGGTCCTCGACTATTCCTATATCGCACCGCAAATTACCAGTAACGAGCTGTATCACAACACAGCCGGGGACGCATGGATCTATACCACCGGCGACGTTCTTTATCAATACGATGACGCGACAACTATCACAAACAAAGTGAAGTGGGCAGAGTCGAAGAATCTCGCTGGAGTCATGGCTTGGTCTATCGACCAAGATGCCTCAGGCGAGCCCCTGCTCGGAGCAATTGCGGCCACTATGCCCGTCACCAACTCATCTAACTGCGGTTGCATACAGGGTCCTGGATCCGGCGGCCCTGGGCTTGTCGTCAGAGACACCAGCACGTACAATTTTGAGAACGGCGTCCAGAACTGGGGCATGGATTCGACTCATAAGGTCGCCGGGGTCAGCACCTCGACGGCGGTCCGGTATCAAGGAGCACGTTCGTTAGCAATCTCATTTGATACCGCAACGACGGGCGCAAATCTTCAGGGTGTTGTCTACGTCTCGAATACTTCCATGAAACAAGGCGGTACTGTTACCTTTCATGTATACATGCCGGCGGATGCGGCGGTGTCGTCGGTGACAGCCTTTATTGGCAATACCAGCTATCAGTGGTCCACCGACACACAAACGACAACGTTCACACCTGGCGCATGGACCACCTTCACAATCAAAGTTCCCGCTAATGCAATGGAATTAGGAGTTTCGTTCGAATCGAGCGATTACTGGACGGGTGTTGCTTACATCGACGCGGTGAACTACACGGCGCCCTAGTAAAACGCATTCAACCAAGCCGGAGAGAGGGCGTCCCGCGATGACCATTCGCGAGACGCCCTTTTCCGTTTCATCCCTACGGCGAAATTTAACTTCGGAATGTGATTCCCGAAACCGTCCGCCGTCCGCGCCGTCCAAGGCTAGCGCAGTCCCAAAATGCTAGTTTGGGGAAAGCATTATTAAAAGCACTACTAAATGATTCGCGCCGTCGTTGATTTTGCACTTAACAATCGATTTCTAATAGTTTTATGCGCCGCCCTGCTGTTGATTTGGGGCGGCATTTCCTTCCACAATCTGCCGGTCGAGGCGTATCCCGACGTGGCTAATAACTACGTACAAGTGATCACACAGTGGCCGGGAAGGGCCGCTGAAGAAATCGAGCAGCAAGTCACAATTCCGCTCGAAATTGCGATGAACGGCATTCCGCACCTTGAGCATTTGCGCTCCGTCTCCATTTTTGGGTTGTCCAGCCTTAGCCTGATCTTCGATGACGAATCCACCAATGACTGGAATCGACAGAAGGTGCTGGAACGGCTGTCCCAGGTCAGCTTGCCTGCCAACTTGCAGCCGCAGATTGGATCCGATTACAGTCCCGTCGGCCAAATCTATTGGTACACGCTCCACAGCACGAACCCCAGCTACGACGTCATGGCGCTGAAATCTCTCGAGGACTGGACGCTCGAGAAGCAGTTCAAATCAGTTCCGAATGTTGTGGATGTCAGTAGCTTCGGCGGCATCACCCGCGAATATCAGGTGCGCGTCGATCCTAATAAATTGGTTGCTTACGGGCTGAGTATCAGCCAAGTTGAGCAGCAGTTGGCGAACAACAATGTGAATGCCGGCGGTAGCTTCCTTGAAGCCGGTATGCAGCAGATCAACGTCCGCGCCCTGGGTTTAGTGGATCATGTCAGCGACATCGACAACACGTTGATCAGAAACCAGAACGGCATTGCCATTCCGATTAGTGCGATCGCTACTGTCATACAAGGCCCAAAGATACGCCTCGGCAAAATTGCGAAGGCCATTCACCGGGCGGACGGAAAGATTATCGATAACAGCGATGTGGTGGAAGGAATCGTGCTGCTACGAAAGGGCGCGGACTCTGAATCCACCCTGGCGGGCATTCACGAAAAAGTTAAAGAGCTGAATGAACACCTGCTCCCGCCTGGAGTGAAGGTCGTTCCCCACTTGGATCGCAGCGACTTGCTTGCCTATACCACGCAAACGGTCCTCCATAATTTGACAGAAGGAATCATCTTGGTCGCGGTGATTCTATTTTTGTTCCTGGGAAACATTCGCGGCGCGTTTATTGTCGCTCTCACCATTCCTTTCTCGCTGCTCTTCGCATCCATCTGTCTTGACTTGAATAAAATTCCAGCCAACCTGCTATCTCTCGGCGCTCTCGACTTCGGAATGGTGGTAGAGGGCGCGGTGGTCATGGTGGAAAACATCATCCGTTACATGGGTCGCCACAACAGCGACAACAAGCCCGCCATCACTTCCATTCGCGAAGCGGCGCATGAGGTTCAGCGGCCGGTTTTCTATTCGATTGGCATCATCATCACGGCCTACCTTCCGATTTTCACTCTGCAACGAGTCGAAGGGCGGCTATTCAAGCCGATGGCGTGGACGGTTTCGTTTGCGCTGCTTGGCGCCTTGATCTTCTCCATGTTGATTGCCCCTGTGCTGTGCAGCCTGCTTTTCGGCAAGCAAGTTCGCGAGTGGCGCAATCCGGTTATGGAAGCGCTCTCCCACGGTTACCTTTGGCTGCTTCGCCGGGCGATTCGCTTCCGCTGGATGACAGTCGCTATCGCGGCGTTTGCATTCGGCGCATCCGTGTGGATGATGATGAGCGGCATCATTGGTTCCGAGTTCCTTCCGCATCTTGATGAGGGCGCCATCTGGGCACGCGCCACGCTGGCTCCCAGTACCGGCCCAACTGCGGCGATCGATGTCATGGACCGTGCGCGAATTATCATGGCTTCCTTTCCGGAAGTCACCCAAGTTGTCTCGCAAGTCGGCCGTCCCGACGACGGGACCGACACCGCCGGCTTCTTTAACACCGAATACTTCATCGATCTGAAGCCGAAAGACAAATGGCGCCCTGCGTTCCACCAGAACAAAGAGGCGTTGATCGACTCCATCGACCGTCAACTGGAGAAAATTCCCGGCGCGCTTTGGAATTACTCGCAGCCCATTGCCGACAACATGGAAGAGGCTGTGAGCGGTGTTAAAGGCGAGCTGGCGATCAAGATCTACGGCGACGACCTGAAAACGCTGGAGAGCAAGGGCCAGGAAATCGTTGATGTCATGCGATCAATCCGGGGCGTGACCGACATCGGCCTCTTTCGCGTCATCGGACAACCCAACCTGCAATTTAAAGTTGATCGCAAAAAAGCCGCTCATTACAACCTCAATGTTGCCGATGTTCAGGATGCCGTTGAAACTGCCGTCGGCGGAAAGACCGTCGGACAGGTTCTTCAGGGCGAACAGCGATACGACCTGGTTGTCCGGTACGCGGCCCCATACCGCAACACGATCGAAGCAGTCGAGAATATCCGCCTGGTGGCTCCTTCGGGCGAACGCGTGGCTTTATCGCAGCTCTGCGACGTGAGCGTGATCGACGGCGCTTCCGAGATCTATCGTGAGGCAAACTCGCGTTATGTGGCGCTGAAGTACAGCATCGTGGGGCGCGACCTGGGAAGCGCTGTGGGAGAAGCGATTACTAAGGTCTCGCAGAAGGTCAAACTGCCTGTGGGCTACAAACTCGATTGGGCTGGCGAGTACGAGAGCGCCAAGCGATCGCAAAAACGGCTTTCCCTTGTTGTGCCGATTACCTTGCTTGTCATCTGCATGATTCTATACACCATGTTCAAGTCGGTGAAATGGGTGCTCCTCATCATGGCTAACGTGGCCATGGCGCCTATCGGCGGACTATTGGCCTTACTAATCACAGGAACGCATATCAGCGTTTCTTCCGGTGTGGGCTTTCTGGCGCTATTCGGAGTTTCAGTGCAAACCGGCGTTATTATGCTCGAGTACATCAACCAGTTGCGAGCCCGTGGAGAAGCGATTCTGGAGGCTGCGATCGAAGGCTCTGTCCGGCGACTGCGGCCAATCATGATGACTATGTTAGTGGCGAGCGTAGGCCTTCTGCCGGCGGCACTTTCGCGCGGTATCGGCTCTGACTCGCAACGGCCTTTCGCCATCGTCATCGTAGGAGGCTTGGTCGCCGCTCTGCTTTTGGGCGTGTTTCTTTTGCCGACTCTTTACGTTTGGGTCGCAGGCAACAACGACGTACTCCCCGAGCCTGAAGGTGAGCCCGATTAGTTCGGGTCTCGGTCACCGGTCGCTGTCTTTAGTCAGGCGCTCACCTACCTATTTCGGAAGTGTTCGAGAAGAGCCTGATATCCCAATGGACCTGTTCTGGTACAGCCGCCTGAATGAGCGTGAAATGCGGATGTGCTGGATTAAAGAGCAGATTGCTTTCTCTGCCTTCGGTGATAACGCTTGGGACTCGCAAGACTGATGTCCTGAGCTGCTGCAACCATTGATCGCCGAATGCACGCGTCACTGTAAAATCTTCCGAGTCCCAGCCGGGCAACGAACGGCCTTCAACCGTTTCAATCTCCAATTGATCCGGAATGGTAATTCGCACAACCCGATGGTTTTTGGGCGGAACGCTGAGATTTGCATGGACCAGGACTTCTAGCATAGCGCCGGCATAGCTTTCCGCTGCGTAGATAACCCGCTGGCCAATAGAGTTCCATCGCCCGCCGTGGAGCATCGCTCCCGTCCCATCGAAGACGGGATGACGTACGTCGGCGATACGGTACGCAATCACCTTACACAGGAAGCCCGTAGAAGAGCTTATCTAGCAGATCCTCGACCCGCCGCGCTCCAAGCTCCGTACGCGCGACTTCAATCGGGGAACTGTTTTGGAGTTCGCGATGTGGTTTGCTCATCCATTCGCGGGCCTGTTCGCGGTCGTCCCAAACGTATTCGGCATGAGCCAGAACACGAGCGAGACGTTCAGTGCGTTCGCTCTCGTCAACGGAGAGTCGCTTGGCCCGACGCTTCCAGGTTGCCTGTGGAACCACCTTGAACTTGTACGCGCTTGCGACTCTGCGATCATCGTAGAGTCGAGCAGAAAGCCGCTCCAAGGACCGTTTGGGAAGGCCGGCAGAAACAGCGGATTCCAACTCTCCAACAGTCCGAATCGCGGGACTGAGGCCGAGAATTTCAGCGATCAATTCAGGTGCGATCACGCCAAATACCTTAGGATCATTATAGCTCGCCTGACGGCTCAAATGAGCCAGACTGTTCTTGCCAGCAAAAAACGGCGCGTGCGTAGGAGATGCGGAATTGTCGAGCTCAGTAATCTTAAGGCCTCAAGTGTTCAGAGAGAATGTCGGGTTTTGCAATGAATTTTTGGGGGGTCCGGATGATCACAGAGAAAGGTCTCCAAATCTATTGCGACAGATCGCGGCCCATCTGAAAGGAGTGCAATAGAATGCCCAGTAAGTCCAAGGTGAAGAAGAAAGCGCCCTTCGGCGTAGACTTGATCGAGGGAATGAAACTTGTCCTGGCGCACCTCCGGGGCAAGGTGGAGCTGGAGCAGGTCTGGCCGAAGCCGATCGACGTCAAGGCCATTCGCAAGCGAGTGAAGATGTCTCAGGCCGAATTCGCGCGAGCGTATGGCATCAGCAACCGCGCCTTGCAGGAGTGGGAGCAAGGTGGTCGGCAGCCCGATTCGGCCGCTCGAGCCTATCTGACGGTGATTGCGAAGGAGCCCGCCATGGTGCGCCGGGCATTGGCGAGTGAATGAAAGAGAAGCCCGAGTCGACGAAAGCGAATTGAGCCTTTACGTCACAATTCACGTCACATCAACTCCCTCTAACTCTCTCCTGTGTTTGTATCTCCTGAAATGGATGGTGGGCGCGGCAGGACTCGAACCTGCGACCTCCTGCGTGTGAAGCAGGCGCTCTAACCAACTGAGCTACGCGCCCTCTCGAGGCACTCTTCTGATTCTAAAGCATGCCTCGTACCAAGCTCCGCCGGTCTCCTTGAGGACCGGGGTACTTCGTCTTCTCTCCGAACCGATCACCGCGCGGCCACTCCCGCGACAAGGTTGTTACTCGTCGGTGACGCAGCCGTGGCTCGCGCTCTTCACAAGGCGGATGTATTTTGCGAGTGTCCCGCGCGTTGACTTGTAGGCGGGCATCGTCCAGGCTTTACGCCGCGCAGTCCATTCGTGATCGTCAATCTCGGCCGAGATGACATTTTTCTCTGCATCAATCGTGATCGCGTCGCCGTTCTTAAGCAGTGCGAGGGGGCCACCTTCCTGTGCCTCAGGCGTCACGTGCCCCACGATAAATCCGTGCGACCCTCCGGAAAAACGGCCATCGGTAATCATTGCGACGTCTTTGCCTAAGCCTGCGCCCATGATCACCGAAGTCGGCGTCAGCATTTCCGGCATTCCCGGGCCACCCTTTGGGCCTTCATACCGGATTACGATCACATCGCCCTTCTGAATCTCGCTTCGTTCGACCGCGTGCAGCATGTCTTCTTCGCAGTCGTAAACCTTCGCCGGGCCCGAGAAGCGCAACCCTTCTTTCCCCGTGATCTTGGCAACTGCGCCTTCCGGAGCGACATTGCCTTTGAGGATTTGAATGTGTCCTGTCGGCTTAATCGGATCCGAAGGCGGCCGCACAATTTGCTGCCCTGCCGCCAGCGCGGGAAGGCTTTTCAGATTGTCCGTCACCGTATTTCCCGTCACCGTCAAGCAGTCGCCATTCAGCAATCCCGCTTCTAGCAACAATTTCATCACGGCTGGTATGCCGCCGACACCTTGCAGATCCTCCATCACGTATTTGCCACTCGGTTTGAAGTCGGCAAGCAGCGGAACGCGCCTGCTCACACTTTGGAAGTCGTCAATCGTCAGCGGCACATCCACCGATCGCGCCATCGCAATCAGATGCAGGACAGCGTTCGTCGAGCCCCCCAGCACCGTTACGATCGTCATCGCATTCTCAAAGGCGGCGCGCGTCATGATTTCGCGCGGCTTCAAGTCCAGCTCGAGCAGTCGCCGAATCGCGTGGCCCGCTTGCACGCATTCCTGCAACTTGAGCGGATCTTCGGCGGGCGTGGATGAGCTATAAGGAAGCGACATTCCCAGGGCTTCAATCGCCGAGGCCATCGTATTCGCCGTGTACATCCCGCCACATGCGCCCGCTCCCGGACACGAATGCCGCACGATTTGCCGCCGCTCGGCATCGTCAATCTTGCCGGCGACAAATTCGCCATAGCTTTGAAAGGCTGAAATAATGTCCAGCACTTTGCCATTCTCATGACCGGCGCGAATGGTCCCACCATAGACCATCAACGAAGGACGATTCAGCCGGCCCATTGCAATCAGACAACCCGGCATGTTCTTGTCACATCCAGGGATCGAGATGTTCGCGTCGTACCACTGCGCGCTCATGACGGTCTCAATGGAGTCGGCAATCAGATCACGCGATTGCAGTGAAAAACTCATCCCTTCCGTCCCCATTGAGATGCCGTCGCTTACTCCGATGGTGTTGAACTGCATACCGACCATTCCGGCATCCACAACACCCTCCTTCGCCTTGTACGCCAGTTCGAGTAGATGTTGATTGCAAGGATTGCCCTCATACCAAACGCTGGCAATCCCGACTTGCGGCTTGGCCATATCTTCTTCGCGCATGCCGGTGGCATACAGCATGGCTTGTGAAGCGCCTTGCGAGGGCGGTTGCGTGATACGGGAACTAAATCGATTTAGGATTTGAGGCATGAACAATTGACTCTTGTCTCTTGAGTATATGAAGGCAAATCCTCCTCACATAGAATCAAGGCGTTATGACTTCTCGTCGGTCGATACTTGGCGGTGCACTCAGTCTCGCCGCCACCGGGTATTCAAAGTCTCAAACGAACCACGGCACAAGCCCTCTAAGCTCCTCCGGCTTTCTCGATCTGTTGCGCGTTCCCGACTATGCGGCCGTCTATTCGTCCGATACGTTGGTTCCGCTTTCTTTATCCGGCAATCGTTGGAGCGCTGCAGGCGTTGCTGTCCACCTTGCACCCTCCTCCGCCGGCCTTCCGATCCGCCTTACCGCGGACAACTTTGCACCGATTCGTATTCATCTCCGCTGGCATTCGGCAATAACGGGCAACCCGCTTCTACTCGGCGATGCATGGGAGCGGAGCTACGGAGAACTGGCCTGGCGATCTATCGTCCCAGAACGGGTCATGCCTTGGTATTTTCTCGCGTACGATGGCTCGGCGGTTCATGGTTACGGCGTTCAAACTCAGGCGTCAGCGCTCTGCTTCTGGCAACTGGACGCCGACGGCGTTTCGCTTTGGCTCGACGTCTCAAACGGAGGCGCTGGCGTACAACTCCGGGGACGCGAACTTCTTGCCGCAAGAGTGATCACGCGCCAAGGTTCAGCGGATGAGAAGCCCATGGAAGCGGCAACCGCCTTTTGCCGTTCCCTATGCCCGAAGCCGCGCCTAACATACTCGCCACTTTACGGGAGCAACGACTGGTATTACGCGTATGGCAAAAACAGCGCGGCACAGACGCTGCGTGATGCTGCGCTGGTGGCCGACTTGTCGCGCGATAACAAGGTTCGTCCCTTCACCGTCATCGATATGGGATGGGAAAATGGCCCTCCCACTTTTCCCGACATGCCCGATTTGGCGCGCCAGATCAAATCCCATCAAGTCCGTCCAGGCCTTTGGATTCGCCCACTGGAAGCGCCTAAAAATACCGCTCCCAATCTGCTGCTTCCCGGTGCGCGCTTTGGTAAGCGGTCGGAACGCGCGCATGAACTGTCGTTCGATCCGACTATACCGGAAGCTTTGAACTCAGTAATTGCCAAAGTGAAGAATCCAGCCTCATGGGGATATGAACTCATCAAACATGATTTCTCCACCTATGATTTGTTGGGAAAGTGGGGCAACGAAATGGGCCCAACTCCTGTCTCTCCCGGCTGGAATTTTCAAGATCGCTCGCGGACGAACGCCGAGGTAACACTCGCGTTGTATCAAGCCCTTCGCCAGGCCGCCGGTGACGGAGTTCTGCTGACGGGCTGCAACACCATCGGCCACTTGAGCGCCGGCATCTTTGAATCGCAACGCACCGGCGACGATACCAGCGGGAGAGAGTGGGAACGGACTCGTCGCATGGGCGTCAATACGATCGCGTTCCGCCTTCCTCAAAACAACACGTTTTTTACCTTGGACCCCGATTGTGTTGGCATTACTCCCGCCATTCCGTGGGATCTGAACCGGCAATGGCTGGATCTGATCGCATCAAGTGGCGCGGCGCTCTTCATTTCGCCGGATCCGTCTGCCACAGGCAAACTTCAGCAAGAGGCCATTCGTCAAGCCTTCAGCGTGGCTGCGGCGGGAAATATCGGTGCTAGTCCCGAAAATTGGTTTCGCGATTCCACTCCAGAAGCGTGGACGGTGTCCCGAAAAGGTGAGCGATCCGCAGCCCGGCGATACAACTGGAGCGGCCCGGCCGGCTGCTCTCCGTTTGCGGTTTAATGAACGAGATACCGTGATATCGTACGCTTCTAGTGATTAACAAATGGTCCGTCGCGGTCTCGCTGCTCGGCGCTTTAGGATTACAAGCTCAACCATCGAGCGTAGTCGTAGAACGCGGAGTGCCAGTCACGATGCGGGATGGTACGGTTCTGCGTGCCGACATATATCGTCCGAAGCAGGACGGCCGCTATCCCGTTCTGCTCCAGCGAACTCCATACAACAAAACCGGTGGCGTTGCGTTCGGATACCTCGCGGCTGCGAATGGCTTTGTCGCCATAATCCAGGACGTTCGTGGCCGATATACATCAGAAGGCGAGTGGTACACCTTCCGGCACGAATCGGAGGACGGTTACGACACGATTGAGTGGGCGGCCGCTCTTCCCTACTCCGATGGACGTGTTGGAATGTGGGGCGGCTCGTACGTGGGCGCCACACAAATGTTGGCGGCTATCGCT